>NC_014774.1:629139-943708 GCF_000183665.1 Candidatus Liberibacter solanacearum CLso-ZC1
CCTCCAACCAAACCAAAAAAAGTAGGAAGAAATGGTAGTCTTATAGGTCCTCCGACAAGAAATGGCCTAAGTGTTTTATCAACGATGAATAATTCAATCGCTCCCCAAGAAAAAAGTAATATAGCATTAGTAATACTACCTTTGATCACGAGATAAATGGATACGACTGTAAATGAAACAGGAGCCCCTCCAGGAATCATGGCCATAATGGCGGTTATAACCCCTAATGCAGTATATGAAGGAACACCAGCTATCCAGTATGCAGATCCTAATACTAAACCTTCTCCGATGGCAATAACTGTCATTCCTACAAAGGTTGATCTAATAACCCTGGGGATAATCCTTGATATCTTTTCCCAATATACAGGTAAGAGGTATCCTCCCAAAGAATCTAATTGTAGAGACATGGAAAGCCCGTCGCGATAAAAAAAGAATAAAGCAATTAGCATAAAGATAATAGATAACAAGTAATCGAATATACAATTACTGAAATAAGATACGAATTTTAATGTGAATTGAGTACCGTTTGTTGTTAAAATATTTTCAGTAAGGGTCATGAGGCTTTGAGGGGGAGAAAGATATTTTGTCCATAATCCCGCCCATACACCGCCACCAGGAATGTGAGACAACCAACTAGGCTTGGGAATACCTTTCTCGTTAACTAAGGCCACATACGATGCTAAATTTTTGATCTCTAATGTTGTGTAATAAGAAAAAAATAAGAGTGGAATAATGAACAACAAAATAACCGTTAGAGTGGCAATAGTTGCCTCAAGAGTAAAAGACTTTTCTTCTTTTGAAATAAACAAACTGTATATTGGCCAACTTGCAAAACCGATAATAAGGGCAGTGAGAACTGGAGCAAAAAATCCTTTGAGAAAATAAATACATGCTAAGACTATAAAGATGATAGTCCAACGCATTATTCTTTGAGGATTTAATATTATTTCTCTCATGGATTTATACCTTTATCGATCGTATTTAAGATTGGAAGATCACCATTTTTATGTCACAAGGGATATTTAAGAAACGGCATTATAATTTATAAGATACTGAAAATATAATCCAGAATTTTTTTATTCTATCCATTACTTATTGCAATTACAAACCTATCTTAATCTACAAAAGTTGCTCTTTCTTGAATAAATTTAAAACGTTCATCTGCCTTAGTTCCCATTAATTTATGAATTGAATCTTTTGTTTTTTCAAAAGATTCTTGATCGCTACATAATTCCACACGGAGAAGAGTACGTTTTGTAGCATCCATCGCTGTCTCTTTCAATTGTGATGCTAACATTTCCCCTAATCCTTTAAAGCGATTGATTTCTATTTTCCCTCTTCCTTTTTCTCTAAAGTCTTTTAGAATTTCTTGTTTGTGTTCTTCATCACGTGCATATATTGATCTTGAGCCTTGGGTTATTCTAAAAAGAGGGGGGGAGACCAAAAAAAGATGTTTCTGTTCAATCAGCCCATACATTTCTTGGTAGAAAAAAGTTAGGAGAAGAGAGGCTATGTGGGCGCCATCAACATCAGCATCAGTCATAATAATCACTTTCTCGTATCGAAGATCTTCTTCTCGATATTGTGATCTTGTACGACATCCTAATGCTTGGATAAGATCTGATATTTGTTGACTAGTCCGAATCTTTTCTAATCCCGCACTTGCAACGTTCAGAATTTTGCCACGCAAGGGAAGTATTGCTTGGTTATTGCGATTCCTTGCTTGTTTTGCTGATCCCCCGGCTGAATCTCCTTCTACAATAAAGAGTTCTGTTCCTTTAGCCATATTTTGCGAACAATCCGCTAATTTGCCCGGAAGGCGGAGTTTCCGCATAGCTGTTTTGCGATTGACTTCTTTTTGTTTACGTCTCCTCAGACGTTCTTCAGAGCGTTCAATTACCCATTCTAATAATTTTGTCGTTTCAACTGGATTTTTAACCAAGTAATGATCAAAAGGGTCGCGCAGGGCGTTTTCTACAATACGCTGGGCATCAAATGATACTAACTTTGTTTTAGTTTGTCCTGCAAATTCAGGTTCAGGAATAAAGACAGATAAAATGCCGACAGCAGAAATCATGATGTCATCGCTTGTAATGAGAGCAGCTCTTTTATTCTGAGTGAGCTCGGCATATTTTCTTATTCCTCGGGTAAGGGCGACACGGAGTCCTGATTCGTGAGATCCCCCTTCGTCGGTAAGAATCGTATTGCAATAAGAGGTTATTTCAGGATCTTCTTCACACCAAGCAATTGCCCATTCTATAGATCCAGGATTGGATCCTTTTCTTTCTGTTTTTCCAGTAAAAATTTCAGATGAAATTAGAGAGCGATTTTTTAATCTTGTCTGTAGGTATGTTTTTAAGCCACCAGGGAAATAAAATTCTGTTTTTTCTGGAATATTGTATTTTTCTGCAATTTGTTTGTCGCAAGACCAATATGTTTTGACACGTCCAGATAAATAAGCCTTGGATTTTGTTATTTTCACAAGACGGCTAGCGTTAAAACTAGCATTTTCTCCAAAAATTTTTGGATCAGGGCGAAATTTTATGCTAGTGCCTCGTTTATTGCGTACTTTCCCAATTTTCTCTAGAGGACCTAAAGGAATGCCTCGAGAAAATCTTTGTGAAAATACGGTATTCTGTCTCATGACAGTTACCTCTAATTCATCTGATAAGGCATTGACTACTGATATTCCTACACCATGTAATCCACCTGATATTTCATAGGTAGAGCTATCAAATTTTCCTCCAGCGTGCAATTTTGTCATGATAATTTCAAGGGTTGATTTATCTGGAAATTTTGGATGATTATCTACAGGAATACCGCGACCATTATCGACGACGGTCAAAAAGCCGTTATTATCTAGTGATACTTCGATAAGATCAGCGTGACCAGCAATGACTTCATCCATTGCATTATCAATAACTTCGGAAAAAAGATGATGTAACGCCTTTTCATCTGTCCCGCCAATATACATTCCCGGTCTCATGCGTACCGGCTCTAATCCTTCTAAAATACGAATTGAAGAAGCGTCATAGTTGTCGGAGACAGTATGATTTTTATGTATATTGGTGCTATCTAATTTATCCGAATCTTCGAACTTTTTAGATGACTCTTTATTTTGAGGTGGTAACGTCGAGAAAAGATCAATACTATCGTCCATCATATCATTTCAGCGTGATCATTGAGGTTATTAATCATAGTGTTTTTTTAAACACTGATTATTGATAACTAAGGAAATAAAAAATTTATATCATCAGTGTATATCATAAATATTTTACAATAACAGTGCAAAATATCTCAATTTTTGGTAAAATAAATGTTAATGTTATAAATTTGGAATGAAAGATTGTTCGTGAATGGTTTTGTGATATGTAAAAATCTCTCCTTAGAACGTGAAAGTTTTATAACTTAAATACGTTTTTTCTATTGGAGAATTGATGTTGGATAGACAAGTTAATTTGTTGAGTATAACAATCGTAAGAATCCGTTTAAAATAAGATGAATTGATGAGCGTAGGATACATTAAGTTACTCCTCATCTTTAAACATAAAATATCATAATAAAAAATATTGTGTATGTTATGGAAAAACAATCGAACTATCCATAGTATGAAGTAGAAACATCGTAGTAAATAAATTTTTGTGAAACAAACGCTATGTGTATTAATCAAGCAAAAGTATTATTCTGCAAATATTTTTATATTCAATAGGGTGAATTGTGAATTCAGGATTATTTATAAGCTTTGAAGGAATTGAAGGGGTAGGGAAAACAACGCATATTTCGCACCTAGCAGGATTTCTGAAAAAAAATAATTATGATGTGCAGATTACGCGTGAACCGGGAGGAACTCCTGTAGCAGAGGCTGCTCGGCATGTGTTGTTGACGGGTGGGGTTGATGAATTTGGTGCTTATGCGGAATCTATTTTATTTTCTTCTATCCGTTTGGATCATGTAGAAAATGTTATTCGCCCCGCATTGATAGAAGGTAAAATTTTGCTTTGTGATCGTTTTTTAGATTCGTCCTATGCTTATCAAGGTGAGAAAGATGATTTTAAGAAAACTTTTTTAGATTCTCTGCAACAAGTCTCTACTCAAGGTATCGTTCCAGATTGTACAATTATTTTAGATCTTCCTGTAGATGTCGGGCTACAACGTATTCGGCATCGATATTCTTTGAAAAAAAATTCAAGTTTAGATTATTTCGAACGAAAAGATTGGATTGTTCATGAAAAAAGGCGTAGGATATTTTTAGATATTGCACGCGATCAACCAGAGCGTTGTCGTATTGTTGATGCGACCCATCCTTTTCAAGATGTTGCGGCTCATATTTTGAATATTGTTTGGGAATTGATGCAGAAACGTTCTTTCCCTCGCCCTCCAAAGGGAGATAGAAGTCGATGATAGATGGTATACTTGATCCCATCTACAATAGGAAGTTGTTTGGTCATGAAGAAATAGAAGAATTCTTGTCACAGTATTATTCTTCTGGCAAGATGCACCATGCCTTTCTTTTTGAAGGAGAAGAAGGAATTGGTAAGGCTACTTTAGGATTTCATTATGCGCGTCATGTTTTGCAAAATCCTGACTTTAGAAATGCTCCTTCTCAGATGTGTAGCCCCGATCCCAATTCACCCTTTGTTAAACAGATGGCTTCTCGCGCATTGCATAATTTTTTGTATTTATCATATCCATTAAATGTAAAGACGGGAAAATTACGTACAGTTATTACTGTTGATGAAATTCGGCGTATTCGGCATTTTTTATCTCTTACCGCCGATAAAGGCTATTGGCGCGTTATTATAATTGATCCTGTGGATGGAATGAACAATAATGCTGCCAATGCCCTGCTAAAATCTTTGGAAGAACCTCCTAAAAAAGTTGTTTTTATCCTTATATCACATGCTTCTCGCGTTATTTTACCAACAATACGCTCACGTTGTTTGTCGGTAAAGTTTAAGACTCTTTCTGAAAAAAATTTGTATAAAGCTCTTGAGAACTTAAAGATTGTAGATCTACACTCAAAAATAGATCTTATAAACATTGCATCTTATGGTAGTGTTTCTAGGGCAATAAAGATTTTAAACTATGGTTGTGATAAAATCATTGCTTCTTACATTGATCTAATGCATGCGCAAGAGGAAAAGTCTTTGTTGTACAAAATGCAACAAATTTCTGATGAATTGTCGCCTCAAGATAAAAAGATAGCTTTTGATTTTTTTGTAGAATTTATTATGAAAGAGATGTTTAAAGGAGCTAAGGAAGCGGCTTTATCCGGTAAACTTGAAGAGGCAGATCAAATTGTGCAAATTTATTCTTCTGTTAAGAAAAAAGTTGATTCTTTTTATATTTATAATTTAGATCGTAGACAGATTATTTTCTATCTCCTTGAAAAAGCAAGGGATTGTAATATTATATATGAGCGTATTTTTTATGCTATTTGAGTAATATGCTATTTTATGTTAGCTTAGGTTTTTAAAGATGGTGTAGTTCAATTAGGGGTATAAAAGTTGACAAAAGGGCGTGAAAAATTTTATATCAGTACAGCTATTGCCTATCCAAATGCTAAACCACATATTGGACACGCTTATGAAATGATTATAGCAGATGTTTTGGCACGTTTTCATCGTTTAGATGGTTTAGATGTCTTGTTTACGACAGGAACCGATGAATATGGACAAAAAATTGCCAAATCAGCGCAAAATGCTGGTATAGAAACAAAAATTTTTGTTGATCAAAATAGTGCTGATTTTCGCCAAATGGCTGATGTTTTCGGTATTTCGTACGATGATTTTATTCGCACAACGGAAAAGCGTCATCATGATACTTGCAGGATATTATGGCAAAAAATATTAGATAAAGGAGATATATATAAGGGGTTTTATTCAGGATGGTATTCGTTGCGTGATGAGATGTATTGTGGCGATGATGAAGTTTATAAAGGAGAAGATGGTCAGCACTATAATGCTCAGAAAAATCCTGTTCAATGGATGGAAGAAGAGGGTTATTTTTTCCGTTTATCTGCTTATCAGGACAAGTTGCTTGCTTATTATGATTCTCATCCAGAATTTATTTTACCCTTAGAAAGACGCAATGAGATTGTTTCCTTCGTAAAATCAGGGCTTAAAGACCTTTCTATTTCTCGAAAAACTTTTGATTGGGGAATAAAAATTCCTAACGATCCTCAGTACATTATGTATGTTTGGATTGATGCTTTGACTAATTATCTGACGGCAACGGGGCTTTTGCCTCATCCAAATGGAGAAAAGGCAAAGTTTTGGCCTGCTGATTTGCATGTTATAGGAAAGGATATTGTGCGATTTCATGCAGTTTATTGGCCTGCTTTTCTATTGTCTGCAAATTTACCTCTGCCAAAAACAATTTTTTCACATGGGTTTATTCTCAACAAGGGAGAAAAGATATCGAAATCATTAGGTAATGTGATTGATCCTATGGAAGTAATAAAGGAAATAGGAGTTGATGCCTTACGTTACTTTCTCATACGGGACATTGCTTGTGGAAAAGATGGTTTCTATGATATCAATACTGTAAAAAACCGTGTTAATGCTGATCTTGCTAATGGTATCGGTAATTTGGTTAGTCGTTCCATTTCTATGATTGTGAAAAACTATGGCGGAGTCATGCCAAATCCTGGTGTATTTGTTGAGTTTGATAAAGAGATTTTATATGCTTGTTCCCAAAATATTCAGGAGATTCGTGAACATATGGACGGTCAATTAATTCATAGAGCAGTGGCGCAAGTCATATCTATTGTATCGGAAGTAGATCGGTATTTTGCAACACAGAAGCCATGGGATTTGGTGAAAACAGATCGTGATCGTGCAGCTACTGTTTTATATGTTACAGTAGATGTCGTGCGCCAACTAGCTATTCTGTTGCAACCTTTTGTTCCTGGTATGGCAAATAAGATTTTTGATATTTTGTCTATTGCGGATGAAAATCGTTCTTTTGCGCATTTAGATCAAAGATTAAAGGTAGGATTGGTGATAGATAAAGACTTTATGCCACTCTTCCCTCGTTTCTTGTAGTGGTTTCATGATGTTGATAGATACACATTGCCATTTGGCTTTGCCTGACTTTGATGGAGATCGTCATGATGTTATCATGCGATCTCATAAGGCAGGTGTTCTGAAAATGATTGCTATTGCGATCAAGGTAAAGGATTTTGTCCCTCTAATTACGCTGTGTCAAGATTACCCTTCTTCGGTTTTTTGTTCAATCGGAACTCATCCGTGTCATGCTCATGAAGAGCTTGAGGTATTGGTTGATGAATTAGTATGTTTGGCTTCGCATCCGAGGGTCGTTGCTATTGGTGAGACGGGTCTAGATCGTTATCATAACGCTGATACAATAGAAGATCAGAAAACCGTTTTTTTGCGTCATATAGAAGCGGCTCGTATAACGGGTATTCCCTTAGTAATACATAGCCGTTCTGCAGATGAAGATATGATTGCCTTGTTACAAGAACAAATAAAAAAAGGACCTTTTTCCTTTGTTATTCACTGTTTTTCATCTAGTCAGAAATTAGCAGATATTTGTTTGGAATTAGGAGGATATATATCTTTTTCAGGTATGATCACCTTTCCTAAGTATGATGGTTTGAGGGTTATTGCACAAAGCATTCCAATGGATCGATTGCTTGTTGAAACAGATTCCCCTTATATTGTTCCTGTTCCGTGTTCGGGAAGGCGTAATGAGCCGTCTTATGTTGTTAATACGGCTAAGGTTCTTGCTAGGGAGAAGGGTATTTCTTACGAAGAGTTAATGGAAAAAACAACTGAGAATGCTTTTAGGTTGTTTTCAAAAATGTCTAAGTGTGTTTTTTGATGAAAGATTTTTATTATTTTACTATTTTAGGATGCTCTGCTTCGCCAGGTGTTCCTCGCATTACGGGTGATTGGGGTCTTTGTGATCCTAAAAATCCTAAAAATCGTCGTACTCGTTCATCTTTAAAGGTTTCTAGAGTGTCGGAACGAGGTGGTGATACAACTGTAATCATTGATACTGGGCCTGATTTTTATATGCAGATGTTGCGGGAAAAGGTTCTTTCTATTGATGCAGTGTTATATACTCATGAACACGCAGATCATGTCCACGGAATAGACGGACTCAGGGGATATTTTCTTCAGCAGAAACATCCTATAGATGTTTATGCTGCTCCGGATTGTATGGAAAACCTCGTTAATTCTTTTGGATATTGTTTTAAGGCTCCTGAAGGGAGTTCTTATTTACCTATTGCTAATCCTCGCATTATAGAAAAGGATGTTCCTATAAGTGTAAAAGGTGCTGGGGGAGTCATTGAGGCTATTCCTATATTGCAACGACATGGAAAGATTTCTTCGTTAGGTTTTCGTTTTAGTAATGTTGCTTATTGTACGGATGTCAATTCATTTCCAGATGAAAGCTTGGAGAAATTGCAAAACTTAGACTTTTTAATTATTGATGCTCTCAGAAATGGTTTGCATGGTAGTCATTTTTCTTTATCCGAGTCCTTGAAAAAAATTGATCTTATTAATCCTAAGAATGCCATTTTAACGCATATGCATGTTGATTTAGATTATGATAAGGTATTCAGAAGTACTCCTTCGCGTGTTGTTCCTGCTTTTGATGGTATGCATTTTAAATCTCTTATATAGATTACATATTTTTTTGCTGTATATGAAAGAAATTCATTTAAAGAACACAATCAATAATCAAAAATAAAATTTATTAAAAAGAAGATCAATCATAGGGTATGAAAATAAAATATTATTGAGAAGATCTATAGAATGACTATATTCTTATCTTAATCTTATATTTTTTTGTGTTGCTAAGGTATGTGATTCATAATATCAATTGTATTTATCAATTAATGCTTGCTATTGAATATTCAATCTATCTTTTATAATCAAAGTATACTCAAATCTTTATTTGTTAAATTTTGCTTTACATTTTTTCAATATTCTATTGTCTATTTTATAGTTTGCTATACCTTTGATATCAACTTTTTTCGAGATATCTGATTTGATTAAGTCATCCATTTCTATGCCAAGTAGTAAGAATGATGTTTTATTTTACTCCAAAGGAAAAAATGGACTCATTGGAAGAATGGGACAAGGTAGTGACCATAGAAGAAACGTATTAGCCAGATTTACCATAGAATAATAACTGTCCAATCATTGATCTTGTCAAAGTAAAACTAGTATATATCTGATGCAGAAGCAATCGATTGAATATGATAAGACGAAGCTTGAGTTGGCACGGGGCTCTACTCAGCTAGATCTTGCAGATATCAAATACGCAATTGAAGAGCTTAAAGTTGATCAGCCAATCAGATTAGCAAGAATAAAAGCTCAAAAGTTCAAGAGTGGTATCAAATGGATTGATGGCTTTAATGCCTTAATCCGTCCTCTCACAACCTTTTTTTGGATCATTATTTATCCGTTATTGGTCTGGGGGATTGTGTGTGTAAAAGAGGGCGTCTTTGATAGAAGCCCCCTTTCGATCTTAAGCCCATTTGAACAAGATATTATCGCTTGTATCCTTGGTTTTTGGTACACTGATAAAATCGTTCAGAAGAAGCGGAGTTAGTTAGAGTTATTCACTTGTTGTATTCCAGCTATTTCAGATGATTTATCATCATTTTCTGCGTTAGGTGCTTCAGTTGGTTTATCTTCTTTAGTTTCGGTAACTTCTTTATCTTTTTGATCTTCTTTATTTGGTGTAGCTACTTCTTTAGCTAATTTAGCTACTTTATCTGCCGATTCTTTTGCTTTAGGTTTCGTATTATTACAACCACCTAAGGAAACGGCTGTTGATAGAATTGCAACTGTAGAAATTAAACTTAGCTTTTTCATATTCATGTTGTCCTCCATATATACGCAACATCACCGTTCGTATTTTAATTTTATTTAATGCAAATTAATATCAACTAACACCTATAAATTGCGTGATTCAATATCATGATACAACTTTTAATTGATTTAATAAAAAGATTTGAAGGGCTTCGCCAACAGCCTACCGTTGTCCTGCTGGTATTTGGACTATCGGTTATGGCCATACTGGAAATGATGTTTTTGAGGACTTGGCCATAACTGAACAACAAGCAGATGATCTTCTTAAACGGGATATTTCGAAGTGCTTAAGCCAAGTATTTACCGTTTCCCCGATTCTTATTCATGCTGGCGAAAACCGTATATCGGCTATCGGGGATTTTGTTTTTAATCTTGGAATTGGAAGATATCGGGCAAGCACTTTAAGGAAATGTGTAGATGCTGAAGATTGGAAGAGTGCATCTCATGAATGCAAAAGATGGGTTTTTGCTGGTGGAAAGAAGTTGAAAGGTCTTGTGGCTCGAAGAGAGATTGAGGCAGAGTTATTGTTGGAAAATTAGCGATAATCTGATAGTCAAAAGATGCGGGGTTGGTATAAAGAAAACATAGTAGAATCAACACCCTATAGATTCAGGGTTAGAGTGAATTAAGTAACTGATTTTACTATGTTATTTTCTTTTCAAGTAATATATCGCAGTTCTGTAGATACTGGAACTATTTATTATCAGCGTATTTGTGTTTTTAAACAACGATCGAGTGATTCACTGATTAATCTTTCTAAATGATCCTCGTCAATTGTCATTTTATCCTCTAAAAATGGTAAGGGTATTTCAGAGATTTCGTCAATTTCTTCTTTTAATATATTGTCCATTTTATAGTCCGGCTAGATTATTTTTTAATTAAATTTATTTTTTGAAAAAAATTGTATTAAGTAAAGTCCACTTTTTAACAAGCGATTGCGATCTCATTTTAAGATAATGAATGGGATCACAAAAATAGGTGAACAGTAATCTATCACGTCTTTAAAACTAGTAGATAAAAGTTACTATAATCTTAACCACAGCATGATGCATATTTATCATTTTAATTACTATATGGTATGACAATACTATTATTGTAAAATTTTATTTTGAATATTATTTTTTAAAAAATAATTATATTTTATTATAATATTAAAATATACTATTATATAAATTAATATTATAATATATATATATTAAAATTAAATAGTTATATATAATTAAATTTATATATAGATAAATTTAATTATTATATACAATTAAATTTATTGCTTATACTTATAAATTATCATTCTATTCACTGTACCATTATCCATAACAATTGGATATGGAGTGGATTAAGATGTATTGCATAAAAATAAGGAATTTTTTTCAGAATAAGAGGGGTATTATAACGATAACAAGTGCAATTATCTTTCCTCTTATTATTATTTTGATGGCAATTGTATTTGAAATGTCAAATATATATTTGGAGAAAGAAAGATTACAAGCTGTCATAGATCGCGCTCTTTTAGATACAGTGACAATGATAAAGCTTAAAAATATAGAAGATGTGGTTAAGAATGTAGGCCCAGTCAATACTATTTGGACAAAGAATCTCAAGTACGAATTAGAACATAGTGACTTTTCTTCCGATGTGCAAAATGTGATAGACGATACATCTATGAAATTGGAGTCAGATTCTAACTTTAAAACCCTTTCTATTACGGCAATATCTCAATATAAAATGCCATTTAAAATTTGTAATATTCATTTATTGTGTCCGAAGAATAAATATGTGACAGTACCGGTATTGAGTTCTATGAAAATTGGACGTAATGAAGGTTCTGATATTGATCTGATGATCGTTTTAGATGTTTCTAGCTCAATGGATGACAATTTTATGAAACCCGAAGAGGCACCATGTAGTAGATTAGAGGTGGCAAAAAAATCTATCCGTAAAATGTTGGAGGATTTTAGAAAGGTGCCGAATTATGCTAATGTTTTTCGAACTGGATCTGTTGGATTTAATGATATGGTTCAATTCCCAATGCCTTTAAAAAGAGGTCTAAAACGTATTTATAATGATATAAAGAAATATCGAGCTTTTGGATCCACAAATTCATATGTAGGAATGAAATATGCTTGGGAACAACTATACGGAAATCCGCAGGATACTAAAGATCGTAAAAAAATTGTCATATTTTTAACAGATGGGGAGAATATGATCATTAATGCTACTAGAAAAACCATTGAATTGTGCAATGATATGAAAAAAAAGAAGGCCGTCATTTATTCAATCGCCCTTGCAGTAGATAACAAAGAGGTGCTTCAGGGTTGTTCTAGTTCAGGTAATGTGTATGCTGCGGATGATGCACAAAGTCTGGTGCAGGCATATAGTTTAATTGGAAAAGATGTTATGAAGGATGAATATATAAAATATGTTCGATAAGAGGAAGTAAGATCTTGTTTTTTAATTTTACAGACATCAATTGCTTATTATATGTATTTTAGGATTCATATAGGCTATTATTTTTTTTTGACAGTTGAGAAATGAATTACTGCATGATCAGATAAACGATTCAGATATTAGATTATTTTTTAGATAGTTGTTGTCATAAAAAAGTTCTTGTCTTTAAATATTGAAAAATATTCAGAAAAATAGGAGAAAAACAACGGCCTGCGAATGCAAGTATAATGTATTGAAGTAATTAATTTTTTTCCGCGCGAATATTGTATTGGATTTTTTATTATAATTGATCAATTTTATTTGCTAATATTTATCTTATGCTAATATAATACGAATTATTGTAGAGGTAATAAGAATTAGTAATTGCGTTAGGTGAAAAACTGTTGGCTAGATTTTCTTTTTCTTTTTTTTGGAGGATGGGTATCATTTCTATCACTTCTTTAGGGATGAGTTCCTGTTTTTTTTCGTCGGATAGTATAAAAAATAACTATGAATATTTTCCTGAGAGTAAATATGGCGTAAGTGCGAGTGATCGTATTGTTTTTGGAAAACGTGTTCCTAGAGGAGGAGGGCGTTATCTTTTAGGTAAGCCCTATCAGATTAAAGGGAGGCAGTATATTCCTAGACAATATATTTCGTATGCTGCAATTGGTATGGCTTCTTGGTATGGCAAAGCGTTTCATGGACGTTTGACTGCTAATGGTGAAATTTATGGAACTGAATATATTACTGCGGCTCATCCAACTCTGCCCTTACCTAGTTACGTACGTGTAACTAATCTAGAAAATGGGATATCTCTTGTTGTTCGGGTGAATGATAGAGGTCCATATCATGATAACCGTCTTATAGATCTATCTAATGCAGCGGCAAAAATTCTTCATATTGAGGAAAGAGGGATAGCAAAAGTACACGTGCAATATCTTGGAATGGCATCTTTAAGTGGCACAGATCAAGGATATCTCAAGTCTATGATAGGATCTTATACACAAAAAATGAGTTTGCCTTTAGGGTGTCAGTATGTTGAAGAAATTGTTAAGATTCCTTATTTATTAACACGTCGTCAAACTGTTTCGTTGAGTAACTGTGATGATAATAGTTTGCGAAGGCAGAATGATATATCTTTGGGGAAAAAAACAGCTATTCCTATTCCTACCGAGAATTTTCAGTCTAAAAAATCAAGAATAAATCCATCTCCATCTCGAAGTTCATCTTCGCATCGAGTTCCAATTCCATCTCCATCTCCATCTCCATCTCCATCTCCACCACCTCCATCTCGATCTTCATCTTTAAAGCCATTTTCATCTCCAGTTCCAATTCCATCGCAATTATAATAAGGAGATGTAGAAGTTCTAAGGTTAAAGGATTGGTGGTTGGTTGCAAGGATGAGGAGCCAGATTCATGGCTAGATTATTCTGCGACAGAAAACTTTATATAGGGAGAGCTGCTAATTTAGGCATAAATTTCTTGTGTATGGATTTGAAACCACCCTATGCTATAAGGGTGAATCATTGCATTGCTATAAAATAGCAAAAAAAGATATTGTATTTTATTACAATGAAGTAAACGATTTTTTGATCAGAGATAGGCAAAATATTTATCTGATTAAATTGTCGAGGCTTTTTTTTAAAGCTTAGTGATTTATTAAACAAACAGCGATAATAGATTCCTTGAAAAAGAATTATTTTTCAGGTTCTAATTCGTTGTTGTGTTCTTCCTAAGATTGGTTAGGAAGATTTTTTTATATTCTGGATCATTTTTTTCCTCTAAATCGCTTTCGCATGATTCACGTTGAATTTCATTCTTAAGATAAGCAAGGTCTATAAAGTGATCTGCTTGACGGCGTAATTGATCAGAGACCATTGAAGGATTTGATAGTACTGTTGAAACAATAGTAACTTTTTTTGACTTTCTTTGAAGGGCTTCTACTAAGGTTGCAAAATCTCCATCTCCTGAAAATATCACGAGATGATCAATACCTTCGGATTGTTCGAAAGCATCCACAGCTAATTCTACATCCATGCTTGCCTTTATCTTTTTACGTCCACAGCTTTCTGTAAACTCTTTGGCTACTTTTGAAACCACTTTGAATCCATTGTAGTGCAACCAGTCAAGTAAAGGATGTAATGGTGAATACTGCTGATCTGAATCTCCAAGAACAGTAGTATAGTAGTAAGCTCTTAATACTCTAGCACGTGCCTTAAATGCTTTGAGAAGTTTTCTATAATCAATATCAAATCCTAGTGCTTTAGAAGCAGCATAAAGATTGGCGCCGTCAATAAAAAGAGCAATTTTTTCACGAGGATCAAACATTTTAAACTATTTACCTATTTTTAATCGTTTACTTATGTGTTGGTTGAATATAATTGTAGTATTGTATTAAAACCAAAAATAATGGTCTTTAATAAATATTTATCTGCATAAAAACATTTTTATTCGCCTTAAAATAGTATTCATTCAAATTGTTTATTAAAAATATTAGCATGATGCAAGAGATATACGCAACATTTTCCCATTAAAAACTTGAAATAAGCATTATTTTATTGTACTAAACTGATAAGTGTATTTTTTTTTTTTTTTTTTTTTTTTTTGAGGTTTTAATCGTGAGGATTACTGTAGAAGATTGTATTGATAAAGTGGAGAATAGATTCGAGCTTGTTCTTCTGGCGAGCTATCGTGCAAGGCATATATCTCAGGGATCTCCTCCAACAGTTGAAGTTGGTAATGATAAGAATACGGTCATTTCTTTGCGAGAGATTGCAAGTGGTGCCTTGTCTCCAGATGATCTTGAAGAAGACTTTATTCATTCTCTTCAGAGGCATGTTGAGGTTGATGAGCCTGACACTCCTGTTGAGGATTCTGATCTCAATCGTGATTTCCCATGGAATAAGCCCGAGTCTTTGTCTTTTAGACAAATGTCAGAAGGGGATCTTTTGGAAGGAATTGATAATATTGTTGTTCCAGACAAAAGGGATGATACCTGATATCTTTTACATTTTTTAGGATTTGTTAGCATATCTAAGCATATTTTTTAATCTTCAGTATGATTTTGCTTGAACGTGTATTTTTTGCATTGGCTTTTTTATGTAAAGCTTGATCTTGTGTTTTAGAAGTCAAAGTTGATAGAGCTCTGTGTATTTTGACTGAACACTGATTTGATCTCAGTCAGCTTATTAGGTGATTTGGTTCATATGCAAGAGAGCGCTTGTCGGGCGTGTGGTTTTTTTGATTTAATTTATTTAGATCGTTGGCTATGTAGCGGTTAATAATTTTTTTTGGGGAATGTTTTTTTATTTCTCCTATCTTGTTTTCGTAATGGTTTTTTTTTCTGTATATTACGTTATATGGGTATTTTTCTTTGATCTTTTTTTGCTTTAAGAGAGTTCTGCTATTGGAGAAAAAAATCAGTATGATTATAGGTATAGGTAGTGATATTGTTAATATTGAGCGTATTCAGAGATTATTGCAGAATTTTAATAAAAAGTTTGAATTACGCTGTTTTTCTTCTTCGGAACAAGATGACTGCAATTTTTCTTCCCATCGTGCTAGTTCGTATGCAAAGCGTTTTGCATCTAAAGAAGCATTTTCTAAAGCTTTAGGTACTGGAATAGCTCGTGGTATTTCTTGGAAAGATATAGTCGTTTCTAATTTGCCTGGAGGCAAGCCATGTATTTCGGTATTAGGTTGTGCTTCTGATAATCTTTTTGCTCTGATTCCGATAGGATATGAACCGATTATTCATTTGACAATAAGTGATGATTTTCCTTTTGCTCAGGCATTTGTGGTTATAGAAGCTCGTTTGCGACTAAAATGATTTAAAGGGGATTTGTTATATTGTAATCTTGTATTTTAATACTAGAATGCACGCATTTGGAGAGTAAGTTGGATGTGGATAAAAAAGAAATGGCAAAGTAGCATACTCATCAATGATATGTTGAAATCAATTTTGCAAGCTTTATTGCTTGCTGTTTTATTTCGAACTTTTCTCATTCAGCCATCGGTTATTCCAAGTGGATCTATGATACCAACACTTTTGGTTGGGGATTATATTATCATTAATAAGTTTTCTTATGGTTATTCTAAATACTCTTTTCCTTTTTCGTTTAATTTGTTTAAGGGGCGTATTTTTGCTGGATCGCCTCAGCGAGGAGATGTTGTTGTTTTTCGTTTTACGAAAGATTCGGTTGATTATGTTAAAAGGGTAATTGGTCTTCCTGGAGATAGAATATCTCTTAAAAAGAGCGTAATATACATTAATGATGTTCCGGTAACGCGTCATTTAGAAGGGATGTTTTCTTATCACTATAAGGAAGATTGGGGTCATGATATTCCTCTTTTTAGAGAAGAGTTGAGTAATGGCATGTCTTATAAAGTTCTTTCGCAGAATTCTTTCGCACCGAGTAGTAATATCCCTGATTTTTTTGTTCCTAAGGGTCACTACTTTATGATGGGAGATAATCGTGACAAATCAAAGGATAGTCGTTGGATTGAGGTTGGTTTTGTTCCGGAAGAAAATTTAATTGGTCGGGCCAGTTTAGTTCTTTTTTCTATTGGAGATAATATTCCATTTAGTAAAATATGGCTTTGGATTCCCAATATACGTTGGAATAGATTGTGCAAAATTTTGTGAATTTATCATTAAAACTTTCAGCTTTAGAAAGACGAATAGGTTATACTTTTTCGAACAAGTATTTGTTGAAAAAGGCATTGACTCATTCAAGCATTTGTCATTCTCCGCAAGAAAATTATGAAAGATTAGAATTTCTTGGTGATCGCGTTCTTGGTATTTTAATATCAAAACTATTATTTGATTATTTTGATTCTGCTAAAGAAGGAGAGCTTTCTATTCGCTTTAATTCCCTTGTGAGTGCAGAAACTTGTTCTCAAGTTGCAAAGGAACTAGAGTTGGATTCTTTTATATATGTGAGTTCTGATCTGAGGATGGAGGTTTGTAAATTTGTAAAAGGCATTCAAGCTGATGTTGTAGAAAGTTTGATCGCTGCGTTGTATCTTGATGGTGGAATTGAATCTGCCAGTTCTTTTGTAACAAAATACTGGAAAAAGCGCGTTCTTAAAAATGGAGAATTTCGTCGTGATGCTAAGACTGAATTACAAGAGTGGGCACATGCAAAATTTAGAGTTACTCCAACATATAAAATTATGTTGCGTTCAGGACCAGATCATGATCCACGCTTCACAGTGATGGTTGATGTTTTGGGTCTTTATTCTGGCAAAGGAATCGATTGTTCAAAACGTTCTGCAGAACAAATGGCTGCTGCAGAAATTCTGAGGCGTGAGGGAATTTGGAGTTGATCAATATAGAATATGCATTATGAGTGAGATTGTTTTTTCTAATGAGCATAATGGTCTTGTTGAGTATAAAACTCGTTCGGGTTGCGTTGCATTAGTTGGAGCTACTAATGCTGGAAAATCTACACTTGTTAATAAATTTGTTGGGGCAAAAGTTTCCATTGTTACTCACAAAGTACAAACAACGCGTTCGATAGTGCGAGGTATTGTTTCAGAAAAAGATGTGCAAGTAGTGTTTTTGGATACTCCAGGGATTTTTAAAGCGAAAGATTCATATCATAAGATGATGATTCGTTTGTCTTGGAGTACTGTCAAACATGCGGATATTGTTTTTCTTGTTATAGATAGTAATCGTGGATTACAACCTGATGTACATGATATTTTAAAAGAAATTGGAAAACGTTCAGGTCGGTTGGTTTTGATTTTGAATAAGATCGATTGTGTTAAGCCAGAGCGCTTACTTGAACAAGCTGAAATAATAAATAAATTAGTGTGTGTAGAAAAAACTTTCATGGTATCTGCGCTAAAAGGCCATGGTTGTCAGGATGTTTTAAATTATTTATATTCTACATTACCTGTAGGTCCTTGGATTTATTCTCCAGATCAGGTTTCTGATCTTCCTATGTTTCATTTTGCTGCAGAAATTACGCGTGAGAAGTTGTTTTTACATCTTCATCAAGAAATACCGTATTCTTCTCATGTTAAAACTGAAAAGTGGGAAGAAAGAAAAGATGGTTCGCTGTTAATACGACAAGTAATTTATATAGAGCGTTCTAATCAGAAGAAGATTATTCTTGGTAAGAATGGACAAAATATCAAAATAATTTCTTTAGAAGCGAGAAGAGAGATAGCAGAAATACTAGAACAAGTTGTTCATCTGGTTATTTTTGTAAAAGTGCAAAAAAATTGGGGCAATGATCCAAAATATTTGTCACAGATAGGAATGGAATTATAAAGACGATATTTTATGGCGTCCCTTTATGAAAGTAGTTAAAATGTCATTAATAGAATAATAGCATTTTTCTTGATAGATTTTTGAATATTTTTATATGTTGATGAGGTTTTGATGAAACGTAAGTGTCTTGCTATTGTTCTTGCTGCGGGTAGTGGACAGCGTATGAAGTCTTCTTTTCCGAAGGTGTTGCAGAAAATTGCTGGTAAACCAATGATTTGTCATGTTATGGAAACGATATCAGCAGCAGGTATTAGAGATGTTGCTTTAGTTCTAGGCCATGGTGCAGAAGCGGTTTCAAAGATTGATTTTCCGGCAGAATTATCAGTAGAATATTTTATTCAAGATTCCCAACAAGGAACTGCCCATGCTGTTTTATCGGCTCAAGATGCTATAAAACGAGGCTATGATGATATTATTATCATGTATGGTGATGTGCCGCTTGTTCCTGCTCATACTTTAAAAGAAGCAATGGATAAAATAGTCCAAGGATATTCTATTGCAGTTATCGGATTTAACACCGATAATCCTGAGGGATATGGACGTTTGTTGATAAACAATAATGAATTGGTAGCTATTCGTGAAGAAAAAGATGCGAGTGATGCGGAAAAAAAGATAAAGTATTGTAATAGCGGACTAATGGCCATAGACGGTGTGCATATTCTCGATTGGCTTTTAAAAATTAATAAAGAAAACAAATCGCAAGAGTATTATTTAACAGATATTGTTGCAATAGCGCAATTTGCTGGAAAAACTATTGCAAGTGTCGATGCTATGGAACAAGAAGTTTATGGGTGTAATAATCGCCATGAACTTTCTATAGTTGAGAGTATCTGGCAAGTAAATCGTCGTCGTCGTATGATGATGTCGGGTGTTGCCATGATCTCTCCAGAAACTGTTTTTCTATCGCATGATACTATTATTGATCCAGATACAGTAATTGAACCTCATGTTTTTTTTGGATATGGTGTTGTCGTTGAAAGTGCTGCGCATATACGTGCATTTTCGTATTTAGAAGGGGTGCATGTCGGTAAAAATGCCGTTATTGGGCCTTTTGCTCGTTTAAGACCAGGAACAACAATAGAGCAAAATGTACGGATAGGAAATTTTTGTGAGATCAAAAACACTGTTATTGGGGAAGGTAGTAAAATCAATCATCTTAGTTATGTTGGGGATAGTTTTGTGGGGGAAAGCGTCAATATAGGAGCTGGTGTTGTTACCTGTAATTATGATGGTATTAATAAACATGAGACACATATATGTGATAATGCTTTTATTGGATCCAATTCTTCTTTGATTGCTCCTGTGACTATTGGGAGTGGTTCTTATGTGGCGTCTGGCAGTGTTATTACTCAAGATACTCCTGAAAATTCGCTCGTTCTTGCTAGATCTCGGCAAATTGTAAAAGAAAAAAAGGCTTTGTTAATAAGAAAAAGAAAGTAATATTTTATAAATTTTGTCAAATAATGGATTTTTACTTATAAAATTATTTTAATGTTTATGATGGAATAAGATCAAAAAGTTTTTAGCTAAGTAAAGGTGGTTGAATGTGTGGTATCGTTGGAATTGTTGGAAAAAAAAAGGTAGAGAAACGTCTTTTTGAAGCACTGAAACGTCTTGAATATCGAGGATATGATTCTTCTGGAATGGCAACGATTTATGATGGAAAAATTCAGTGTATACGTGCACAAGGAAAACTTTCTGCATTAGATCAAGAATTGAAAAAAAATCCATTGAAAGGAAATATCGGTATTGCTCATACTCGTTGGGCAACGCATGGTATGCCTAGTAAAGAAAATGCTCATCCACACTGCATTGATGGAATAGCTGTTATCCATAATGGTATTATTGAAAATTTTTCCTGTCTCAAAAAAGAACTTGTTTCTTTTCGATCAGTTTTTCAAACCGAAACTGATACAGAAGTTATTGCCTGTCTCTTAGCAAAATTTATCAGAGATGGTTTGAGTAAAAAAGAATGTATGCAAAAAATTATGCACTGTTTGATAGGATCGTATGCTATAGCTGTCATTTTTGAAGATGATCCTAATACTATTATTGTTGCTCGCAAGGGGGCTCCTTTGATTATTGGTCATGGGGAAGGAGAGATGTTTATTGGATCAGATGTAACAGCGCTTGCTTTATTGACCGATAAGGTCACATATATTGAAGATGGTGATTGGGCCGTAGTGCACAGTTCTGGATTAACGATTTACGATTCAAAAAACAATGAAGTAGAGCGTGCCAGTCAGATAGTGCAGGTTGCTCCTTTTCTTGTCGGAAAAGGACAATATCGCCACTTCATGGAAAAAGAAATTTATGAGCAGCCAGAAGCTATTTCTCGAGTTCTTAGCCATTATCTTCACCTCTCGGATCATACAATCGTTCCTACTATTTTTAATTATGATTTTGCTAAAATATCTGGTCTGCTCGTTTCTTCTTGTGGAACTTCTTATCTGGCGGGATTAATAGGAAAATTTTGGTTTGAACGTTTAGCCGGATTAAAAGTTGAAATTGATGTTTCGTCTGAATTTCGTTATCGAGATTTCGTTTATTCTTCGGAATGGGCTTCCTTGTTTATTTCTCAATCAGGAGAAACAGCAGATACATTGGCATCGCTGCGTTATATGCGTTCTAACGGTTTGATGATTGGATCTTTGGTCAATGTTTTGGAATCAAGTATTGCTAGAGAATCTGATTTAGTATTTCCCATTAAAGCAGGTCCAGAAATAGGGGTGGCTTCTACTAAAGCATTTAGTTGTCAGCTTTCTGTTCTTTTAATTATGGCAATATATGCCGGAAAAATAAGAGGGCATATTCATGCAGATCAGGAAAAAGAATTAATTGAATCCTTGATTGAAGTTCCTCGTAAGATGTTTAATATTCTTCAAAATATTTATTCACAGGTAGAAAAATTATGTTGTTTGTTATCAAAATGTCATAATATATTGTATATTGGAAGGGGATCTAGTTATCCTTTAGCGTTGGAGGGTGCTTTAAAAATAAAAGAGATTTCTTATATTCATGCCGAAGGTTACGCGGCGGGTGAGCTAAAGCATGGTCCGATTGCTTTGATTTCTCAGGATACTCCTGTCATTGTTATAGCTCCTTATGATCGATTTTTTTCAAAAAATTTGTCTAATGTACAAGAGATCGTAGCGCGTGGAGGTCGGATTGTTTTCATCACAGATGAGGAAGGCGCAAAAAGACAAGATTTTCCATCTTTAGAAACAATTGTTCTTCCTAATACAAATGAGATAATTTCTCCAATTATTTTTTCCTTGCCAATCCAGATGATAGCTTATTGCACGGCTGTTTTTATGGGGACAGATGTTGACCAACCTCGTAATCTAGCAAAATCAGTAACTGTAGAATAAGTACTTTTTGTCTTATTTTTATGAACCTATTCAGTGATTAAACTGGAGAATCCTTGTTATGTATAAAAAGTCATTACATTCATCTATTTCCGCAAAGATTCGAAATAACTTTTTTGCTGGACTTATTATATGTGCGCCAGCTGCAATAACGATCTGGTTTACCTTGTCTTTAATCCAATGGTTTGATAGCTTTATTGTACCCTATATTCCTAATCGATATAATCCTGGATATTATGTTGATTTCCCTGTTCCTGGATTCGGGCTTTTAATCGTTATTATTGGTATTAATATTGTTGGATTTCTTGGAAGAAATTTACTAGGAAGATTTTTCTTTTTCATGGGAGAAGCTATCTTAAGTAATACCCCTATTGTTCGACATCTTTATAAAGGCACTCAACAAATCATTCGCACTATCCTTAAAAAGAATTCCAACTCTTTTAAACATGCATGTCTTGTAGAATATCCTAGTTCTGGTTTTTGGTCTTTATGCTTCTTAACGACAGATGTCAAAGGAGAGTTACAAGAAAAATTTTTAGATCGAGGAAACCCAGATATGGTGACTGTTTTTATACCGCCAACACCGTTACCAACGGCTGGAATGCTTGTTTTTGTTCCTAGAGAAAAGGTGATTATGCTTGATATGACTGCTGAGGATTCTGCAAAAATGCTCATATCTGGCGGACTTCTTATACCTGAAAATGTAAAATGTAGAAAAGAATATAAATCGGATTCTGCAACATATAGTCAAGAAGATGAATCTATAGCTGAAAAAAAATGATTATTTTTCTCTTTTTATCCCCGTCTTGAACGACGAGGATTGAAGGCGAATTTTAGTAAAAATGGGAAAAATTGAATTGAAATTTAGATTTATATTAAATTGAAATTCTCTTTAAAAGAAATTTTATATTAATTCCTCTTTGTTTTCTACATTTTAAGGGAGAAAGCATTGGAAATAGCAAGTCATGATCAGCTTCTCTCTTCCTTTTACGCGCAATACGCAATTGTTGGAGAATTTATTTTCCTTCTGCTGTTTGTGGATCTTTTTGTATGGAGTTGTGATAGGATCCAGTTATTATATTTTTTATTCTTTTGAACATACTATTTTTGGAGGTGATCTATGGATTTCAAGGTTTTTCTTTGATTCACATCACTTCCTTGTGGAGGTAATTCTATAGCTTTTATGGCTTTTGCGTGGTGCTTGGATTTATGAGAATCACAACCATTGAGTAGTGATAATATTCCTTATAATAGGGATTATGTTTATTTTATTCATATACTTTTTCTTCTCAATTATTTTATATTAACTGATAATATAATTATTTTTTTAATATAATAGTACTATATTTCAATATATTAAATATATTTCAAAGTATAATAGATGTTTTTAATAAAATAAATATATTATTATTATTTAATTTATTTAATAAAAATATTTTAATAACTTATTATTTCTATTTTTTCTATCTTATACTTATACTATTATTTTCTAACATACGAGAAATGGTTTGATTATCACGGAACAATAAGTCAACAATCTCCTTAAGCGAGATGCTTTGAAGTGTTTAAAGCAACTTTGAAATTGATTTGCCAACTTTTTCACATAATTGGCAAGATATGCATTGGTAACTCGATTTAATTATCCTGCTTTAATAAATTGAAATGCTTCATTATATCGATAGAGGTATAAAAGTATGCGTAGAGATCGTCCTCGAACACTGGTCAGATTTGGATCTTGTTTGATAATATTGATGGCATCTTTGCGTGCTATTTCTAATAGTGTACTATGTAATTCAGGTTGAGCAATGAGAAATTTTGGCATTCCAGATTGCTTTATGCCAAGAATTTCTCCTTCTCCACGTTGCTTTAAATCTTCTTCAGCAATAAGAAACCCATCTTCTGTATTTCTGAGTATAGATAATCTTGTATAACTAACTCTACTTAGAGGAGGGTGGTATAGTAAAATACAACTTGATACTTCTTCGCCACGCCCAACCCTTCCTCTTAATTGATGGAGTTGCGCAAGTCCAAAATGTTCTGCATGTTCTATTATTATAATAGAAGCATCAATAACATCTACTCCGACTTCAATAACGGTTGTTGCAATTAACAATTTATATGTTCCATTTTTAAAAGAATTCATGATTGATTCCTTGTCAGTATCAGACATGCGTCCGTGAATGATAGCGATATCTGATCCAAACTGTTCTTGCAGGCTTTTAAAGCGTTCTATCACTGAACAAAAATGCGATTCTTCTTTTTCTTCGATTTGAGGACAAATCCAATAGGCTTTTTTATTTTCGGACACAACTACTTTCAGTCTTTCAACAACTTCATTTATTCTACTAATAGGAATAATAACGGTTTTAATAGGTTTTCTGCCTGCAGGTTTTTCCGTTATTTTGGAAACATTAATGTCACCAAAAGCGGTGAGAATAAGTGTGCGAGGAATAGGAGTTGCTGTCATCAATAAGACATGAGGAGAATTGCCTTTTTGAGTCAATTTAAGACGTTGTTGAACTCCAAAACGATGTTGTTCATCTACAACAATTAAAATGAGTTTATGATATTGAATGGAATCTTGAAAAAGGGCGTGAGTGCCAATGATAATTTGTGCTTGACCATTGGCAATACGTTTTAAGGCTATTTTTCTTTGTGATTTGGGCATATTCCCTGTAATAATTTCGATACCAATTTGAGAATCTTGCGTGTATTTTTTGATGAATTCATAGTGTTGTTGCGCTAAAATACCGATAGGAGCCATGATAACAGCTTGTCCTCCCGCTTCTACTGCTGTTGCCATGGCAATTAAAGCAACGAGTGTTTTTCCAGACCCTACGTCTCCTTGTAGAATACGAAGCATTCTATTTTTTTGCGACATATCTTGGAGAATATCTCTGATGGCGAGGTTTTGACTTTTTGTTGGAGAAAAAGGAAGGCTTTGTACAATTTTTTGAGCTATTTTTCCTTCAACTTGGATTGGAATTCCTAATTCTTCTTTGAATTTCTTTCGAACCAGTAACAACGCAATTTGTCCAGCTAAAAATTCATCATAAGCTAATCTTTCTCTTGCAGGAGATGTCCATTCAAAATCTTTTACATCACGAGGATTGTGAATAATTTTGAATGCTTCTTTCATGGAAGGAAAGGATTTTTCTTGTAATAAATCGTTTTCTAACCACTCAGGTAATGTTGGTAATCGTGATAGTGCTTCGTCTACAATTTTTTTAAAAAAATCGGCTGATAAGCCCGTGGGAAGAGAATAAATTGGTTCAATAAGAGGTAATATTACATCTTGAGAATCGTAAAAAAAATAATGAGGATGAATCATGGTGAGGCGGTTTTTGAATTTTTTTATTTGTCCTGTAACCGTAATTTTCCTTCCTTTAAAAAAAATATTTTTCAACCACTCGGTTTTTTTGTGAAAAAATAATAAGCTTATTTCACCAGTTCCATCATTTAGTAGAATTTGATAAGGTATTTTTTTAGGGGATCTTACAGAGGGGAGAGAGGCGATATGACCAGTTATCGTTACAACTCTTTCTTCTGAAATTTCTGAAATTTTTGGATGGTATCTACGATCAATAAAGGATGAAGGATAATAAAATAAAAGGTCTATGAAACGGGATTCATTCGCATTTCCAAAATCTATAATTTTGGAAAAAAGCAAAACATTTTTTTCCCCGACGCCACGAAGAGACGATAAAGGGGCAAAAAGAGGATTGAGTAAGGAAGGGCGCATACTTTAATGATTACAATCAATGATGAAAACGATGATTTCATAAAGAATTATAGCAATATGTTAACAATAAGTAGAGTCATTAAATGAGAAAAATTATGAATGTTCATTGTCGAAGAATTGTATACCGTTGTTGGCACAGGGGTACACGTGAAATGGATTTTATTCTAGGATCATTCGTCGATCAATTTATTTTAGATCTGAGTCCAATCGAATTGGATATGCTCGAATCTATTATAGAAGAAGATGATTCCAATCTTTTTAAATGGTTCACAGGAATAGAAAAAGTGCCAGAACATCTTTGTACACCTATTTTTAAAAAGATCTGTGATTATTATTCAATCAATTTAAATCATAAAAATATTCTAGGAAGTCTACAATGATTTTTGGGGATTATATCAATAAAATTAATGAAAAACCCTGCAAAAAAATCACACTTTCTCAAGTTTTTCCTGGTACAGAACCATTCGTTTTAGCAGAAATAGCGCGTTCTGGATTATCTCTTGTTTATATCGGTTCTGATGAACGTGCTTTAGTTAATATCAAGAAAACCCTTGCATTTATTGTCCCTGATATTGATGTTATTATTTTTCCAGCTTGGGATTGCCTTCCATATGATCGTATATCAGCTTCTCCTCGTGTTGTAACAGATCGTCTTGCTTGTTTTTCACATTTGATTTCTTGTAATCCATCTAAAAAAACAAGCATTATACTTACAACAGTGAGTGCGGTGATGTGCCGTTCTGTCAATTTTATGTCGATAAAAGATTGTAAGTTTTCAATACAATCTAAAGATCAGATTAGTATGGCAAAGGTTATAGAAAAATTAGAAAAAAACGGTTTTCAACGGGTCAATACGGTGTATAAAGTAGGTGAATATGCTGTACGCGGAGGTATTCTTGATGTCTATGGACCTTCTGAAAAATATCCTGTTCGTTTAGACTTTTTCGGAGATACGATAGAAAGCCTTCGTCTTTTTGATTATGCTAGCCAGCGTACGATCAGAGAAATTTCTACTTTTACAATTAATACTTTGAGTGAGGTTGTTTTAACCTCTGAAAATATCAGTCTTTTTCGTAAAAATTATCTTTTAAATTTTGGTGCAGCAACGCAAAAAGATTTACTCTATGTTACTGTTTCTCAAGGCAATCGATATCCAGGAATGGAGCATTGGTTGCCTTTTTTCTATCAAAAGATGGAAACAATTTTTTCATACTTAGCTGACTTTTGTATAGTGACAGATTCTGCTGTCAAGGATACAGCGCACAAACGTTCTCAATTGATTCAAGATTATTATGAGGCTAGATGTCAGCATTCTTCCGACAAAAAAAATTATTCTATTTACAAGCCCATTTTACCAGAAAAACTTTATCTTACTTATCAGCAATTTGAGGCAATGCTAGAAAGTTCTAATAAATTAATTCAGATGACTCCCTTTAGCCAACAGGAAACCTCTCATAGTTGTGTTGTGTGTTTGAATGTACGTCCGGGAAAATCTTGGGTACCATCAGCTGTGCAAAAAATTGAATCGCAAGAAAATTGGGAATCAATGAATAGATTTGATCGATTTCTTAGCTATGTTGCTCAGCAATTTCAAAAAGGAAAAAAAGCCTTCATTGCTGCATCCTCCAAAGGGGCATTACAACATTTAATACACCTGATGGAAAGTGATGGCTTAAATAAAATAAAAAAGATCGATTGTTTCAACGAAATACATTCTCTGGCTAAAGAAGAAATAGCAGCAGCAGTCCTGCCTATTGATCAAGGATTTGAAACAGGAAATATGATCCTTGTTACTGAAAAAGATCTTTTAGGAAAAAGAATTATACGTCGTACTGTTCGCAAAAGTTCTCTAGCTAATTCTTTTTTTGAATCTTCAAATATAGAAGAAGGTTCTATTATTGTTCATGCGGAGCATGGAATAGGTCGTTTTATACGTTTAAGTAGTATTGAGGTTTCTGGAACATCACATGATTGCCTCGAATTGCATTATGCTGATAATGCTAAATTATTTGTGCCTGTAGAAAACATTGATTTGATCTCTCAGTATAGCACAGAAAATGAGACGATTATGCTGGATAAGTTGGGAGGATCTTCTTGGCAATCACGCAAATCTAATTTAAAAAAGCGTCTTGAAGATTTGGCACAAAAACTTGTTGATATTGCAGCTAAAAGATTGATTCACAATGTGCCTGCCCTGACAGTTTCGCAAGATCTTTATAGCCAATTTGTCAAAAAATTTCCTCATGTAGAAACTGAAGATCAAGAAAAAGCCGTTGATGCTGTGATTCAAGATTTTACTAGTGGTCATCTTATGGATAGATTAATTTGCGGTGATGTAGGATTTGGGAAAACAGAGATTGCATTGCGTGCTGCTTTTATTGCAGTCATGAATGGATTACAAGTAGCAGTTATTGCCCCTACAACGCTTCTGGTACGACAGCACTTTCGTTTGTTTTCGGAACGTTTTCAAGATTTCCCGGTGCGGATAGTGAGTGTTTCACGTTTTGTCAAACCAAAAGAAGTGGCTCTTCATAAAAAAGCCATTGCAGAAGGTCAGGTAGATATTGTGATTGGAACTCACGCTTTGTTGGATCCAAAAATTACTTTTTCCAATCTCGGATTAATTATTGTTGATGAAGAACAGCATTTTGGTGTCAAACATAAGGAAGCATTAAAGGAAACCCATACTGGCGTACATGTATTAACTCTTTCTGCGACACCTATCCCGCGTACTTTACAACTAGCAATAACAGGCGTACGAGAATTGTCATTGATTAGTATGCCGCCGATTAATCGTATTGCTTGTCGAACTTCTATTTCAATCTTTGATCCGTTATTGATTCGGGAAACCTTAATGCGTGAATATTATCGGGGTGGTCAAAGTTTTTATGTATGTCCCCGTTTGTTAGATTTAGATAAATGTTATGATTTTTTGCAATCAGAAGTTCCAGAGCTTAAAGTTGCGATGGCACATGGACAAATGTCTCCTAAAAATCTTGAAGAAACAATGAATGGCTTCTATGAGAGGAAATATGATATTTTGCTTTCTACCTCTATTGTTGAATCTGGATTAGATTTGCCAAATGCCAATACAATTATTATTCAACGAGCTGATATGTTTGGCTTAGCTCAGTTATATCAATTGCGTGGACGAGTTGGTCGATCAAAAATTTCATCATTTGCTTTGTTTTTGCTTCCAGAAAACAAACCTTTAACTTCTTCTGCTCAAAAACGTTTGAGAATTTTACAGTCCTTGAATACTTTAGGGGCAGGTTTCCAGCTTGCTAGTCATGATCTTGATATTCGTGGTACAGGAAATCTTTTAGGAGAAGAGCAATCCGGACATATTAAGGAAGTAGGTTTTGAACTATATCAAAAAATGCTAGGAGAAACTGTTGCGTCGATTAAAGGAAAAAGAGAATTAGTCGATAGTGATTGGTCTCCGCAAATCATGATAGAAGCATCGGTCATGATTCCTGATAGTTATGTCTCTGATGTTAATTTACGTCTTTCTTTATATCGTCGTCTTGGAAATATTACAGATCATACTGATATTAATCGTTTTAAAGAAGAAATGGTTGATCGTTTTGGTTCATTGCCTATAGAGGTCGTTCATCTCTTAAAAGTACTATTTCTTAAATTGCTTTGTCGAATAGCCAATATAGAAAAGATGGATATAGGTCCAAAAGGTATTATCGTACAGTTCCGTAATAAAAAATTTCATAATCCAGAAAAACTTTTACAGTATATTATGCAACAAAAAGGGAAGATCATTATTCGTCCTGATCAGAGTCTTTTTTTTGATTGTTTATTACCAACTATCAATAAGCGATTTATAGAGGCAAAACATATTCTTAGTCAGTTGATCAAACTTATAGATGTTGATATACAAAAATGTGATAAAAATGATTCAGCGTCACTTAAAGTGAAATGATAACAATAAGTATGATACGTGATATTTTGTTTAATATTATAGCGATAGGTTTGGAATGTGCACTGGCAAGATGATGCAATAGTTCTTGGAGTCCGTTCTTATGGTGAGAAAAACATTATTTTAGAAGTTATGACTCGCCATTATGGGCGTCATTTAGGATTCGTACGTTACGGACAATCGCGCCGTATACAACCCGTTTTACAAGTTGGAAATTTAGTAAGAGTTAATTGGAGATCTAGGTTAGAACAAGATTTAGGAGAATTTCGTCTTGAGATTATTGAATATCGTTGTTCTAAACTTCTTTCTTCTGCTATTTCTCTTTATGGATTACAATCAATGATCCCTATTTTTCGATTCTTGCCTGAACGAGATCCCTGTCCAGATCTTTATGATCTGTTAAATCTTTTTATTAATAGCCATAAAATCTCATCTATTTTAGGAAAAATTTTTATTCAAATTGAACTTATTCTTTTGAAAAATATTGGATTTGGTCTTGAAATTACAAAATGTGTTGTGACAGGTGTCAGTCACGATCTTAGCTGGGTTTCTCCTAAATCTGGTGGTGCTATTTGTCATTCATTAGGGCTTCCTTATGCAAGTAAAATGCTTGTATTGCCGTTGTTTCTTTGGAAAGAACAACAAAATATAGATGCAGATTCTCTCAGAAATGCTTTTCGGTTGACGGGCTATTTTTTAGATAAATACGCTTTTCAACATAATATTATTCATTGCAATAGTCTTCGAATAAATTTTTTAAATAAATTGATAGAATTACTTTAAACTTTTGTGCAGAGAACATTGCTCTGCATTAAGTATAGTTGTGAGTAGAGAGAAAGGTTAAAAGTAAAATTAGCTCAATGAAGGATTGAATATCAATCTTGAGTCCTTTTGAGCATGAAATTTTTGTAAATAATAGTAGGAACTAAGGAGGTATCCTGTTCGTCAAATAAGCATATACTGGTCGTTAAAGATAGTGATACCCCGAACCTTTCCGGGGTATCAAAAATTTAAATGATTTATTTTACGGTATTATGTGGCTTTTTCGCTCATAATGGTGGCATGATAATTAAGGCATCAATCACAAACTTGACAAATAATATGACGTTTTTTCCCAAAAGAAAGTTTTATAACTCCAGCTGAGTCAAAATCTTTCAATTCAATATGTGCTTTTTCATTTGAGATCACATTATCATTTACTTTGATAGCATTACTTTGTATATGCCGACGTGCTTCACTTGTTGAAACAGCAAATCCTGCTTTGACGATAAGCGTCAAAATACCTATTCCCTGATTTATTTCAGCCTTTGAAATTGATATAGTTGGCATATTTTCTGAGTACATATTCATATCGAAGCATTCCATCGCAGCGGTTGCGGCTTTTTCTGCCTCGGCTTTTCCATGTACCATTGTTGTAATTTCGGTTGCTATGATTTTTTTAGCTTCATTAAGTTCTTTTTCTTGCAATTTTTCTATGCGATGAATTTCAGATATTGGAAGAGTTGTCAATCTTTTTGCAAAATTCACAACATCGGCATCATCGATATTGCGCCAATATTGCCAGAAATCATACGGAGAAGTCATTTCTTTATTAAGCCAAATAGCTCCCGCAGCTGTTTTTCCCATTTTGGCACCAGAGGAAGTAGTAAGAAGTGGCGAGGTCAGGGCAAATAATTGTGGAGTTTTTAAACGCCCCCCGAGCTCAATTCCACAAATCATATTTCCCCATTGATCTGATCCTCCCATTTGGAGACGACAATCATAGTTTTTCGATAGTTCTACAAAGTCATAAGCCTGTAAAATCATATAGTTGAATTCAAGAAAAGAAAGAGATTGCTCACGTTGTAAACGTGATCGTACAGAGTCAAACGAGAGCATTCGATTTACGGAAAAACAGCTTCCAACTTCGCGCAAAAAATCTATGTACTTAATAGGTGATAGCCATGCATCATTATTGAGCATCAAAGCATCATTTTTACCAGTTCCATATCTTATAAAAGCAGAAAATATATCTTTAATACTTTTGATATTTTTCTGAATTTCTTGAACTCCTATCATTCTTCTGGCTTCACTTATGAAAGAAGGATCTCCAATCATACCTGTTCCCCCGCCCATAAGAGAGATAGGTCTATGACCTGTTTTTTGTAGCCAGAACAACATCATTAATTGTGTTAAATGACCTACGTGTAAGGAAGAAGCAGTAGGATCGTAGCCGATATAAGCTGTGATGGTACTGTTATAGCATAATTTATCTAGCTCTTGAGGATTGGAGATTTGATGGATAAATCCTCTTTCTGAGAGAATATTTAGAAAATCAGATTTAAATACAGACATGTTAAATTTCTTTCTATGTCAATGTTAATATTCACATACCTATCTCTAAATATTATTTTACTATTTTACAGAGATATCGAGATCTTTTGGTATAATTAAGAGAAGATTTTTTTGAACAAACGATAATACCGATTAATATAATCAGATCTGGATGTTAGTGTTTTGATTCCAAAATATTGAAAGTATAATTGACTGCGTTTTAAATGATATGCAGACGATACTAACATTACATTTCTCCCTTTTATATTAGATGAAGTGAATTGAGCATTTTGAAAGGTATTAAATGATTGTGTTTCTAGTTTGATATCATCTCTTTCGACATCTAGTTTTAATAGTTTTTGGCTATAGACGGTTGCTTCCGCAAGACCATTTTTTTGTGGATCTCTTCCAGTAATTAGAATAGTACAGTGTGTGCTGTGCTTTTTGCATAATTTATAGAGCCGTATTGTCTCAAAAATCCTAGCATAAGATTGAATAGAAGTTCAATACCCACTGTAGGCAATGTAGGTATTTTTTCTGTGCCATTGCCGAGTAAAACAATAATATTACCCTCTTTTTCCCATTGAGGAGATGATAAAGGTGTTTGATAAGGAAACTGTAAATTCTTTAGTAATATTGCGGGAATTAAGCCGGAACCAATGCACAAGATCAATATTAATAGACCTAAAAGATCCTATTTTTGATAGGTTTACGGGAGCAAGATAGGAAAGACAAGAGGATCAATAATGATAAAAGAAAAAATACAATCATCAACAGTTGTTATCCTTTTGCTAGCTTATGATTCGTGTGATAAATGAATTAAGTTTCTTAATAGGAACATTTCTTCACTTCATCATGAAGAATTGTGGATAATTAAATAAATATTGATAAAACTAACTTGGCAAAATTATTCTATATTTACTATCGATCAATATTACTGTTTCTACTCCCTATGTATTATTTTATAAAGTATAAATTTTTTCATAGCAGGGGATCAATCATAGCTTTTGTTGCTATATTGCTGAGAAAAATACTTTTTGATCTGAGGAATAAAAATAGGGATAAGCAAAAGCTTATCTTAAAAAGATCGAGGATTTAAGATATTTCTTAAACCCTCATCTTTGCATGGTTTTAACATCAAAGGCAATTTTTATTTTTAAGTCCTCACTATTTTGATCTCGTAAGTGACATTAATAAATGTATAGACCTGATATTTTATTTTATGTAGCATTTAGAATTTTTTATTGTCCCGTATAGTTTTCATTGTACTCAGTACTCATAAGTTACATTATGCCGTTGGTAATAGTAGAAAATTTATTGCAAAATTTTAATGTTTAGAATATTTCTGCCTAGTTATACAAATAGGTAGAATTTTCAAACAATATGAGGCAACCTTGCAAAATAACATCATTCAACTTCTTTGAATTTTTGATTGATTTAATCTAATAATCCCGCAACTATTTTCAAATCCTTTTTAAACAACAAGGAAGAAATAATGTTTTTATTTCGTTCCTCATCAAATTCAAAAAACCAAACAAGAAGAAAAAGTGAAAGTATTTCTATAACTAAGGAAAAAACAGATTATTCTAATAGCAGAACAGATATTTTATATATCCTTATAACTATTATTTTTAGCCTAAATCATTTATCTTTTTCCAGAGCGATATGCAGGTTTAGCAGTAGGTTTCTGAGATTTATTAACTGTCTTTTTTTTACTAGTAGTATTTTCTTTAGATGTACAACTTGTCAACAGAGGACTAAGTGTAAGCATAAATATCGTCCCTATTTTGATTATATTCATCATTTATTTCCTTTTCTACTACAATTTTTAACAAATATAATATGAATATGTAATAAATTAATTAAAAAAATATTCATTTAATAAATTTTTTATATAATAAATACAGTAAAGAATTATATTTTTTGATAAATTAAATTTTATATATACTTTTTATCTATTATCTATTTTTAAAAAACATCTATACTTTATTATTTTGTTTCAATATTTTTCTTTATCACGGTTATTATTGTTTTTTTTGTTTGAGAAGTATTATTGTTCTTGTTTATTTTTAACTTTTCTTATTTTTTTTATGCGACAAGATGTATAGTTTTATGGATATAAAAATAGTTTTTTTATAGTCAACGTTTTGAGAATATGAGACGGAATCATCAAAAAATATTCTTCGTGATGCTATGTTATCGTCTCTTTTGTTTAAATAAAGAGCAGGGATTAAAGGTTAGATATTTTTTGTACAAATTTTTCTAATTTGGATAGAATTATATGTATTTAAATAGTTGATATTTCAATTATTTTTTTACAATTCCTCACTTTATCTTTTAAGGAAGGGATTATCGCTTATTTTAGAGGCTATAAGGCGAGAATTTTTAATTCCCAAAGTACTCTATCTGCTCCTTTGGTGTATACTCTGGTTGAGATACAGCTTTCCAATCGTATTTCCGCTAGGTACCCGTGCTTCAATGCCCATTTAAATAACAATTCCTTAAGTCAGAAAAGATTTCTTCTTTCCAATCTCTGATAATGAATCCCCCGCTCTAAATTTCACGAAAAATGATAATTTCGCTCCATCATGAAAGTCATAAGATCGACCCATAGTAATCACTATATTCTTCCATCCGACAATGATTTCTCCGTATTTTGAGTAGGTTGATGTCTCCACATAATGGATCGACCGCTTTAACATTCTGTTTCGGCTAACGCTTACATGCATCATCATCATTGGATATCCATTTTATATGGCAAGGAATTGAAAGTGAGCTATTTGACCAAAAGACGATAGCAACGCTCCTTGTAACGATCCTTGAGTATGGACAAGACATCATTTCCAGTGTTCTAGGTTTCTGGTTCAGCGATGGAGTAGTGAAGAAAGAGAACTAAATTGTAAAAACACTCACCACTCTAATCAAAACCTTGGGGGGTTAAGATTGCAGGCGTACCAATGCCCAGCGGGAGAGGATAGACTTTCAGCTATATATGATTCATTTTTAATTTTGGAGCTGATCGATACAAATACTCCATCCTTTGAAGATGCGTTGATGCAGAAGAGTGGAAGAATCCTCTCTACCAATGCACAAGATGGATTTATGCGGGGGGTAAAAAGATTAGAAGGTTGATATTGAGGAGGAGAGATGGAGGCGGAATTAATGAGGGATTTAATAGTAAGGCGTTAAAAAAATTGAAAAATCAATGCCCTATGGATCGATCATAGGGCAGGGTTATTCAAGGTCTTTATATTCCTCTGTTTTTCCTATCCATTTAACAGTATTCGCACCTTTTGCCAACAACTTATCGCTTGCATTCTAGGATGCAAATGAAAAAATTAAATAGAAGCGGAAGAAGAAAAAAAAAGGAACTAGCAATTTTATTACTATAACACACCTTTAAGTATAGGTTATTTCTTCGTGTAATCGTGATTTTAGTCCCTTTCTTTATTTATACTGTCTATGAATTTTAGGTTTGTAGTTGATTAGTTTCCTGTTTATTTTTTTTTGTCTAAGTGGAATTTTGGTCCGTTAATTCATTTGGAAGTTGCGTATTTTCTTCTATATTATTTGGAGTTGTTGAGGTTTTTTCTTTTTCTCCTCCTTCTAGTTCTTGTGGTCCTGTTGGTCCTTCTGGTCCTGGTCCTCGTTTTCCTTGTGGTCCTGTTGGTCCTTCTGGTCCTTGTAGTCCTTGTAGTCCTCGTGGTCCTCGTGGTCCTCGTGGTCCTGCTGGTCCTCTAAATTTTTCAAATATTGGGTCTTTTTGCATAGCTTCTAATATTTTTGACATATCGACATTATTCTCCACACAACTACTTAACGGTATAGTTATTGCTACCATTGCAGCGATAGAGACTAAGCTTGATTTTTTAATATGCATAATTGAAATCCTATTTTTTATTATTTTTTAAAAATATATTTAATATGTACGTTTGTATTTAAAATAAATTATTCAGTCAATTATTTGAATCAATGTATACATTGTCATACTGGAAATGATATTTTTTAAAGATTTTATTATTATTGAATAACAATCCGATAAATTTTTAAGCAAGATTATTTGAAGTATTTAAATGAAGTTTTCATACTCTTTCCGTTGCTTGAATTAGCTAGTAAAAACAGCATATCAGCTTAATTGAATAGTTCACGTGATGCCATCATTAACGGTAGATGGGTTTGGTAAGGGAACAGGGAAAGGGGTTGTGAAACGTATTATTTCTGTTTCAGGATCGTAAATATGACAAAATAAGATTATAATCTTACCATATTTATTAGTATCGGATGGAACCGAAGGACATGTATTTCTTGCAGTAGCATTGTCTCCAATTGAGGGGGTTGTTATTAATTGTATAATCCGCAATAGCACTCTTCGATAACGTGTTTATCCGGATAATTCGAAGAGTAATTATTTTGAATGCACAAAATAAGTTTTTGCTGGGAAAGAGCAATTGAAAGATTTTTTACTACAACGAAAGATTGATCGGAATTGTTCATGATAATTTCTATTTAAAAAACACAGGAATTATATGAAAAATCAGTAAATTAAGAATTTTCTGATTTAGGATTAGAACGTTGGAAGTTATTTTTTGCTCCATTCCTAATATTGAGATTATTGGTTTGATGTATTTTATTTATCATAACACTGAAAATTAATTTTCGTACTACTTTCGATGCAATATCCATCCTGATTCCTGTTTTCACATTGAGATGTTAATCCAGTGAATGGTTCGGCATTTTTATATCCCCATAGTTGACATCGTTTTATTGCTGATTGTTTGGTTACTTCTAATTGTTCAGGAATTAATTTAGCAGTGAAAATATCCGATTGATATCCAAAGGTGACTATCCCATCTGCCTTGCTTCCGCCCAAAGAATGAATTCTTGGTGGATAGAAACAACCCTGTAATAGACAAATGATAACAATAATAGTTAGAATACTTCTACTTGAATAAGACATTTTTTTCTCATACTATAATAATAATATATATTTTCCTTTTAGTTAGACTTTGAAAAAAAAACTCTAGCGTTGTTGATAATTAAGGGAAAAGTACTAAAAAAAATTGTTCCTAAAATGCTAAAATAACAAAATTAAATCAATTGCTTATGCTATTTTTGATACCTTTGATAAATCGCATAAACTACTTAAAATAAATCGTTTGTATCAAGATACGACCACATTATAATTATAATAAATTGTTTATAAATCGTATGGGCTTATCATTGAGATATAATCCGCTATCATTTCTTGAGAAGACAACTAAAGAAAAATGATCACTTAATCAAAATTCTTACCTATAAAAAAAGAACAACCAGATTCAAAATAAAATAACGTTAAAATAAATAACTTGCTTTGTAAAAATGGTGCCCCCGACAGGACTCGAACCTATTACCTCCTGATTACAAATCAGGCGCTCTACCAGCTGAGCTACAAGGGCTTACTCACCGTGTAATGATATCTTGAAATGTGAATAAAAGTCAAAGAAAAATATATTTTTACGAATATTTTTCTAATATTTAAATTTTTTTTTTCATAGCAAAAGTATTATCTCTGCCTTGTACCTTCCATAATTCACAAGTATCATCGCTATTTGTGATATTAGTGCAAGTTAAAAAAAAAGCTTTTATAATCTTAACAGGTCAGGGTTTTAATACTTTTGTTAACTTTCTGAGATCTCAATCTTTTTGTTACTCATATCAAGCTAATATTTCTTCAAGGAATTATTCCAGTCCTCTGCGTGAAGGAGTATTCTCATTTTTACAGTCTTATCTTTTGGGTTTAGGCTTAATTGGGCAACTGATGCACATAAAAATATAGAAAAATCCCATAATTCACCAGAGCATTTCAGATAACTATTTTCAATAGCATTATCGCCATACCCTTTATAACGGGATCTAGGGCTAGTCAGTTATAAAGGGTATGGCGATAATGATTGATATAGTCGATGTTTATATTGCTCCTCAAGTACTTCCGATCTCTTCCCTCATAAATATCAACTTTTAATTTTTTTGAATTGATGTCGCTATATTAGGTTTTTCCAATATAGTGCTGGATTGTGTTATATGATCTCATTTTGTAGCATTTGTTGGTATCATTTTATTGATGATGACATCATTTTTTACTGTATCAACGGTATTAGCTACATTTTTAGGTCGTGCAGCTTCGTGGAGAATTTTGAAAGAAGATGCTGTTGCTATTGTAGCTGTGGATCTCATTGTAGTTGATGCGATTTTACTTCTTCTGGCTATAAAGTTGACTGCCAATTTAGCTCCCACTCCTATGGCTGGTACAATTAAGAGTGCGTCAGTAACAATTCCAAATATTCCCCATCCGATTTCACCTTTTTTGAATGCTTGGATAGTTCCATAGATAGGAATTGAGCTTATAGCTACTTCTTTTGCCAAATGATAGATCTCATTTTTTTTGGTAACAGCGCTATCTTCTTTAATTAATCCTGCGCTATCAGCGGTTTTATCAGAATGATTTACTTTTGCTATTGTATGGGAAGTGCTTTGGTTATACTGCGTTTGTATATAATTTTTATTAAGTTCTGGTATATTCATGATAATAACTCCAAATATATATATATAAAATAATTTTTTTAATACACGTACATATATGATTTGTAGATAAATTACAATTTATTGTATAAATTACAGTAAATTTAAATTTAATTTTAAATAAAAATGATACTTTCTGATAATATAAAAGATTGTCGATATTATCTTTTGCATGATACGTATAACTCCTTTTCTATGGTTTCCATTGATTTTTTACCTATGCATCTTGTTATTTTAAAGGAAGAGAGCGTCAATATTACATCCTCAAAGACTATGGTTACTACATAATGCCATAGCTTTTAATCTATTTAAGTGAGGAGATTAATGGATTATCATTAGCAAGAAAGTTAAGATTAAAAAATTAGTGATAGTTTGACTCAAGATGCATGAAGATTCCTATGATTTGAGGGATTGGAATTATTTAAGCCATTGATTTTATGTTATTATTTTTTTTTATATGTCACGTTGGTGTACGCTGATATTTTTCCTTAAATTCCACCCATCCTTTCTGCCTTAGATTGCATGATGGACATGAATTACAGCCATATCCCCATTCGTAACGCTTATCGCGTGTTCCAAGGTAGCAGGTATGACTTTCTTCAAGAATCAAATCTACTAAATTTTGTCCTCCAATATCCTGTACAAGTTTCCAAGTTTCATGTTTCTTGAGATGCATTAAGGGTGTATGGATAGTAAAATTGCTTTCCATGCCTAAATTCAAGGTCATTTCAAGGGCTTTTATCGTTTCATTGCGACAGTCTGGATATCCTGAATAATCCATTTCACACATGCCAGCGATAATATTTGTGATTCCGCGTCGATATGCTAATGCAGCGGCAAAAACCAAAAAAATTATGTTACGACCAGGAACAAAAGTATTAGGTAAATTATTTTCCTGAATCTTTATTTCAATATTTTTTGTGAGTGATGAATGGGAAATATCTCCAAGTGTTGCAAGTGGTAAGATATGGTCTGCGCCTAAAGAATCTTTCCATTTAGGTGTGAGTTGTACAATTTTTTCACGCAATCGCAGGCGACATTCCAGTTCTACTTTATTACGTTGTCCATAATCAAAGCTAAGGGTTTCTACCTTATCAAATTTGTCTAGTGCCCAAGAAAGACAGGTAGAAGAATCTTGTCCTCCAGAAAAGAGTAAAAGGGCAGATGATGTTTTTTCTCTATTGTTATTCATTATATTCCTTGATATTCGACCCAAGACATAGGGGTCTCATAAACGCGTACTGATGATAAGATAGGGAGAGAATCAAACAAACGTTTCCAGATCCAAATAGCGATATTTTCTGCTGTAGGATTATCTAAGTCTTCAACTTCGTTGAGACAATGATGATCTAACTTCTCAAGAAGTGGAGCAAAATATTTTTCAATATTAAAAAAATCATCGACAAATCCAGTTTTAGGATCTACATCTCCTTCCATTACAAGTTCTACTCGATAAGAATGTCCGTGCATACGATAACACTTATGGGTTTTGGGGACATAGGGAAGTTTATGTGCTGCTTCAAATGTAAAAGCTTGTGTAATTTTCATTTTTCCCAGAATACTCCTTTGATCAAAGATTCTACAGAAATAAAAATTCTGAAGTTCGCTTAATATTGATGATGTTTGATGGGTGTTATTGATAACACTTTACCATAAATTTTCCTATATGAGCAGTGTAAAAAAAAATACCTGAGTATTTTGGAATCATCTGATAGGGAATTACTGGAGTGTTTAATAACATTTTTTTTTCTTGATTATAATGAATATAATCTATCTGTTATTACCTTATTGTTAGCGATACGTTCCTTGCTCAACGTATGAAATAAAATTCATCAGGTCTGTTAGATCAAATCCAAATCAGGGTTTGTCTCAAATAGCATGGAAATGCATAGAGGTAAAAGTGGGTTGCACGGTTAGAACAAAATTTAACTCTCAGCTTCTAATGGATAAAATAAACAAGATCATTAAAGAAGATAAAGAGCCATCTATTGCTCAAAGTGCTAAAAGCTAGCATCTAGATGATGAGTTGTGAAACGTGCTAATAATTAAGATTTGGTATCTCATAATGGATACCTCTCCCCATTATAGGGGAGAGGATCTCTAAGCGTCATCCTGAAGTTTTTAGCAATAAATCACATATATCCTTTAATTGCGGGAGCAGGGGAATTCGAATCCACGATCTACGTCTTTGGAGACCGTCGTCCTATACCTACTATCTCGCTCTCTTTTTCTATTGATATGCCTCGTAGACGATTATCGTCTGGATGCTAGCTTTTAGCAATAGATGGGTTTTTATCTTCTTTGATGATCTTATCTGTCTGCGATTGAGATAAGAGTTTTTTTGATCGTATAATCTACTTCTATGCATTTCTATGCTGTTTGAGATAAGCTTGGATCATACTCCATAAGTAGTGAGTAGTGGATCTATTTTCTTATCAAAATCGCCTTATATTTCCGTCTTGAACGACGGATTTTTACGGCAACTTTTGAAAAATAGATAAATCAAGAATCTTTTTAAGAATGGGACACAGTTATTGAACCTATTGATTTTCTTTATTATATGCTAATTTTCATTGATTTGTCGATTTATTTATAACACCAGGATCATCTGGTTGTCGTATAGAAGGATCTAGAGAGAGAATGTTCCGATTTTTGGGATGATGATAATCTTGATGGATGCTAGGATATGGATTTTTTATATTTTTATTTCTCTTGGTTTCCTGTAAGTGTGTCATAAATGTTTCCGATTCATCATAGGATATGAGATCTTTATTAGTAGTATATTCTGGTATTTTGGCAGGAACTTTCCATTCAAAACGACAGAGTTTCTTACTTGTAGGTGATAGTGGAAGCCATGTAGAAGAGCAATAGCCGTCATCTGATATCCAAAGTGGATCTGGTTCTGTATATAACGCTCTTTGTGTCCAATATAAAATTTTATCTAGATTATTAGAGCTTGCTCGTTCTATTTTAGCAAGCAGTAAAAAAATTCCCTTCCTAGGATTTGCTTTGGCAGCAAGCATTGCCTTCGTTTGTGCCTGTTGAATATTTCCTGTTTCCAGGGAAATTTTAGCAACGGTGATGAGGGATTCTATATTTTTCTTATTGATCGCTTCTAATTTAAGGGCTCTATTCATGCGTTCTGTTGCGTTGTTCGACAAAATTATAGTATAAATATAAGCGATTTCAGGATGAGGATTAATCTCCCATATTTTTTCTAAAACCACCGCTGCTTTATTTTTTTTATTTTGCAAAATCAAAGCTTTGGCAGCGCATATCGAAGCCATAATGGAATGCTTGCAAAGTTTCAATACTACCATTGCATCGTTATAGGAAGCAACAACATCACCCTTTTCTGCATTTTCTAAAGATCGAGCGGTGAGAAGGATGGCCTGATGGTGATTATATGTTTCAATATTCTCATATTTTTTATTTTTATTTAAAAAATCAATGGCTTTAGACCATTCTTTCTCTAGTGCGTAATATTGTAACATTGCTTCAATGCCCCAAGATATATAAGGGGAAATTTTGAGAGCTTTTTTTGCATAACATTGAGCTGATTTTAAATCGCCTATACGATAGAATTCACAATATAAGTTATAAATTGCGAACTCTCTCGTTTCAGGTATTTGTAGCATCATTTCAAATTTTTCACGCGCAATATGGTGTTTTTTTTCGGATAGGGCGATTTGTGCTTCTAAAAGATGGAAAAGAGATTCGTTATGAAAAATATGTCGATGAGAGAGATAAGAGAACATTTTACGGGCTAATGGTATATTTTGGGCCGTAATTGATATGAGTCCAGCAGATAACTCTTTATATCCCTTAGCGTAGTTGCGCTTATGAAAGATATTAGCGATTGTAGATGGACATGATAAAAAAAACCGTGAAATCTTTGATATTAGCATGAATGTAAATATTAAAATATAAACGATAGATAACATGACAAAAGGGCTTGTTTGATAAATTCGATTGCCCCAAGTAACGTATATGTCATCTGGATAGTAAGAGATTGCTATAAAACTACAAATCATGAAGAATATTATGCAACAATAGTATATAAGGCGTAGCATATTATATTCCTATGATAAGTTATCTTGTGAAATTTTAGACATTTCTTCTTTTATTATTGAATCAGAACAAATATGCGCTTCAAGTGCATTTCTTAAAAATATACCGGGTTTTCTTGTTTCTTCTGGGATTTTATCCCATTCAATAGCGGCACTACGTAAATCACCTTTTTTAAGATTGTTTTCAATACGAGCGACTAGAGCAGTAATTGTATCGCCTTCAACGTCTCCTCCTAAAGGGCGTATTTTGATTAATTTATTGAGTTGTAGGAGTAAATAACTTGTAAATCCTGAATCTTTTCCAAGAGTTTCACTAGCAAAAATTATTTCCTCAGATACTTTTGAAAATTGTGTAAAAATTTCTATAGATGTAGGGATTCTTATATTAGAAAACTGTAGCAATACGGCTGTACATGGCTCTAACACAGAAGCTTCTTCTGTAATCTTTTTGTTTAATAGAAAGTACTCACCTTTATCCATTTTATTTTTTAAGATTAGAAGAGAGATTATTCTCTGGATATTAGTATTTTTCAAGGGATTAGCAATTAAATTTTCCGTTTTTATCAGACGAGTAAGAAGATTATTATAGTTATTATTAAGTTCTGTCAGGATCTTTTTTAAAGAATTTATTTCTTCTATAAGGACTTGTGTAGAGGCATTTTTTTCATTTTCTTTTTTTTCTGCAACTGGAGTAGTATTCTGAATATTTTTTCTCTCTGACTCTAGTATAGAATAATCTTTGTCAGATTGAATAAGTACCCCTTTTGAAGGGAGAGCATTTACAAAGAAGAGATCGTTGTTAGAAAAAATTTTTATTTTAATAAAAAAAAGCAATATCAAAACAAAACTGATAAGTAATATGCCTATAACGATTATCGATAGTGCTTTAAAGAATGTTAGGTTTTTGCAATTCTTAATGAACGGAAAGCCCTTTGATTTTTTTTCTTGAGTGCCGAGGGATTGATGGATTGTCTTTTCTTGTTCATGCGATTTTTTGGAATCATTCATATCATTTTCCGTAGAGTGATCGGAAATGGGGGGCATACTGTTTCTCCTAGCCATATACATAGATTCTAAAATTTTTCAAACCAAAAAATGTTTATGTTCCGTTTTTTTTATGGTTCTATTATATATAGTGCTGTATCAATATTTTAATTTTTAAAAATAATCCTAATAAACTTACAACATAATTGATTAATTTAAATAAAGTCTTAACTGTGCTCAAGGCTTTTGTGATTGTAATGAAAGAAGAAGCTCTAGCAAAGAGGATTCTTTTGGAAACTCTGCCACTGAAACTAGATCTGTGAATGAGACGGGAATTTCGGAAGCAATATTTTGGCTTAAACATAAGAAGCGTACAGATATTTTTATAGGTAAGGGCAAAAGGAAAAAATTTGACACAGAAGAACTTGCATAAAACAGCACAGCATCTGCGCTTTTAATTATACGCTCTACTTCCTTCTTAGAATATACAATATTCCAACTATAATAGCAATCAATGGTTTTGAAGGGGATTCTGTGTTGAAAAAGATAATTTTCAAAATGGATCTTTCTTTTTTTCCCTCCTAAGTATATCAAGGGCTTTTGAGGGGTGAATAATTCTTTTTTTTGGACAATTAATTGAGCCAGACTAATACTGTTATTCTTTCCGCAAAATATTTGAGAAAATCCTTTTGTTCGTGCGAGAGAAGCACTCGCTTCTCCTATGGAAAAAAGAATGCTATTATGACAAAATTTATCGGGTAATGTGGAGAGAGATTCGCTGCTGGTTATTGCTATTCCTCCATAGGATTCTTGCAAGGCAAGAGATACCGCCTCTCTATCATAAGTAAAATAGGATAGAGGCATCATAATGGGAGTATGTCCCATTTTTTTTATTTTTTTTTTGTGTGTAGCGCTTTTTTTACAGGTCTAGTGATAATTATGTGCATAATTTAGGTCTACATTGCTCAACAATGACATTTATTACGGGGATAATTTTTTAAATGCTCAATGAATAGAAAAATTTTTTGTCCTCATTGAACTGATCTTTTTGGAAACAATCAAGGGTTTGATTATGGTTTTTTATTGGTAAAACTATAAAGATTGCAAATCTTGTTTTACTGACATTATATTCATTCAAGATTTTAAGATAGTAATGAATTTTTTTAGGCTGTCGTATTGCACTTTATAGGTTAAAAATAGTTTTATCAGCTATGAGACGTATATGTCGACCAGCATCACGACCTATCTGAATGGCATCGCAACAGTTGCCGCTTTTTGATACTTCATGGAAAATTTTACCATCGGGCGTTAAAATAGTTCCGTAAAAATAGAGAGATTGCCCTTTACAATAGGAAAATCCAGCAATGGCGCTTTTGCAAGATCCATCTAGTTCAGCAAGAAATGCTCGTTCACAGCTCACTGTATCCCATGTTTCTCGATGATTAATAGCAGTGGCAAGTTCATGAGCTCTGGTATTATTCATGTGTGTTTCAATACAAATAGCTCCTTGTCCTGGTGATGGAGGAAAATCTTCAAGATTGAGAATTTCCTTTACGACGCTTTCTTTTTTAAGTCTTTTGATCCCAGCATATGCAAGCAACATAGCATCGGCTTGCTTGTTCTTTAGTTTGGTAAGGCGTGTTTCTATTTTCCCTCGAAAATCTATAATAGATAGATCGGCGCGCCATCGAAGTAGGAGTGCTTTGCGACGCAAAGACGATGTGCCGACAATGCTATTAACAGCAAGATCGTTAAGAGACTGTGCGGTATGGCTAATAAATACATCGCGCACATCTTCGCGTGGGAGATATGCTGAAATTCGCAGTCCTTTTAGCAATTTTGTTGGCATATCCTTGGCGGAATGAACAGCAAAATCAATTTCACCTGATATTAATTTTCTTTCAATTTCTTCAGTAAACAGTCCTTTCCCTCCTATTTCAGTTAAGGTTCTATTTGTGATTCGATCGCCTTTTGTTGACAAAGGAACAACAAAAATTTTTTCTAGGGGAATTTTGTGAACACTCATAAGATAAGAGCGTGTTTCGAAAGCATGTGCTAAAGCCAATGGGCTTCTACGTGTTCCGATTTTAAAATCTTTTTCTTCCATTTTAATTCATCTATGATACTTGTAAAAAAAAATGAGTTTTTTGAATTAATCCAAAAAAAATAAAGTATAGCAATGTTTAAAGTGCAAAAAACGGTTATTGGTATAGAAACGAGTTGTGATGAGACGGCTGTTGCTGTGGTACGTCGCGAAGGATTTCAGAACAAGATTCTGGCAGAGGTTATTTTGTCTCAGATTGATCAACATGGTGAATATGGAGGGGTGGTTCCGGAAATTGCTGCTCGTGCTCATGTAGATTCTTTGGATGTTTTGATAAAAAAAACCTTGTCACGTGCTAGTATGCAAATTTCTGATATAGATTCAATAGCAGTGACGGCGGGCCCAGGGTTAATGGGAGGTTTGATTGTTGGATTGATGACAGCTAAAGCTATTTCTTATGCTAGTCAAAAACCTTTTTATGCTATCAATCATTTAGAAGGGCATATTTTAACGGCACGTTTGACGGATGGGGTTAATTTTCCTTATCTTGTTTTGTTGGTGTCTGGAGGACATACACAAATATTATTAGTAAGAGGTGTTGCTCGTTATGATCGTTTGGGAACGACAATAGATGATGCCCTTGGAGAGTGTTTTGATAAAATTGCTAAATCACTAGGATTTTCTTATCCAGGTGGAGCAGCAATAGAAAAGGCAGCGTTAAAGGGGAATGGTCAGCGTTTTAATTTTCCATGTCCATCAGTGCAAGGAATGTGCTGTGATTTTTCTTTTTCCGGATTAAAAACCTCTGTTCAGCAAAAAATACGTTCTTTTGATGTTCTTGAAAAACAAGATATTGCCGATATTTGTGCGTCTTTTCAAGTAACAGTAATACGGATTCTTCGAAAAAAATTAGAGCAAGGATTTCTTTTATTTCAAAAAGAATTTCCAAATAAAAAACCAGTGTTAGTTGTTTCAGGAGGGGTTGCGTCTAATTCTTTTATTCGCGCTGCTCTTATTGATCTTTGTACGTCAAAGGGCTTTTGTTTTGTCGCTCCTCCAGCTCGTTTATGCACGGATAACGCAGTAATGATTGCTTGGGCTGCTTTGGAAAGAATGGAGGCTGGTTTTCCTCCGGATGATTTATCTATATCGCCACGTTCCCGTTGGCCATTAGATGAAAAGGCTCTTTCAAAAATAGGATCTGGCAAGCGTGGAGCCAAAGCATGAAAAATTATCCTACGATATTTGTTATTGGTTCTGGGGCTTTTGGATCAGCGATCTCCAGTATTATTGCATCACGTGGACATGCAAATGTTACATTGCTTGGCCGGCAAGAAAGCCTGATACAGCAACTGAAGTCTACAAGAATAAACGCCAAATCTCTTCCTAATATCAAGCTTTCTTCTCTTTTGCATTTTTCTACTGACTACAGGCTCTTACGAGAAGCAGATATTGTTCTTTTTGCCACTTCTTCTAAGGGATATGAGCAGGCCCTTGGTTTTTATGGGCAGTGGTTGAAAGATACGGCAGATGTTGTTATTTGCTCCAAAGGCTTTGAATATTATAGTGGAATGTTGCTGAGTGATTACTCAGAAAAGGTTCTTCCCTCCCATTCTATTTCGGTTCTTTCTGGTCCAGGATTTGCCATTGATATCGCCCGAGGATTGCCGGTAGGAGTGACTTTAGCCTCGGAAAAGATAGAAATATCACGCCGTCTTTCTGCGATTCTTTCCGGCGATTCATTTCGAGTTTATTGTTCAGATGATCGCATTGGTGTTCAGCTTGGAGGGGCTTTAAAAAATATTATTGCCATCGCAAGTGGTATTTTAAAAGGAAGAGAATATGGAGATTCGGCTCGTGCAATGATGATGGTGCGGGGCTTATCAGAAATAATAGAAGTGACAAAGGCAATGGGAGGTCGATCTGATACTATTTTAGGTTTGTCTGGTATAGGGGATTTAGTCTTAACTGCGACAAGTGAGCAGTCGCGTAATTTTTGTTTTGGTGTTTTTCTTGGAAAAGGACAGCAATATGATTTTAAAACGATGAATCTTGTAGAAGGGGGGATTGCAGTTTCGCGCGTGATCAATATAGCAATAAAAATGGGTTTGGATTTGCCAGTTTTTCAAGCAACATCAGATGTTATAGCGAATCGTATTACTGTAGACGAGGCATTGGATATTTTTTTGGATCTCTCTTCTAAGAAAAAGAAATAACGCTCTTAAACGTATGTTGATAATGGGATTATTGTGGTAATCTTTTGATATTGAAAAAAGCTATCATTTCATTTTTTGCATTTGGAGTATAAGGACAAGATCGGGTGGCGTATTGGTTGGTAAAGTCTGAACCTTGTGTATGGTCTTGGAAGATGCAGCAAGATAAGGGCAGTATTGGAGAGGCGTGGACAGGAGTGCGTAATTATCAAGCCCGCAATAATATGAGGAAAATGCGTATTGGTGATAAAGGTTTTTTTTATCATTCTAATAAAGGTCGTGAAATTGTAGGGATTTTTGAAGTCATTACTGGTACGTATCCCGATCCTACAGTAGAGGGATATTCGCCCTGGGAATGTGTCGATATACGCTCGGTTTGTAGTATGCCTTGTCCTGTTAGTTTGGTGGCTATTAAAGGTAATTTACAGCTTTCTAAAATGGCTCTTGTTACTTTTTCGCGTCTTTCGGTACAGCCTGTTAAGCTTGATGAGTATTTGGAGGTATGCCGTATGGGAAAACTTTCTTCTCCTCCTCTCAGCGAATATGAAATGTGAATATTATATAGAATTTTGTTTCTCGATGGATTATATGATAAATAACATCATAAGAGAATTATTATATGTTTTGTTTTATATCAAAGAAGATTATTAATCGGATGAATATGTTTAAAGGATAACTTGAAATCTATGTCTGATCTTAAGAGTAATAGACCACTTTCTCCACATTTACAGATTTATAAGCTGATTCCCACTATGCTTATCTCTATTGTTCATCGTATCACGGGATCAGCAGTTTATTTTGGAACTCCTGCGTTGGTTTTGTGGTTTTTTGCTGTAGCAGAGGGGAAATATACATTAGGACTTTGGAGAAGCTATACGGATTGTGGCTTTTTTAGCATATTCCTTTTTTTATATACTTGGTCAGCTATCCATCACATGTTAGGTGGTATAAGATATTTGATGTGGGATTCTAGTTTTTTATTGGAAAAAAAAGTTTCCATTACAATGGCAAAGATCAATATTATCGCTTCAATTTTCATAGTGTCGGTAATATGGATAGTGAAAAATATTTACTAATGGAAAAATGATGATCGGATGATGAATATGCGTAGTAGCTTAGGAAAAGTACGAGGGATGGGTTCCGCTAAAGATGGTACGGGACACTTTTTAAAACAAAGGTTCACTGCTATTGCCAATATTCCTTTTGTTATCTTTTTTATAATATTTTTTATAAGGTATGGTTCTGCTCCGCATGAACAGATTGTTTCTGTTGTTTCTAATCTTTTTGTAGCATCTATAATGGGATTAGGGGCGGTTTCAATTTTTTTTCATATGCAACTTGGTATGCAGGTGATTATTGAAGATTATGTTCATTCTAAATTATTAAAGATAGTGCTTCTTATGTTAAACAGTTCTTTTGTTTTGTTTATGGCGGTTTTTTGTTTGTTTTCTATTTTAAAAATTTCAATTTTGGGTAATCAATGAAGGATATTTCTAACTTCAAATCTTCATATACGTATGTAGATCATTCCTATGATGTTATCATTGTCGGTGCTGGAGGCGCCGGTTTGCGTGCGACTTTAGGTATGGCTGAAAAAGGATTTAAGACAGCTTGTATTACAAAAGTTTTTCCTACTCGTTCGCATACAGTGGCGGCACAAGGGGGGATTGCAGCTTCGCTTGCTAATATGACACCAGATAGTTGGCAATGGCATTTATATGATACTGTAAAGGGTTCTGATTGGTTAGGAGATGTGGATGCGATTCAGTATCTTGCTATGGAAGCGCCAAAGTCTGTATACGAATTAGAACATTATGGTGTCCCCTTTTCGCGTAATGAAGAAGGGAAGATTTATCAGCGTCCCTTTGGTGGACATATGCAAAATTATGGAGAAGGACCTCCGGTACAGAGGACTTGTGCGGCGGCAGATAGAACAGGTCATGCTATTTTGCATACGTTGTACGGACAAGCGTTAAAGAATGATGCTGAATTTTTTATTGAATATTTTGCGCTTGATCTCATCATGAATGCAGAAGGACGATGTGTCGGTGTTATTGCTTGGCAGTTGGAGACGGGAGAGATTCATCGTTTTTCTGCTAAATTAGTTGTGTTAGCTACTGGTGGATATGGTCGTGCATACTTTTCTGCTACATCAGCACATACTTGTACTGGTGATGGGGCGGGTATGATTGCGCGTGCAGGTCTGCCATTACAAGATATGGAATTTGTTCAGTTTCATCCTACTGGTATTTATGGTTCGGGATGCCTGATTACGGAAGGTGTTCGTGGAGAAGGTGGTTATCTTGTCAATTCTGAGGGGGAACGTTTTATGGAACGGTATGCTCCTTCAGCGAAGGATCTTGCTTCTCGTGATGTTGTTTCTCGTTGTATGATGATAGAAATAAGGGAAGGTCGGGGTGTTGGTAAAAATAAAGATCACATACATTTGTATTTAAATCACCTTGATCCAGCTATTTTACACGAACGTTTACCAGGTATTTCTGAATCGGCAAGAATTTTTGCTGGTATTGATGTAACGCGTGATCCTATTCCTGTTATTCCTACTGTGCATTATAATATGGGTGGGATTCCAACGAACTATTGGGGAGAGGTTTTGGATTCGGATAGTAAGAATCCAGAACGTCTTGCTCCGGGTCTTATGGCAATTGGTGAGGCTGGATGTGCTTCGGTTCATGGGGCGAATCGTCTGGGTTCGAATTCATTGATTGATTTGGTCGTTTTTGGTCGAGCGGCTGTTATTCGCGCTGCGGAAATAATTGATAAATCCAGTCCAATTCCTAGTTTGGATGTATCGGCTTGTGATTCTATTATGGAGAGATTCGATCGTTTGAGATATGCAGATGGTCATATTTCCACTGCTGTTCTAAGGGAGAAGATGCAACGAGCAATGCAATTAGATGCAGCTGTTTTCCGTACGCAAGAATCTTTAGCTGCGGGATGCCGCAATCTTTCAATTCTTTGGGATGAGATGGCGCATCTGAAAGTTTATGATCGTTCATTGATTTGGAATTCAGATCTTGTAGAGACTCTTGAGCTTCAAAATTTGATGATCAATGCAATTGCTACGGTTTACTCTGCAGAGGCTCGCAAGGAAAGCAGGGGATCTCATGCAAGGGAAGATTATAAAGATGGAGCATTTAGTGGGCGTGATGATGTTAATTGGCGTAAACACTCTCTCTGTTGGGTTGATCATAAAACAGGGAAGATAAAGCTTGATTATCGTCCCGTTCGTACTGAATTGCTTTGTGGAGGAATTGATTATGCTAAGATTGCTCCTAAAGCGCGTGTTTATTAGTAATAGGTATTGATATGGTTGAAATTTTATTACCAAAGAGATCTCGGGTAAAGAAAGGGAAGACTTGGAATGCTCTTTCTGGAGCCAAGCGTTTGCGTGAATATCGTATTTATCGATGGAATCCAGATGATCAAGATAACCCGCATATTGATATATATTACGTTGATTTAGATGATTGTGGGCCTATGGTTCTTGATGGGCTTTTGTATATTAAAAATAAAATCGATCCAACTTTGACTTTACGTCGTTCATGTCGAGAAGGTATTTGTGGTTCTTGTGGCATGAACATAGATGGTACCAATACTTTAGCTTGTATAAAAGATATGAAAGACATCAAAGGTATTATAAAGGTATATCCGCTTCCTCACATGTCTGTGATTAAAGATTTGGTTGTAGATATGTCATATTTTTATGCCCAGCATCGTTCGATTGAGCCATGGCTGAAGACTGTTTCTCCGAAGCCTGCTAAAGAATTGTTGCAAAGTCATGATGATCGTCAGAAAATAGATGGTCTTTATGAATGTGTTATGTGTGCTTGTTGTTCTACGTCTTGTCCAAGTTATTGGTGGAATTCTGATCGATATCTTGGTCCAGCTATATTATTGCAAGCGTATCGTTGGTTAGTTGATTCTCGGGATGAAGGGCAGGGAGATCGTCTCGATAATCTTGAAGATCCTTTCCGGTTATATCGTTGTCATACAATTATGAACTGTACGCAAAGTTGTCCTAAAGGCCTTAATCCAGCGAAAGCAATTGCAAAAATTAAAATGATGATGGTGGATCGTAAAGTGTAGTTTTTCTTTTTATATTACTTTTATTTTTTATTTTTTATTTTTTATTTTTTAAAGAGTTATTGTTAGAAGAGAAGGTGGGGATAGTGCATGATAACTTTGGATGTGATGGGAAATAATAGATGCGATCTTATCGTTTTGCTTTTATGGTTTTTTACATGCTTGCATTATCTTCCTATGGTTGCGTAGCTCCAGATTTTAAAAGTTTTTTTTCAAAAAAAACACAACCCGTCCCTTCTTCTATTGAATCAGAAGATCTTGCTCCACCCGTTTCTGAAGAAGAATTAGATCAAGATAATATTTCTTCTCCCGTCAAAGACAATGCGGCTATAAGGATGGAAATAATAGGTTCATGGAAAACATCTCATCAAGGTATTGCTTGTAATCTGACTTTGACGTTGACTCGATTGAAAAAAGATTTTCGGGGGACTGCTCGGGGTTGTTATGGTAAGTTAGCATTGTTGTCTTCGTGGAATATAGTAAATAAAAATAGTTTTGAACTTAAAAATAAGGTGGGAAAAACTATCATTGTATTTCGCAAGACTGGTGAGCAGTCTTTTGAGGGGAGTTTTGATGGAGAGAGTGAGATAGTTAGCATTTATCGTTAAGTAGAGCTATTTTTATTTTTTTAAATATTTGATTTTGGTATATGTCAGTATCTTTTTATCTTGTCAGCAGTAAAATTGTATCTTTAATTCGGGATAGAAAATTAAAATACAATTCCGATCAGGAGAGGGTTGCGTTGTCATTTGATCGCCTTCTCAATGATTTGTATAAACGAAAAAATTTTTTGAAGGTGGTTTTTTTCTTTTTGGAAAAAACTTTGGAGACCTCCCTTTATTAAAGGAATTTACCTCTATGGTGACGTTGGTCAAGGTAAGAGTATGCTCATGAATCTTTTTTTTGAACTGGCTCCCACAGAAAAGAAATGCAAGCGTCATTTTTATGAATTTATGAAAGATGTTCATTGTCGTATTATTTTTCACCGCAAGCAGATTGAATCGGGTGCAATACGAGAATCTGATCCCATCCCATTGGTGGCAAATTCAATTGCTTCGGAAGTAAATCTATTGTGTTTTGATGAATTTATGGTAACAAATATCGCTGATGCAGTTATTTTATCCCGACTGTTTTCTGAATTGTTTTTGCGCGGTTGTGTTGTGGTTGTAACTTCTAATTTTATTCCTGATAATCTTTATAAGGATGAAATTAATCGTGATGTTTTTATGCCGTTTATAAATATTTTGAAGAAAGAACTTGAAGTTATTTCTTTGGATTCTGGCCAAGACTATCGCAGGAGAAAAGAAAAAATTCTTCCTCTCTATATGTCACCACTTGATTCGCATACAGAAACATTGATGAACAAATTATGGGATCATATGAGAAAAGGACAAGAGTCTCTTGTTCTCAATATTTCTGCCAAAGGAGGGTATAAAATTCATGTGCCTTCTTCTTTTAAAAGAGTATCGCGCTTTTCTTTTTTTGATCTTTGTGATAGATCCTTTTCAGCTAATGATTTTGTAGAAATTGCTATGCGATTTGATGTTGTTTTTATAGATAATATTCCATTCTTAAAAGGTGATCGAAAAGATTGGATAAGACGATTTATTATGTTAATTGATGTTTTTTATGAATATAAAATTTGTTTAATTGTATCGTCTGAAGTAGATATAAATAATTTTTTTTATGATCAATTAGGGACAGAAAATTTTGAATTTCAAAGGACTATTTCGCGTTTATTCGAGATGTTTAGCGTGCAATACGTCAGTAAGCATAAAATTGTAATGGATGCATATAAACTTTTATTATTAAATAAGGTATAAATTGTTATTTTAAAAGGTATGTCGATTATTTTATAGAAATAAAAAATATTTAAATTAAGGGAAGGATGCGCAATGAAATCGAATAAAATTGCTCTTATAGGATCTGGAATGATAGGGGGAACGCTTGCGCATCTTTCTGCTTTAAAGAATCTTGGAGATGTGGTGTTGCTTGATATAGTTGATGGTATGCCACGGGGAAAAGCACTTGATATTGCTCAATCATCTCCAGTTGAAGATTTTGATGGCAAGTTGTGTGGGACGAGTGATTATGCGGATATTGCGGGGGCTGATGTATGTATCGTTACGGCGGGGATTCCACGTAAGCCTTCGATGAGTCGGGATGATTTGCTTTCTGATAATTTAAAATCAATTGAAAAGGTAGCTGAGGGAATTCGTCAGTATGCCCCTCATTCATTTGTAATTTGTATTACGAATCCTCTTGATGCGATGGTATGGGCTCTTCAGAAATTTTCTGGTTTACCGTCACATATGGTTGTTGGTATGGCTGGTGTTTTGGATTCGGCTCGATTTCGATATTTTTTAGCGCAAGAATTAGGTGTTTCTGTTGAATCTGTCACTGCTCTTGTATTAGGCAGTCATGGGGATTCTATGATTCCGATGTTGAGATACGCCACTGTGTCTGGCATTCCTGTTCTTGATCTTGTAAAACTTGGTTGGAGCACAAAAGAAAAAATTGATCAAATTGTAAAGAGAACACGTGAAGCTGGTGCGGAAATTGTAGGATTACTTCGATCTGGTTCTGCATATTATTCCCCTGCTTCTTCTGCTATAGCAATGGCAGAATCGTATTTAAGGAATAAAAAGAATCTATTTCCTTGTGCTGCTCATCTTTCAGGACAATATGATGTTAATGGATTTTATGTTGGAGTGCCAGTGATTATTGGGCATGGAGGAGTGGAAAAGATTGTTGAGCTAGACCTTTCTTCTGATGAGAAAGATGATTTTAAAAAATCCGTCAAAGCTACAGTCGATTTATGCAATGCTTGTACTAGGCTTGTTTCTTCTTTGGCGTAAAATTTTTAAGAGGACGGTAGTGTAATGGATATTCATGAATATCAAGCTAAGGCATTGTTAAAAAGATATGGTATTCCGGTTGCCGAGGGTGTGGTTGTATCGTCTATTCATGAGGCGGATTCTGCAATCAAAACTCTTCCTGGTGGATTGTATGTCGTCAAGAGTCAGATTCATGCTGGAGGGCGCGGTAAAGGGCGATTCAGAGGATTGCCTGCTAATTCACGAGGTGGGGTGCGTTTAGAAAAATCTATTGAAGGTGTTTTGTCTGATGTTCGTGAGATGCTTGGTTCTATCCTCGTAACAAAGCAAACTGGTCCTGCAGGTAGTAAGGTAAATTGTTTGTATATTGAAGATGGAGCTGATATTTTAAAAGAACTCTATCTTTCTCTCTTGGTGGATAGAGTATCAGGAAAGATTACTTTTGTTGCTTCTACTCAAGGAGGCATGGATATTGAAGAAGTTGCTAAAGATTATCCTCAGAAGATATTCAAACTTCCTATTGATTCTTTGGTAGGGGTGACACCTAAAGATATCGGTAATTTATGTGATATGCTTGAATTAAAAGGGCAGGCTCGTATTGATGCTGAAAGTCTTTTTCCTAACCTTTATAAAGCTTTTTGTGATAAGGATATGAGTCTTTTGGAAATTAATCCATTGATTATTATGCAAAATGGTCGTTTGAGGGTATTAGATTCGAAAGTCTCGTTTGATGATAATGCGCTCTATCGTCAGTTAGATATTCAGGAATTACATGATGATTCAGAGGAGGATGTCCGAGAGATAGAGGCTAGAAAGCATGGTCTTTCTTATATAACACTTGATGGTAATATCGGCTGTATGGTTAATGGTGCTGGTTTAGCTATGGCGACCATGGATATCATTAAATTATACGGAGGAGAGCCTGCTAATTTTCTTGATGTTGGGGGTGGAACAGATCAAGATAAAGTAGCTGCTGCTTTTAAGATCATTATGTTAGATTCTTCTGTCAAAGGTATATTGATTAATATATTTGGAGGGATTGTGAGATGTGATGTTTTAGTCAAAGGGATTTTGTCTGCTGTTAAGGACGTTAATGTCAATATTCCTCTTGTTATGCGTCTTGAAGGGGCTAAAGTAGATATTGGGAATCAATTGATTGTAGAGAGTGGTTTGAATGTTATCACGGCAATTGATTTAGATGATGCTGCTCAGAAAATAGTTCGTGCAGTGAAAGGAGTTTGAGTATTGTGTCTATCTTAGTTGATAAGAATACGAAAGTTCTTGTTCAGGGATTAACGGGCAAGGCTGGAACTTTTCATACGGAGCAAGCTATTCTTTATTGTCAGACACAGATTGTCGGAGGGATACATCCTAAGAAAGGTGGTACCTGTTGGGTTGGTGGGAATGTTAATGTTCCTGTTTTTGTTTCTGTTGCAGAAGCCAAAGAGCATACGGGAGCAAATGCTTCTGTCATATATGTTCCTCCTAGTGGAGCTGGTGATGCTATCATTGAATCTATCAAAGCAGAGATTCCCTTGATTGTTTGTATTACAGAAGGGATACCATTTTTGGATATGGTTCGGGTAAAAGCGTATCTTGAGAATTCTTCTTCGCGACTTATTGGTCCGAATTGTCCCGGTGTTTTGACTCCTGAGGAGTGTAAAATAGGGATTATGCCTGGCTCTATTTTTCGCAAAGGGTCTGTGGGTATTTTATCTCGTTCTGGTACTTTAACTTATGAGGCTGTATTTCAAACATCGCAAGAGGGATTGGGGCAAAGCACAGCTGTTGGTATTGGTGGTGATCCTGTTAAGGGCAGTGAATTTATTGATATTCTTGAGTTGTTTTTAGCGGATAAGGAAACTGAATCAATCATCATGGTTGGTGAGATTGGAGGATCTGCAGAAGAAGATGCAGCTAATTTCTTAAAAGATGAAGCGAAGTGTGGGCGTAAAAAGCCGGTGGTTGGATTTGTTGCTGGGAAGACAGCGCCTCCTGGTCGGACTATGGGACATGCTGGTGCAGTGATTTATGGTGGACAAGGAAGTGCTGAAGATAAAATAGCCGCAATGCAAGAGGCGGGTATTCGTATTGCATCTTCTCCTGCTCGTATGGGTAAAACCCTTGTAGAGTTATTAGGTGGTTTATGATATTTTATGCTTATTTTTTACTTAGACAAAGACAAGAACATTAAATTGTTAAGCATGATTAAAGAGAGGGGAAGAAAATAGTGCAACAGGATTTAAATAAGAGATTGTCTCTTTCTTCTTTTCTCAATGGTGCCAATTTTTCTTATATTGAAGATTTATATAAACATTACAAAACAGATCCTTCCAGTGTTTGTGAAGATTGGCATCGTTTATTTTTGTTTTTTGATGATAATTCTCAGGATTATGATCAATTAGAGGATTGTATTTCTTCTTTTTCGCAACAAGAATCCGTTTCTAAGGTTGTTGTTTCTGAAAAAAAGAAGAAAGATGCGCGTTCTTTTTCTTCCGACAACAGTCAATCTTTAAAAGATTTTTTTCAAGCAATGAAAATGATAGATGCCTATCGTTCGTATGGGCACTTCAGTGCGCACACTGATCCGTTAGGCTTTAATTCTCACCATATAGATTTTGCAGAATTATCTCCTGCCTTTTATGGTTTTACTGAAGCTGATTATAATCGTAAAATTTTTATGCAAGGTATATTAGGATTTGAATATGCTACTATTATTGAAATATTAGAAACTCTTTCTCGTCTATATTGTTCTAATATAGGTGTAGAGTTTATGCATATTATCAATTCTAAAGAGAGGGATTGGATACGGGATGTATTTGAAAATCCTGATTTTTCGAACAAGCTTTCAAACGATGAAAGAAAAAGTATCTTAAAGAAGTTGGTTGAAGCAGAGGGTTTTGAAAAGTTTATTGACATTAAATATAAGGGAGCAAAGCGTTTTGGTGCTGATGGATCCGAAGTTATCATTCCAGCTATAGAGGAAATAATTAGACAGGGAGTTCAGCAAGGTATAGCTGAGATGATTTTGGGAATGGCTCATCGAGGTCGTTTGAATGTTTTGTCTCAGGTGATGAATAAACCGCCTCGTTCTATATTTTATGAATTTAAAGGAGAAGGATCCGTCGACAAAGAGTATTCAGGAGATGTGAAATATCACCTAGGTGCATGTTGTAGTCGTCAAATTTCTGGAAAAAATGTTGATTTGTTGCTATGCAACAATCCTTCTCATCTTGAATTTGTTGATTCTGTAGCGATAGGAAGTGTGCGTGCTAGACAGGATCTTAAGACTAATGTTTCGGGAGAAGAAAGCGTTTCTCTATCAGATCGCTCTAAATTTTTGCCTATTATCATCCACGGGGATGCTGCTTTTATTGGGCAAGGAGTAGTTTCTGAAACTTTGGCTTTGTCTGGTTTGCATGGATATACAGTTGCAGGAAATATACATCTGATTGTCAATAATCAGATTGGTTTTACGACCAATCCTTCTTCAGCTCGTTCTAGTCCTTATTCTTCGGATATAGCCAAATCTATTGGTATTCCTATTTTTCATGTTAATGGAGATGATCCGGAATCTGTTGTCCGCGTTATTAGGATGGCTGTTTTATATCGTATGAAATTTCATAAATCGGTTGTAATAGATATATTATGTTATCGTCGTTTTGGGCATAATGAATGCGATGATCCTTCCTTTACACAGCCTGTAATGTATCAAAGAATCCGTTCGCATAAATCAGTTCTTCAAATATATGCTGATACTCTTGTTCAGGACAAAGTTATTTCTACACAAGAATTTCAATCTTTAGTGAGCAATTGGCGTACATATTTGGAAAAAGAATTTAAAGAGAGTGAGAACTATCGTCCTGAAAAAGTGTCAGCGTTATCTAATTGTTTTCCTGTCCCATCTGTACGGAAAAATGATAAGGAAGTTCAAAACGGTTTTGTTTCACAAAAAATGCTGAAAGAAATAGGTTCTAAAATTTCTTGTCTTCCAAATTCTTTCAAGGCGCATAAGATTGTTGAACGTCTTATGAAAAATCGCAGAGAAATGATAGAAAAGGATGCAGGAATTGATTGGGCTATGGCGGAAGCGTTGGCCTTTGGTTCTCTTTGTTGCGAAGGTTATAGAGTGCGTTTATCGGGACAGGATTGTGAACGAGGTACTTTTTCCCATCGTCATTCGGTTTTATATGATCAAGAAACGGAGAAACGTTATGTTCCTCTAAATAACATTTTGCAAGATCAAGGGCGTTATGAGGTTGTTAATTCTTTGCTGTCTGAACAGGCTGTTTTAGGTTTTGAATATGGTTATTCTTTAGAGAATCCCAATTCTTTGACTATTTGGGAAGCGCAATTTGGAGATTTTGCTAATGGTGCTCAGATTATATTAGATCAATTTGTTTCTTCTGGAGAACAAAAATGGTTGCGTGTTTCTCATCTCGTTTGCTTATTGCCACATGGATATGAGGGACAGGGGCCAGAACATTCTTCTGCTCGACTTGAAAGATTTTTGCAAATGTGTGCAGAAAACAACATGCGTGTGGCTAATTGTACATCTCCAGCTAATTATTTCCATATTTTGCGTCGACAAATATACGATCGTTCTTCTAAACCATTAATTATGATGACTCCGAAGTCTTTGTTGAGACATAAGCAGGTCGTTTCTACTCTTTCGGAGATGAGTGATGAAACCGCTTTTCAGCCTGTATTGTCAGATCATGCCGATTGTTCTGGAAAGGTTTCGATCAAACTTGTAGAAGATTCGCGTATTCGTCGTGTTATACTTTGTACAGGAAAGGTGTATTATGATCTTTTGGAAAATCGTAATATACGCAATATTGTTGATATTTATCTGATACGTATTGAGCAATTATATCCTTTTCCGGAAGATTGTTTGAAAAAAATTCTTTTGCGTTTTGCTCAAGCTGATATGGTTTGGTGTCAAGAGGAACCTCAAAATATGGGGGCATGGGCTTTTATAGAGCCTTATTTAGAAAAAGTTTTAGGTTCTATTAGTGCAAGCTGTTCCCGTGTTCGTTATGTTGGGCGTCCGCAATCAGCCTCTACGGCTGTGGGTAATATGTCTCGGCATTTAGAGCAATTATCTTCTTTGGTTAAGGATGCTCTTGAATAAAGTATTGTCCGTTATTGATAAAATTGGTCGTTTGGAATAGTAGGAAAGTTAGAGATTATGGCTACGAAAATTTTGGTGCCTTCTTTGGGGGAATCCGTCAGCGAAGCAACGGTTGGTACTTGGTCTAAAAAAGTTGGTGATTTTGTGGAAATTGGTGAAACTTTAGTAGACCTTGAAACTGACAAGGTGAGCATTGAGGTGCCTTCTCCTGTTTCGGGAGAATTGACCGATATTTCGGTTGCTACGGGTGAAATAGTGATTGCTGGTGGTTTTCTGGGATATGTTTCAGAAGTTTCAGGGCAGAAATCTATAAAGAAGAAATCTTCTCATTCTATTGCTAGTGATATAGTTGAACGAGTCGGATATCATATGCCTCAATCTCCATCTGCGGCTAAATTAATAGCAGAATCTGGTATGTCATTGTCTGATATTACGGGGACGGGAAAAAGAGGTCAGATATTAAAGTCTGACGTTGAGACGGCAATTTCTAATACTGTATCCTCTTCTGATAAATCGAGATTATCTTCGGTTGATACAAGTAATATTTTAGTTAAACAGTCTAATAACGGCTCTAATATTGCGGGAGAAGAAAGTGAAGAGCGGGTTAAAATGTCTCGTTTGCGTCATACTGTTGCTAAACGATTGAAAGATTCTCAAAATACTGCTGCTATTTTGAGTACTTATAATGAAGTAAACATGTCTCGCATTCTTTCTATTCGCTCTTGTTATAAAGAGATTTTTGAGAAAAAACATGGGATCAAATTAGGTTTTATGGGTTTTTTTACTAAAGCAGTAAGTCAGGCTCTTCAGGAAATTAGGGGGGTTAATGCAGAGATTGATGGAGACTATATCGTTTATAAGAATTACTGCCACATTGGGGTAGCAGTTGGGACAGATAAAGGTCTTGTTGTTCCGGTTGTGCGTCATGCAGAGAAGATGAGTCTTGTGGATATTGAAAGAGAAATAGCTCGTCTTGGTCAAGAAGCGCGTGCAGGAAATCTTTCCATGCGTGATTTGCAAGATGGTACATTTACAATATCGAATGGTGGGGTTTATGGTTCTCTCTTGTCTGCTCCAATATTGAATCCGCCGCAATCAGGTATTTTGGGTATGCATAAGATTCAAGAAAGGCCAATAGTAGAAGACGGACAAATCGTGATTCGTCCTATGATGTATCTTGCTTTATCATATGATCATCGTATCGTAGATGGTAAAGAAGCTGTAACATTTTTGGTTCGCATTAAGGAATTACTTGAAGATCCTGAGCGTTTTATATTGGATCTATAAAAAAGATTGGGGCATCAATTTATTTTTTTTATTATGGATGATTTGATTGCTGCTGTTGAATTTTTTTGGTAAAAGTGGCGATATTTAAGTTATAAGAGTTTATAAAGAATGGATGAAATTATAGTAATTCTGTCATAAGTTTTTAGATTTTCAGTCTTATGATTGTTTTATTGAATGATTGAAAGAAATAATTCGTTTAAAACGGGAAAAAGTAATGGTTTATGATCTTGTTGTTATAGGGGCAGGTCCAGCAGGTTATTCATGTGCGATAAAGGCTGCTCAATTAAAAAATAAGGTCGCTATAGTTGAAAAAGAAAAAACTTATGGTGGAACTTGTTTGAATATTGGTTGCATTCCTTCAAAGGCTTTGCTGTATACTTCAGAAGTTTATAATCATATTTCTAAAGGTATAGGTCATTTAGGAATAGGTGTTTCATCTTTGCAATTAGATTTGGAAAAGATGATGTCTTATAAAAGATCTGTTGTTCAATCCAATGTTCAAGGAATAGATTTTCTTTTAAAGAAAAATAAAATTACTGCTTATCAGGGATTAGCAAAGGTTATTTCTGCAAATAAAATATCTATTAAGAATGGTTCTTCGGAAGAAATTATAGAAGCAAAGAATATAGTCATTGCTACTGGATCGGAAACTTCTGGTATTCCTGGTATGTCGATTGATTTTGATGAGCAGATTATTGTTTCTTCTACAGGAGCTCTATCGCTTAGTTCTGTTCCAAAAAATTTATTGATTATCGGTGCAGGTGTGATTGGTTTAGAGTTAGGATCCGTTTGGATGCGTTTGGGTTCTCGTGTAAAGGTTATTGAGTATTCTAATGCCATTTTAAATGGAATGGACAAAGAAATAGCAGGGCAATTTTTGAAAATTATATCCAAACAGGGAATGGATTTTCAATTAAGCTCTAAAGTTCTTTCTGTCACAAATATTAATCAAAAAGCGCAAGTTATTTGTCAATCTATTGTTGATGATAAGTCTATTGATCTTGAATCTGATGTTGTTTTGATTGCTGCTGGACGTAAACCATATACGGAGGGTCTTGGCCTTGAAGAAATAGGTATCGGCATTGATCAGCGAGGATGTGTGGAAATAGGAAAAGATTTTCAAACATCTGTTCCGGGTATTTACGCGATTGGAGATGTTGTGCGTGGCCCGATGTTGGCTCATAAATCTGAGGATGAAGGTATTGCGGTTGCTGAGATTATTTCTGGACAAAAGGGACATGTTAATTATGCGATCATCCCGAGTGTTGTCTATACTCATCCTGAAATTGCTTCGGTAGGCAAGACAGAAGAACAATTAAAGTCTGAGGGTCACTCTTATAAAGTAGGGAAGTTTCCTTTTAGTGCTAATGGTAGAGCGCGTTCTATGAATTCTATTGATGGTTTTGTGAAAATATTAGCGGATCAGAAGAGTGATCGGGTAGAAGGTGTGCATATTATAGGTGTTGGTGCTGGAGAAATGATTCATGAGGCGGCTGTTTTGATGGAATTTGGAGGATCTTCGGAGGATCTTGCCCGTATTTGTCATGCTCATCCAACGATGTCAGAAGCCGTTAGGGAAGCGGCACTGGCTTGTTTTGATCGACCAATTCATCTGTAATCTGTAACAAAAAAGAGGAAGAACAAAAGGAAATTTTTTTTCCTTTATTTGATTTATTTTCATGAATTTAAGAAGAAAAGAAGTAAAGGATAAAATTGACGCTCTTCAGATGAAGAAGAATGTTGCTCGCCTAGCTATTCAACATGTCGATGATGGTATGACTTTAGGGATGGGAACAGGAAGTACTTCTAAAGAATTTATGATTTTACTTGCTGAAAAAATTGCTAATGGTTTGCATGTTCAGGTTGTTCCATCTTCGCGAGATACAGAAAATTTTTGTAAAAAAAATGGAATTCTATTGCGATCGATTGAAGATGTGTCGTCTATTGATTTGAGTGTAGATGGTTTTGATGAAATAGATTCTCGATTGCGTCTTATCAAAGGATATGGAGGAGCGATTCTGCGGGAAAAGATTATAGCAAATGCCTCTTCTCGTGTTATTGTTATTGGAGATGAAAGTAAAAGAGTTGATTTTTTAGGAAGAGGAATGTTGCCAATAGAGGTTGATCCGTTTGGTATGCGGGCGACTATTTCTGCTCTTGCGGAATTAGCATCTTGTTTAGGCTTAAAAGAAGATTTTCGTTTACGTCGAAATGGATCTGAATTATTCGTCAGTGATGGAGGACATCATATTGTTGATGCGTTTTTTGGATTTATTCCAGATCCTCAATTGTTATCAGAAGAATTGAGTAACATACCAGGGGTTATGGAGCATGGTTTATTCATTGATATGGTAGATTGTGCAATCATTGGAATGTCTAATGGAGAATGTTTGGTTCTTGAAAAATGAAAAAGACTATCGCAGTATGGTTTTTTTTTACGTAATTTTATATATATTTATTTATCTCTAGATAGAGAATTCTTTTTCCGTTTATGAATATTGTTATGTATAAGAATGTGCTGATTATAGGATATTTATTATGTAACAAGGATTAACGATTATTTCCAATAGACTGTTTTTATTGTTTTTGGAATTTTCTATTGTTATTCGTAGCGTTCATTAATTGTATCATTATGGATTAAAGGATATTTGGTGTGCTTTATGAATATGACCTTATTGTAATAGGAGCTGGATCTTCAGGTGTACGTTCTGCTCGTTTGGCAGCTCAGCTTGGGAAGAAAGTAGCTATTTGCGAGGAATATCGTGTTGGTGGAACTTGTGTCATCAGGGGTTGTGTTCCTAAAAAATTGATGTTTTATGCATCGCAATATTCCGACCACTTTGAAGATTCCAAGGGTTTTGGGTGGAGTGTTGGTTATCAGAGTTTTGATTGGCCATCACTTATTGCTGAGCAAGATAAAGAATTATCTCGGCTTGAATCGTTCTATCATGATCGTTTAGATTCTGCAGGAGTGGAAATATTAAAGAGTAGGGCTATTCTTTCTTCTCCTCATGAAGTGTATCTTGCAAATGTAGATCGTACTATTACAGCTCAGTACATTGTTGTTGCAACTGGTGGATCTCCTGATCGTATGGATTTTGAAGGTTGCAATTTATGTATAACATCAGAGGAAGTTTTTTCTTTAGAGAGTTTACCTCAATCTATTTTGATTGTAGGTGGAGGGTATATTGCCGTTGAGTTTGCTTGTATTTTTAATGCTTTAGGATCAAAAACAACATTAGTAACGCGTGGTAATAGTATTCTTTCTAGATTTGATGTGGATATGCGTCAAGGATTGACGGAGATTATGAATTCTAAGGGCATTCGGATTATTAGCAATAATACACCTAAAAGTGTTTTTAGTGAATCGGGACATTTAAAAAGTATTTTAGAATCTGAAGAAATTATAATGACTGATCAGGTAATGCTTGCAGTTGGTCGTAAGCCTCGGACTATGGATATAGGGCTTGATAAACTGGGAGTAGCAATGGATGCGAATGGTTTCATTGTCACCGATCGTTATTCTCGTACAAATATTGATTCCATTTTTGCATTTGGTGATATTAGTGGTCAAGCACAACTCACACCTGTTGCTATTCATGCTGCGGCTTGTTTTGTTGAGACAGTATTTAAAGATAATCCTACATCTCCCGACTATGATTTGATTCCGACTGCAGTTTTCTCTCAACCGGAAATTTCTTCTGTTGGATTGACAGAAGAGGAGGCTACGCATCAATTTCCTAGATTAGAGATTTATAAGACGAAATTCTTTCCTATAAAATCTTTTCTTTCAAAGCGTTTTGAGCATACAATAATGAAGATTATTGTTAATGCAGATAATCGTAAGGTTTTGGGAGTGCATATACTTGGGAGTGAATCGAGTGAAATTATTCAGGTGCTAGGTATTTGTTTAAAATCGGGATGTGTCAAAGAAGATTTTGATCGGTGTATGGCAGTGCATCCGACTGCGACGGAAGAATTGGTTACAATGTATCATCCGAGCTATTTGATAGAAGAAGGTATTAAAAAAAATATTTAAGCAAATAAAGCAGATTTTTTCTCCTTTTTTGATAAAGAACAAAACATCTCAATGATTGTAATACTACTGTTTTTTGTTTCAAAATGAGAAATAGTTCTTCTTTATTATTGATTTATAAGAATATTTTTGCATCTTTATATGTTTTATCAATCATAAAAAGACTATTAAATGGTTTTATATCAATAAACAATGCATTCTAAGACTAAAGAAAATAAAAGCCTTAATTTATTTAACTTGTTGATGAAGTGAATAATAGAGTATATAACTGACTCCAGTATTAGAGATTATTCTTCTTTAAATCAGTCCTTGTATATTAAAATATATTCTCAAACGGGTATAGGTGTCATCGTGATAGCAGTGCAAAAAACAATAGACCAAGTACGCGATATTGAAGTTGATCAATATAAGTATGGTTTTGAGACAAATATTGAAGTTGAAAGATCTCCTAGGGGGCTTAACGAAGATGTCATTCGTTTTATTTCAGCAAAGAAGAATGAGCCAGAATGGATGTTGGAATGGAGGTTATCTGCGTACCGACGTTGGTTGAAGATGAAAGAGCCTTCTTGGGCGCGTGTTCATTATCCTCCCATTGATTTTAACAGTTTGTACTACTACTCTTCGCCTAAAAGTTTTGTTGGACCGCGATCTCTTGATGAAGTTGATCCTGAATTGCTAAGAATGTATGATAAATTAGGAATTCCTTTGCATGAACAAGAAGCGTTGGCTGGAGTTCAAACTTCTAAAGTGGCTGTTGATGCAATTTTTGATTCTGTTTCAATTGTGACAACTTTTAAGGAAGAATTAAAGAAATCTGGGATTATTTTTATGCCAATTTCAGAGGCAATTCATGAGCATTCAGATCTTGTTAAAAAATATTTAAGTTCGGTTGTTCCGGTAGCAGATAATTTTTATGCTGCCTTAAATTCAGCGGTCTTTACTGATGGTTCTTTTGTCTATATCCCAAAAGGGATTAGATGTCCGATGGAACTTTCAACTTACTTTCGTATTAACGAAAGAGAGACTGGTCAATTTGAGCGCACTTTGATTATTGCGGATGAGGGTTCGTATGTTTCTTATCTAGAGGGATGCACAGCGCCGAAACGTGATGAAAATCAATTACATGCTGCTGTTGTCGAGTTAGTTGCGCTTGATGATGCTGAGATTAAATACTCTACCGTGCAAAATTGGTATCCAGGAGATTCACAAGGAAAAGGTGGTATTTATAATTTTGTGACCAAACGTGGAGATTGTCGTGGCATAAGATCTAAGATATCGTGGACTCAGCTGGAGACTGGTTCAGCTATTACGTGGAAGTATCCTTCTTGTCTGTTACGTGGTGAGTACTCTTGTGGAGAGTTTTATTCAATTGCGATTTCTAATGGTTTCCAGCAGATAGATAGTGGAACTAAGATGTTGCATCTTGCTAAGAATACGACGAGTCGTATTGTTTCTAAAGGAATTTCAGCTGGTTTTTCTAACAATACATATCGTGGGAAAGTATCGGTGCATCGCGGTGCTACGCATTCTCGTAATTTTACGCAGTGTGATAGTTTGTTAATTGGCAATAATTGTGGGGCTCATACCGTTCCTTATATTGAAGCAAAAAATTCTTCCTGTAATTTAGAGCATGAAGCAACGACTTCAAAAATATCTGACGATCACTTGTTTTATTGTCTCCAACGGGGTATTCCCGAAGAAGCAGCTATAGCGCTGATTATAAATGGATTTGTAAAAGAAGTATTGCAAAAGTTACCTATGGAGTTTGCTGTAGAAGCCCAGAAATTGATAGATATTTCGTTAGAAGGATCAGTTGGGTAAGCTGTAGTGTGATGTTGATGTTTTGTCTGGTAATCATTAAGTAAAGTGAAAAAATATGTTTGAAATAATCAACCTTCATGCAAAAATTATAGAAACGGATACTGAGATTATTCGAGGGCTTAATCTAAAAGTTGATCCTGGTGAGGTAGTAGCTATTATGGGTCCGAATGGATCTGGAAAATCGACGCTTGCTTATGTTGTATCAGGGCATAAAAGTTATGAGGTAACGGCTGGAGATATTCTTTATAAAGGTGAGAGTATCTTAGATTGGAGTATTTCAGAAAGAGCTTCAAAAGGAATTTTCTTGGCTTTTCAATATCCTGTGGAGATACCTGGTATCGTCACGATGCAGTTTCTAAAATCCGCCTTAAATGAACAACGTAAAGCGCGTAATGAAGAAGATATTTTAGTGCCTGATTTTATTCGTAAGGTGCGAAAAATAGCAGGTGATTTGGGGATTAACATGGATATGTTAAAACGCCCGCTTAATTTAGGTTTTTCTGGTGGAGAGAAAAAGATATCTGAAATTTTGCAAATGCATCTTCTAGAACCCAGTTTATGTATTCTTGATGAGACGGATTCAGGTCTTGATATTGATGCTTTGAAAGTAGCAGCTCAAGGGGTGAATTCTTTACGTTCGCAGAATCGTTCTTTTTTAATTATCACGCATTACCAGCGCCTTTTAGATTATATCAAACCGGATACTGTTCATGTTCTTTATGATGGTAGAATTGTAAAAACTGGAGATTTTAGTATTGTGCTTGATCTTGAAATGAATGGTTATGCTAAATTAATAGAAGAGGTACGTTCGGGCACAAATATCAAAGGGTAATTATGGGTAATATAACAACAGTAGAGACTATGTTGCTTCAGGCTTGTGAGAAGGTTTGTGAGGAATATTTTCGAAACCAATCGGTTTCCGCTTTTCGAAAGCGTTTGTTGTGTGATTTTCGTGATCGAGGGCTTTTACCAACAAAAAAATTGAAAATTGGCATTATACTGATTTAAAAAATCTTCTAAAAATATTTCCTGTCAATACGGATGAGAGCTCTCTTATAAAAGAAGAGTGTGAGTGTCTTGTTGCAGAAAGCATTAAATTATCTATTGGTTCTCAGCCATTATTAAGCGCTTTACAAGAAAAAGGTATCAAGGTTTTTCCTTTTTCTTATATAGAGGATAAAGATGAGAAATCTCTTTGTTTAGAGCCGATTGATGAACATGATGCCATTGGGTACATTAATGGGATTTTGGTTCAGGATGGTTATAAGGTTGTTATTCCGGATGAATGTCAATTGGATGTACCTCTTGAATTGCAATCTGTACAGCGTGGTGAACAAAGGCATCTGCGTTATCCAATTAGTTTTGGTGTTAACTCTAAGGCAACGATTATTGAACGTTATACATCTCTTACAAATCAACCATCATTAGTATCGTCCATTGCAGATATAAAAGTTGGCAAAGGTGCAGATATTACATGGATTATTGTGTTAGATCAAGATGTGGAAGATACTCATTTAGGGCAGTTACGAGTTGTTCTAGAACAAAATGCTTTATTAAAAGTCTTTTTTATTAATATGGGGCAAGGTCTATCTAGAAGAGAATTATCCATAGATGTTGAGGGTGAAGAATCTCGTTTTATGTTGCGAGGGATTAATTTACTAAAGGGTCAAACGCATGGCGACTTGTCGATGTTTCTACGTCACAAAGTACCTAATACGAGTTCTACATCTATAGTTCGTAGTATTGTTTTGGAAAAGTCTACAGGTATTTTTCAGGGAGCGGTGTGTGTATCCCCCGAATCGCAGGGTAGTAATGCAACTATGGCTTCTAATACTCTTTTATTTTCCAATGAGGGGAATTTTTTTGTAAAGCCAGAATTGGAAATTTTTGCAGATGATGTACAATGTGGTCATGGAGCAACCGTTTCTAACATTAATCAAGATCATTTGTATTATCTTATGACGCGTAATATTCCAAAAAATGAAGCGTATAGTATGCTTTCTCATGCTTTTATATCTGAAGTTATATCAGATTTAAATGATGAAGTATTGCAGATTTCTATAGAAAAACTTTTGTCTTCTTGGATGGATAAAAATAATAAATTATATTCAACTATTTAACCTAAGTTAGAAAAAATTAGTGCCACAATAAAAATAAGTAGAATCTAATACTTAAGAATATACTGCCTAACCTTTTTGTGTGCCATCTGAGATCATTTTAGCAGTTTTATAGGCGATTTTTCTCACGTTAACTTTTTTCGTGTATAAATCAGCCATTTCTATTTTAGATCATCCATACATTGTCATAAATTCATAAGGAGTTTCTCTTGCATTGACTGCTATTGTTGCTCCTGCTTTTTTTAATCCATGTGCTTTACATTCATTTTATAGTTTGGCTTTTAAGAATTTTTCTCTAAACCAATTGCCGAAAGATTCAGCAGAAGAGAAAGGTTTGCCGTAAGAAGAGGTCAAGAAAGTATCACCATCTGTTCCTACACATCCAATCTTTTTTGCAAATAATCAAAAATAGGGACATCAATTATCTTCTTTGTTTTTTTAGTGCGAACTGATACAACTTTGTTTTTAAATATGCTTTTTCTCGACTGCCATTACATTTGAACGCCGTAATCCAAGAAACAGTATTAACTCTAACGCCAATCTTACCATGGTGTTGATAGGATGGCGATTGCGATATGATTCCACTTTTTTTTTACCGTTTTTTTTATCGTCTACGTATGATGATCTATGGTGCGTAATACAGGTTTTCGCACGCTAATTACATCTCAACGCCGGTTATTCAACCCGTGGAGATGCACTCAGTGATCTAAGGAGTGTTATTTCTAAGTGTTTGTAATATCAAATTTTCATCGATGACTTGGATTGAATATGGGATTACGGGGGAAAATTTGGTCAAGATTCTAATTTTCTGAGGAATGCATAGGATTACAGGAATACTTGGTTGCACAAGTGATAAGCTCTTTTGTTTTAGCTTCTGCAACCCGCTTTGCTCTTCGCTTTATTCTCTTTGTATTTGAGACACAGTAGCAAAGGGAATATTATAGCAATACACGCACAATTCATTGAATAGGAAAAGATCTCAATTAAAACGCTGGATCAACGTAGTTCCAACTCAAACAGATATTCCGATAAGCTAAAGTTCAAAGCTCATGTCGTCAAAATTGGAAGAATCTCCTTTATCTTCCTTAGGTCCTACTTCTCCTTTTCCTCCTGGTATCCCATTTGTTCCCTGAGGTCCTGTGTCCCCTTGGTCCTGGATCACCTTTAGCTAGTGATTTTTTGATTAATTCAGCTAATGCTGTAGCCTCTTTAATGAGCTTAAGAGCTTCATTAGATTTCTGATCATTCCAGTTACAACCACTCAACATTACAGTTGTTGCTACTATTGCGATTACAAAAGACAAAATTAATCATTAAATATTCATAATTTAATCCTTATGATTTGTATTGAAATTCACCGTAAAACTCCGCTTCAGGGCGGGGAGATAAGGCGCAAAACCTCAAAGGGCTTTAAGATCTCCATGGTTTTTCTCCTTTGTATCCTTTGTCTCCTTTGTATCCTTTGTCTCCTTTGTCTCCTTTGTCTCCTTTGTCTCCTTTAGGTCCTGTTTCCCCTTCTTTTCCTTGAGGCCCCATTGGACCTGGATCACCTTTAGGTGGTAGTTTTTTTAGGGCCAATTCAACGATTTTTTTAGCTTCTTGAGCGAGCGTAAGAGCTTCATTAGATTTCTGATCATTCGAGTTACAACTACTCAACATTACAGTTGTTGCTACCATTGCTATTACAGAAGACGAACTTAATCTTTGAATATTCATAATTCAATCCTTATAATTTATATCGAAGTTTGTCGTAAAACTCCGCTTTAGAGTGGGGAGATAAGACGCAAAACCTCAAAGGGCTTTAAGTTTGCGATTATAATATACTATCTCCTCTGTCTCCTCTGTCTCCTTTGTCTCCTTTGTCTCCTTTGTCTCCTTTGTCTCCTTTAGGTCCTCTTTCCCCTTGCTTTCCTTGAGGCCCCATTGGTCCTGGATCACTTTTAGTTGGTAGGTTTTTTAGGATCAATTCAGCGGATTCTTTAGCCTCTTGAGCGCGCTTAAGAATTTCATTAGATTTCTGATCATTGCAGTTACAACCACTCAACATTACAGTTGTTGCTACCATTGCTATTACAGAAGACGAACTTAATCTTTGAATATGCATCATTTAATCCTTATAATTTGTATCGAAATTCGCCGTAAAACTCCGCTTCAGAGCGGGGATATAAGGCGTAAAAACTCAAAGGGCTTTAAGCTTTCGAATGATATAACTCTCGGAATGGAGTGGGAACGTAAATGCTGGAATCGATTTTTTTTCTCCTTTTTTTCCTTTAGATCTATGAAAATCCTTTGTCTCCTTTATCCCCTTTTTTTCCTTGAGGTTCCATTGGTCCTGGATCACCTTTAGCTAGTGATTTTTTTTGATTAATTTAGCTAATGCTGTAGCCTCTTTAATGAGCTTAAGAGCTTCATTAGATTTCTGATCATTCGAGTTACAACTACTCAACATTACAGTTGTTGCTACTATTGCGATTACAAAAGATGAAATTAATCATTAAATATTCATAATTCAATCTTTATGATTTTTATCTTATTTAATTTCTACTTTAACATTTATAATGATTTTTCTTAAATTAAGTATTAAGTTGTGTTCACTAATTAATTATAAGATAAAAAATGACCTAAATTTAAGTTAAATAAAATACTTACGAGTGATTTGGTATCCAAGGTTGGTGATCGTTATGCACAACAAGCGAACACTCTTTTGCTTAAAGAAGTCTCAAAAATAATTAAGCAAGCGTTAGCTGTATACCTATTGTAGAGAAGCAGGAGAGAACAGAATTTCAGCGCTATGTGACTTCATCTTTAGTCGTAGCCATATTGGGTTTGGGCCGATACAAATACTTCACTATCAGGCTATGCATCTCGATTTGCTATGCTTTCTTTAATTGTCTTAAAGTCCGTATCAAATGTACGGATTAGTTTTTCATAATTCTTTTTAAGCGGAGCAATGTGGTTATCTTGAATGTTTTTACTTTTTCTAAAGATAAATTGTCCATGACTAAAATCTTTCTATTGTTGAGAAATTAGTTATAATGTGATATAAAGCGCGATCCTATTCTATTAGGAGATAAGGAAAAAATTTACAAAAAGTTATTTTAAATAAACTACTTACGTTAATTATTGTTCTTCTTTGGATAGATAAAAACTCTTAATAATAAGGTATAATATGACTTTTGATGTAAATCTTATCAGAAAAAATTTCCCTATATTAAATCGTTATATTAGAAACAAACCTTTGATCTATTTTGATAATGCTGCTTCTGCTCAGAAACCTCAGGATGTAATTGATTCTATAATTCATACTTATAGTTATGAGTATGCGAACATACACCGTGGACTGCATTACATGGCTAATGTAGTGACAGATAAGTATGAGGAAGCGCGAGATAAAGTTCGTTGTTTTATCAATGCTTCTTCTGTAAAAGAGATTATTTTTACACGATCTGCGACTGAATCAATTAATCTCGTTTCTTATGGATGGGGTCTTAAGCATATTTCTGCAGGAGATGAAATTGTTTTGTCGGTGATGGAGCATCATTCGAATATTGTTCCTTGGCATTTCTTACGCCAACGTTGTGGTGCTCGTCTCGTATGGGCTCCTATTGATAACCAAGGATTTTTGAAGATTGATGAATTTAAAAAATGTTTGACAGAACGTACTAAACTTATTGCCATTACGCATATGTCGAACATATTGGGTACAATTGTTCCAATCAAAGAGATTTGTCGTATTGCGCAAGAACGTAATATTCCTGTTTTGATTGATGGAAGTCAGGGAGCTGTTCATAACTTTGTTGATGTTCAAGATATCAATTGTGATTGGTATGTTATAACAGGACATAAGCTTTATGGTCCTTCTGGTATAGGGGCATTGTATGGCAAAGAGTCTCGTCTCAATGAAATGGAACCTTTTATGGGTGGTGGTGAGATGATTTCTGATGTCACGCAGGATACAGTTACTTATGCTGATTTGCCCTATCGATTTGAGCCAGGGACTCCGCCTATTGCTCAAGCAATTGCATTGGGTATTGCATTAGATTATATAGAAAAAATAGGTCGAAAATTTATTTTTTCATATGAAAGAGAACTTGCGCGATATACTAGAGCTCGCTTAAAAGAAGTAGATGGGTTACAATTAGTCAATGATTCGGTAGAAGATTCTCCTATTATGTCCTTCAAGTTAGATAATATTTATCCACATGACCTTTCTCTTTTTTTAGATGGAGAAGGTATTGCTACTCGTGCGGGGAAGAGTTGTGCTAATCCTTTATTAAAATTTTTAGGAGTGGATTATTTGTGTCGTGCTTCGCTTGCAATGTATAATACTTACGAAGAATCTGACGTATTTATTGAATCTTTAAAAAAAAGCAAATCATTTTTTTCTTGATCATTTGCTGATATTGACAAAAAAACTGCTGATACTGAAAAAATTATGATTATGACAAATAAAACTACTAATACTGAAAAAACTGTTTCTGATACAGTCCAAGTAACCGCGGAATCTTCTATTCCTCCAGAAGAGTTAGAGAGAATTTCGAATGATATTATTGCGGCTTTAAAAACAGTATATGATCCTGAAATACCTTGTGATATATTTGAACTTGGTCTTATCTATAAGGTTGATGTTGAGGATGATTACATGGTGAAAATTTTGATGACTCTTACTGCGCCTGCTTGTCCTGTAGCAGGGGATATGCCTAAGTGGATTGAAAATGCTGTTGGTACAGTCGAAGGAATATCAGGTGTAGAAGTTTCGATAACTTTTGATCCTCCTTGGACTCCAGATCTAATGTCAGAAGAAGCACAAATTGCGACAGGTTATTATTAAACATTGATTGCAATATGTTGTTTGTTATTATTGATGAATATAAATAGGAAATCGTTTTAGATCTTAAGGGGTGACTGCTATGATATCCAATGACGTAGTAACTATGACTGAGGCTGCGGTATCCCGAGTAAAAGATATTGTAAAAAATTCCCAGGGAACAGCTCAAGGGATTCGTATTTCTCTTAAAAAAGGTGGATGTGCTGGTTTAGAATATATGGTTGATTTAGTGACTGAGCCTTTTAATGAGGATGATCTTGTAGAAAAAGATGGTGTAAAAGTTTGGATTGATCCTTCTGCGCTTCTTTATATTCTTGGTATGGAAATTGATTTTAAGATAGAAAAATTGCACTCAGGATTTGTTTTTCATAATCCTAACCAGGTTTCTGCTTGTGGATGTGGGCAATCAGTCGAAATAAAACGTGCTGATCTTGAACAATATTATAATGAAAAACATTCTAAGGAGATGTAGTCTTTAAAAGAGACTGTTGTTAAAAGTATAATGTCAAGGAATTAAGTTTATCCTTTTTTTAAATGATTACGAATGTTCATAAGATTTAATAATATCTTATATAGCGTTTATTGGAATTATTTTGCTGATATTCGACATAAAAGACTGTAATCATTATTGAACAAAACGTTATTAAACCATTTGATAATTATTATTTGAATATTCTTTTGTTAAATCTTTTATTTTTTGAACTATAACGTGTAATCCATCTGTGCGTTTTTGGGATAAATGTTCAATAAGTCCAAGACGTTGAAATATTTCCAAGTAATCTATTGTGATTGTTTCGGAAACTTTCTTGCCATCGTAAATACTTTTGAGGATATAGAGTAATCCACTTACGATATGAGAATCTGAAGCAGTATTCAAGAAGATGGAGGGATCCTTATCTTCTTTGTTCTTTAGATCTATAGTCATCCAGATTGTGTTTGCACATCCTCGTACTATGTTTTCTTCTATCATATGTTCTTTTGGGAAAGAGGGGAGTTTTTTACCTAATTCTATTAAATAATGATATCTATTTTGTACATCCTCTATTATTTCAATATCTTGTATTATTTCATTAATAGGAATCATATAAATTATCCTTCTTTTTTATATTGAATAGGAGGATTGATCTCTCAGTTATATTTTTGATTGTCCATTTAAAGGGGTTTGAAGACGAACGTATATAAATTGAAAATTATTATTCGGGCTATTTTATTTATTTTTTATTATAAAATCAAGTCCATAGGTGATGAGGATTAAATTTGGATTGGAAAGTTAATATTAGTATCCAAGATTATTATATAATAAGGTGCCTGAGGTAATAACAAATTTTTGATTTATTCATAATTTTGATCACGAAATTTATTGCTAATAGGATATAGACGGTCGCGACCAAAACTTTTGGATGTTATTTTAGTTCCTGGAGGAGATTGTCGACGTTTGTATTCAGAGCGATATAAAAGGTTTTCTATATAACGTATTGTCTCCGTACTGTATTTTTTCTTTGTATTTTTAAGAGATTCCTTATTTTCAACTATATCCTCAATAATATTATCTAAAATAGCATAGGGAGGTAAGGAATCTTCATCTATTTGGTTAGGTCGCAACTCAGCAGAAGGGGCTTTCTCTAAAATTCTAGGAGGGATGACTTCTTTAAATGGTCCTAAACCACAAGGGATACAATGCGCATTACGCCAATATGCTAATTTATATACTTTTGTTTTATAAAGGTCTTTAAGTGGATTAAATCCACCACTCATATCGCCGTATAATGTTCCATATCCAATAGATATCTCGGATTTATTATTAGTTGTGAGTAACATTGCCTCTGATTTATTAGAGAGTGTCATTAAAATATTGCCCCTGATACGGCTTTGTATGTTCTCTGCTACAATACCGCTAGGCTCTTCTTGCAAAAATTGTGACATGATAGAAAAAAAATGATCAACGAGATCATGGATAGGAAGAACATCATATCGGCAATCTAATGATTTTGCGCAAGCAGCGGCATCTTCTAAGCTTTCATTGGATGTATATTTATAGGGAAGCATGATGGTTTGTACATTTTCTTTCCCTAAGGCATCAACTGCTATTGTTGCACATAAAGCAGAATCAATGCCACCTGAAAGACCAATGATGACCTTATGAAAATTATTTTTTTTGACATAATCACGTAAACCAACAACACAGGCGTTATAGTCTGTTTCCTCTTCTGTAGGGAAAATATATATTTTTGATTGACTGTAATCACTTATACAATTCAAACTGCTGGATTTTTTGTCATAATACCATTGAGTAATCAAGTTTTGTTCTTCAAAATGTTTCATTTGAAATGCTAATTGACGGTCACCATTGAAGCAAAAACTTGCTCCATCAAATATCAATTCATCTTGTCCGCCTACTTGATTTACGTAAACTATAGGGATATTCACGTGAGAAATTTGTGTACTGATTATTTCATGGCGTGTTTTTAATTTATTACGACAATAAGGAGAGGCATTGAGCGTTAAAAGAATTTTTGCACCTTGTTTCTTTAGATGCCTACAAATATTAGAATTTTTCCAGATGTCTTCGCAGATAAGAATGCCTATTGGATTGTCTCTGAATACGACAATATCATTTGTATTCCCTGATATAAAAGTACGTTTTTCATGAAATTCATTATAGTTTGGCAAATGAATTTTATCTCGAATAGAAACGATTTTCCCAGCATCAAGGATTGCCACTGAATTAAAAATTCCTTCTTGATCTTGACGAGGAAAACCGATGATGATTCCAGCTCCATTATCACGTGTATCATCTTTTAAAGTAAGCATTCCATCATAACATGCTTGTATAAAAGATTCTTTGAGAATTAAATCTTCTGCTGGATATCCTGATATAAAGAGTTCTGTAAATATAATAAGATCTGCTCCTTGACGATTTGCTTCTTCGCGCGCTTGGCGTGCTTTAGCGATATTGCCGGAAACATCTCCTACAGTGGGATTAAGTTGTGCTATTGCTATTTTAAGATGTATTGACAAGAGAAAATCCTTATTTTTTTAAAATTTTATAATGACTATAACTAGATTTCTATTTTGATATTTTTTATATAAAATTTTCTTTAAACTAAGGAATAAAGGGAAGGATATTAAAAAAGGAATGCTCCCAAAAAATTGAAAAGGGTAAAATTTTCTAAAATATTCTGATTTAAAAAATCGAGTTTGTTTTACAACAGTCAATTTTATAGTGTTATTTTTTTATCATATCCGGTGGGAGAGATTCTTGTGTGATCATTTGTACAGCATCTAAAATGTTAAGCGATTGAGAGGTTTTTGATCCAAGACGACGTATTACTATAGAGCGTTCCTGAGTTTCCTTATCTCCGCAAATTATGATAAGGGGTATTTTTTTGGAAGAATGTTCTCGAATTTTATAATTTATTTTTTCATTTCGGAAATCTGTTTCAATGGATAAATCATTACTTTTCAAAAGAGCGGTAACTTCTTGTGCATATTCAATGGAAGAAGAAGTAATTGTTGTGACAACGGCTTGCACTGGAGAAAGCCATAAGGGTAGATGTCCTTTAAAATTTTCAATCATGATACCAATAAACCGCTCAATTGAACCGAATACAGCCCGATGAATCATAACGGGATGGCATTTTTCGGATTGAGAGTTAATATAAAATGCATTGAATCGATGAGGAAGGTTAAAGTCAATTTGTGTCGTTCCACATTGCCACTCACGACCAATAGCATCTTTGAGGATATATTCAAATTTTGGGCCGTAAAATGCTCCTTCACCAGGAAGAATGCCCGTATTGATTTTGCTTTGAGACGAAGTCTTAATGGTATTAAGAACAGTTTGCATAATACTCTCTGCATCATCCCATAATGCATCGGATCCAACACGTTTTTCTGGGCGAGTAGAAAGTTTGACTGTAATATTCTCAAATCCAAAGTCTTTGTAAATGGAAACTATGAGATTATGAATTTTCAGGCATTCTTCAAACATCTGTTCTTTAGTGCAGAATACGTGTGCATCATCTTGTGTAAATCCACGTACACGCATTAATCCATGCAGTGAGCCAGAGGGTTCGTTGCGGTACACAGAACCAAATTCTGCTAAGCGGACAGGAAGTTCACGGTAAGATTTTAATCCATGCTTAAATATTTCGACATGTCCAGGGCAATTCATAGGTTTAAGCGCAAATGAACGAAGATCTTTTATTGTTTCGTCAGCACATTGGACAGCAAACATGTTGGCTCTATACCAATCCCAATGCCCTGATTGTTTCCATAGATTTTGGTCTAATACTTGAGGAGTATTGATTTCTTCGTAATCATCTTTGATCTTTCTTCGCATATAGGATATAAGGGTTTGAAATGTTTTCCAGCCTTTCTGGTGCCAAAAAATCACACCTGATCCATCTTCTGCAGTATGAAAAAGATCCATTTCTCGTGCTATTTTTCTATGATCACGTTTTTCAGATTCTACAATAAAATCTAAATACTGTGTCAGTTCTTGCTGAGAATTCCATGCAGTTCCATAAATACGAGATAACATAGGGCGGGTGTTATCTCCGCGCCAATAAGCGCCTGCTACTTTCATTAATTTAAAAAATTTTTTGATTTGTCCCGTTGATTGTACGTGTGGTCCACGACAGAGGTCAAGCCATTCTCCTTGGTTATAAATAGTAACATCTTGTTCTGCAGGAATCTTTTCTAAAATTTCTAATTTATAGGTTTCATTTTTAGATTCGAATAGTTTTCTTGCTTGTTCGCGTGATAAGCGTTTTTTACAGAAAGGAGAATCTCTCGTGACAATCTCATGCATTTTCTTTTCTATTTTAGCAAAATCATCTGAACTAAAAGGTTCTTCTCTATTGAAATCATAATAAAAACCATTTTCTATTACGGGACCGATTGCTACTTGGGTTTTTGGCCAAATGCTTTGTACTGCTTCAGCCATGATATGAGCACAACTATGGCGTATGACAACGAGAGATCTAGGGTCTTCAGGAGTGATGATCTCAATTGATCCTGTTTGTATTGTATCAGATAAGTCGCAAATTGTGCCATTGATCGCTACAGCAATTGCTTTCTTTGCAATAGACTTAGATATAGATTCGGCAACATCATATCCTGTTGTATGGGCAGGGAAATTTTTAATTAAACCATCAGGGAATGTCAAAGTTATATTTGAAGGCATTGGCGACATACCCTTTCTTTTGTTCGATTTATCCATGGATTGTTTTTAAGGTCTATATTTAACAAAAATCGCTTATCATCAATAGAAGATCTATTTACTGAATACAAGAAGGAATGGTTTTTCATACGAATAAAAAACATCTATAAAGGGTAACATGAGCATCTTGTGTTGATATAATATTGTACAAAATATCAAATAGCATATCCAAAAAGACTAATGAATGGTTCTTGATTCTTGATATATTTTTTTGCTACACGCAACTAGATTAGCCCGCATATTGCTCATTCATTTAACAAAAAGTACCCGTAGTAAAAGGGATATTGGAATGATCAAAGAAAATACCACTGTATGAAATAATTTTTTCTTATGAGGAAGGGGGATAGCGCTCTTTTAAATAAAAAATATAAAAAATGATAGTAAAGAGAAAATTCCCGTTTTACCAAAGAATTTTCTCATAAATTGTAAACAATGATAGTACAAACGACCGTACAGAAGATATAAGCATTAATCCTATAACTATGTAAAATCCCCAAAAGGAAAGGTTATACTAGTTTAATGTTTTCTGCAGAAAATTTTCCTGTAGTCTCATTTTCCACGAAATCATAAATAACCTCTTGTCCTTCTCTTACATCAGGTAATCCAGCACTCATAACGGCAGATCTATGCAAAAAAACATCTTTCTCACCAGCGGAAGCGGAAGTAATAAAACCGTATCCTTTATTAGCATCATACCACTTAATTGAACCCCTCAAACCCTTATTAGACACTAACTATTTCCTTTCGAAACCAAAACCAAAACCAAAATTTTTCCAAAGACCAATAACCCGAAATTGCAAGAAAGATCACAAGAAAAATTACAGATAACACCGCATCTACTTCTGTATCAGATCAACAACGAATAAAGATCCTAGAACGAAATAGTATTCATTAAGATTTGTTCTGTCAAGATATGAAATACCTTTTTACCCCTCAAAAGAAAAAGAAAAAGAGCCATTTTGGCGCTACGAGACCACAATAACAAAGTCTATAATCTACAGTCAGAAGATAAAATAGTTTGTTCAATAATGAATGGGATTGTACAGAGAGCGTGGCTATTTTTTCAATAATCACCGACCAATTATATTAAATCCATTCGCGAAATAATATTTACATCCGTTACTTTGTTATTTTCATAATAGCACATTAGTTTTCTTTTAATTCCCATAATAGTTCGTTTTTTATTCATATGCTATTTAATTTAAATGATAATTAGTATATTAGTAATGGCGTATTATTTTTTATTTTTATTTTTATTTTATTTTTATTTTTATTTTATTTTTATTTTTATTTTTATTTTATTTTTATTTTTTCAGGAAATACATGTTTTATTATAGAAATTTTTTATCAGTCTTTTCACGTCTTAATCATTGTACTAACGGCTCTTTTCTCATTGTTTCAGCAGTTTTACTTTCTTCTTTTTTGACGATCATGGATATTATGAGGGATTATACGGACATGATAAGAGTCCGCAATATGTTGCAAAGCTCTATTGATTATGCGCTTCATAATAATCCAAATGAATTATCTGTCGGAACAATAAAGCAGAGGGAGATGTTAATAAAAAAGCGGATTGGATATTTTCTTGATTCAAACTATAAAGGAACCTTGTTAACTGAAGAGCAGATAAAATTAATTGTTAATCAATCTACGGTCTCGATCACAGAAAGATCTTTTTATCCCCAACAATTCCATATCAATATAGAATTGCATAAGAATATTCAGCTAAAAAGTTTAATTCTTCATATGGCGATGAATCCTAAAAAGGATTTCAATATTAGTCAGAGAAAATCTTCTTTATATAAAAAGAATGTTGCTCTCATGGTTGTTCCGTTTACATGGACTGGTGAGTGGATACCACCATCATTATTCACAACACAATTCACGGTTTCGCAGGATTTACTTCCAAGCGACTTAAAGACAGAACATTTCAAGAAGACAGAATATTTTAATAAAAGAAATCAGTTCTTCAAAATGTTTTTGTCAAAAATTAAAGAGAATAATTTATGCATTGCTCCCTATCATTATAGCGCTATCGTATATTGGTCCGAGGGAATTTTTTCTTATAAACTTCCTTTTAGTACTACTTTCCTATATAGTTTTAGGGATATTTATGTAAAACAATACTCTACCATATGGGATATGAAACCTTCCAATTATATTTTGGATTTGTTTGCTGGGGCTGAACTCCATTCTAATAGATTAACTCCTGCTGATCCCTGTTTTAGGCGCGGTGTAATACAAAAGAAATTTATGCTTATTATAGCAGCAGGCAATCAGATCTCGGATCGAAAAAATAGTGCAGAGTATTTTAAGATGAAGCATGGTTGTACCTTAATGGGTAAAAATATGGGTAAAAATCCACAGGAAGAAATTACAGTATATTCTTTAGGAATTTCTCCAGATCCTGATACTAAGCGAGATTTAATACAATGTACTCGTCATCCAGACAGATATTACGAAATTCAATCCTATAAAGATATTGCACCGGTAATCGATAGGTTAGAGAGAAATATATCATCTGTTTGGAACGATGGATTTAGTATTTATGATGAATAATAGACGCATTATTTATTGGTAATGTAAAATACAAACCTATGACATCAATAATTTGTAATGAGAATGATTATTATTGGAGTTATTTTATATTACGAAAGAGGAATAGGATATTTTAGAGAAGCATGCTTCATGCAAGTTTTGTGCTTTATTAACATTATCGATCTGTCTGTCTTGATGAATTTGATATCCAACCAAACGCCTCTCTAGTCATCGGGATAGGCAGACTATATAACTTTAACATAATATTTTTTTTATTCTCTTTTCTCATCTTTTTAATGAAAGATAATGAAAAGCATTTGACTCGAATCTATAAGAATTATTTTTTTTAAAGTTATTCTTATGCCATTCATACTAGTTTAGTGTTTTTATAAAATTTACTATTTTTATTGTTGCGATTGTTTAAAAAAGCGTAGAGATTTCGCTTATTTATAAAATATTACTTTGAGATCCATAAATTCAAAGACCCTATGGGGACTTATCTGATCAAAGAATTAAGAAATACTTGAAAAAATTATCCATTCTAACAATACCAAATTACCACATGATTAACAATGCTGATGACGTTGAATAGTGCATACTAGTGAGTTGCATCATATTTCTTCAGTGTTAGTAGAGATAGACCGTAAAACCGTAGTCTAACCCCAAAATAAGAAACAACTTTTTATCTAGAACAAATAAAGACGATTTCGGATCAATCTTATTCATTCGTTATAGTTGTGCTATAACTTTTTTTACTATAATGTTTTTTCTCTTTGTTATTCAGTCTACAGCACATCATTATCCCATTGACGCCCAAATTTTCCCATGTTATCCCATACTTGGCTTTTTTATATGCAGGCTAGTTTGGATTGTTTTAACAATGGTATATAAATATGGTGTATGTGAGCCGTTTTTTATCAAACGCGACGAAAAAAATTGATTCAAAAGGACGCGTTTCTATCCCTTCGTTTTTTCGAACGATTTTAACAAAGCGATGTATTTGTGATTTATACTGCTTTCAAGATTTTTTCTTTCCTTCTATTAGCGTTGGAAACAGTGATTTTCTTGAGCGTTTTGAGAGAAAAATAGAAGAATATGATCCTCTTTCAATTCAATACAACCAATTATCTTTGTTAGTCCATGGAGGAGGGGTTTTTTTAAAAATGGACTCAGAAGGAAGAATCATGATGACAGATTTTATCCGTAGTTTCACGGGTATTGAAAATGAAGTTACTTTTGTGGGAAGAGGTAATTATTTTCAATTATGGAATCCGGATACTTTTAAAAATTTACAGGAAAAATATAGAAATGAATACTGTCTTCAATTTTCCCAAAAATAAAAGACAAAAAGGAATATACGATGAAATCTAGATATTTAAAAGAAACATCTTCCCCTATTGACAGTACAACAAATGGTCATATTCCTGTTCTTCTAGAAGAAGTGATTGCGTTGCTTAAGCCATCTCCAGGAAAAATTATCGTAGATGCAACATTTGGTGCTGGCGGTTATAGCCATTCTTTTTGTCAAATGGGATCTAGCGTTATTGCCTTGGATCGTGATCCGTTAGCAGTGGCGGCTGGACAAGAAATCATGAAAGATTATATTAAAAAAAAAATTTCTCTCTTCGAAGCAACTTTTTCTCGATTAAAAGATTATGTCCCTGATAACGGAGTTGATGGTATTGTCTTTGATCTAGGGGTATCTTCTATGCAGATTGATTGTGGCGATCGAGGCTTTTCTTTTCAAAAACATGGACCTTTAGATATGCGTATGTCATGTTCTGGTGTATCGGCATCTGATGTTGTTAATCATGCCGATGTCAAAGATCTTATCCGTATTTTAGGAATTTTAGGAGAGGAAAAACAAGCCTCTCGTATTGCTCATGCTATTGTAAAACGTCGTAAACATCTTCCTTTCCAAACGACAGAAGATTTATCTTCTTTGATCCAGAATACCGTATATATACGTAATAATAATCGTATTCATCCTGCAACACGTTCATTTCAAGCGCTTCGTATATTTGTGAATGATGAGATAAGAGAATTAGAGAAAGGATTATTATCTGCAGAAAAAGCGCTTAAAGATGGGGGGGTGCTAATAGTTGTTTCTTTTCATTCTTTAGAAGATCGTCTTGTTAAAAAATTTTTTGCTAGTCGTTCTGGAAAAGTAACTGCTGTACGACATATGATTCCTTCTCATATACATCCTGCAGTCTTTCAATCTTTAACCAAGAAAGTTGTGATACCAACTCAAAGTGATATTGCGAAAAACAGACGAGCACGTTCTGCAAAATTACGTGTTGGCATTCGCACTTCAGCACAACCAATGAAAGATCTTTCTTTCGAATATTTAGCTCATTTGCCTGCTCTTTCTCAATTTAGGGGGAGATATGTTGAAAAATTTTGATTTATTCATGATCGTCATTGTTCTTGTTTCTATCACCATGACATATTCCATCAAACAGCAAACGGAGAACAAAAGAGAACTTCTCAGAAGTTTGGAAAGTAAAATATTGTTAGAACAAGATTATATCGATTTACTTAAAGCTCAATGGGCATTATTAGTGCAGCCCGATCACATCAAAGATTTGGTTATTTTTTATCAAAAAGAATTGCAATTACAACCTACTAATCCCGTTAATTTGATTTCTTATGATGATTTGTCAAAGTTGAAAAGACGATTTTTTTTAAATGAAAATCGTTTTAATTTACCCAAAAATAAATTAAAAAATGTGCCATATCAAAAAAAGATCATTCACAAATAATGAATTCATTTTCTCTGATGTCATGATACAGGAGCTGTATAATTTTAGAATGATTTTTCCTTTTATCATACTATCACGATTTCAAGCGTTTTTTTCTATGAATACGACATCTAATGGTGAAAATATTCAAATTAAGAATATGGAAAATAGACAGAGGCGCTTTCATAAAAGACGTAAAAAGGTTATTGCGCAAAGCAAAAATCGAATTGGCATAACTATTGTCTTTTGCATTATAATATATATTATTTTTGCAATCCGCTTGATTCAATATGGAAATCTTCAACTTGAACCGATCATTCATTTGACGAATGTGGAAGAGTATGGAACATCACGCCCTGATATTATCGATAGAAATGGAGAAATATTGGCAACGGACATACGTACTTTTTCTCTTTATGCTGAGCCACATAAGGTTATTTCTGCTGATGAAATTATAAAAAAGCTGCAGGTGGTATTACCTAATCTTGATATCAAAGTAATTCGTCGTAAATTATTGTCTAAAACAAAATTTCAATGGCTGCGTCGTCAATTGTCCCCTCAACAGCAGAAGCGTATTTTAAACTTTGGGCTTCCAGGATTAGGTTTTCGCATTGAAAAACGTCGTTTCTATCCCGCATCTTCTCATACGTTACATGTTGTCGGCTATGTTGATATTGATAATCATGGTATTTCAGGTATTGAAAAATTTATTGATATGCAAGGTTTGACGAGTAGATCCACAATAGAGAAGGGTGAAAAAAACCTGCCTCCTATTAGATTATCCCTTGATTTACGTATTCAAAATATAGTCCATCAATCCTTAGTTGAAAATATGCAAAAATATAAGGCAGAATCTGCTGGAACAGTGATTATCAATGTTTCTACCGGAGAAATTATTTCTATGGTTTCTATTCCTGACCATGATCCGCATGAAGCAGTGAAAGGGGGAAAAGAGGGGTGGTTAAATCGTGTTTCTTACGGAATCTTTGAAATGGGATCTATTTTTAAGGCATTTACTATCGCTATGGCCATTGATAGCGGTTTGTTTACCGTCAAAGATAGTTTTGATACGCGTTATCCTATTCAGCAAGGGAAATATTTTATCAATGACTTTCATCCGCACAGTCGTATGCTCACTATTGCAGAAATTTTTCGATATTCTTCTAATATTGGAGCTGCTAGAATTGCAGATGCTATTGGTATTGAAGAACATAAAAATTTTTTGCATAAATTAGGTTTGTTGACTAAACTAGAAACAGAATTGCCTGAAATTAAAGCTCCTTCTTATCCATCAAAATGGAAGAGAGTGCATTCATTGACGATTTCTTTTGGGCATGGTCTTTCGACCACTCCTTTGCAAACCGCCGTTGCTGCTGCCGCTCTGATTAACGGTGGTCAGTTGATTCCGCCGACCTTTATGGTTCGTAGTCGTGAAGAGGCGGAGAAAAAATCTCGTATAATTCTTAAAAAGAAGACAGTAGAAACGATGCGTTCTTTATTACGTGAAGGTGTTATGAGTGGTTCGGGAAAGCGGGCATTTGTTCCAGGATTTGAGGTTGGGGGGAAAACTGGTACGGCTCAGAAAGTTATCGGAAATCGCTATTCAAATGAATTGAATTTTAATACCTTTCTTGCTACTTTTCCTGCGAGTAATCCTCAATATGTTGTGTTGAGTTTTATGGATTCTCCAAAAATAAAAGAACAGAATCAGCTTACGGCTGGCATAAATGTTGCTCCTATGGTAGGGGATATTATTCGTCGGTCGGCTTCTATGCTTGGTGTCAAACCTACTTTTTTAAAATAATACTTCCATGACATGATAGTTTAGATAATATAATCCGAAAAGCGATCAAATTATTTTAATCTCAATTTTTTAAGGGAAGATATTATTGAAATTACAAGACCTGATATATAAGGATTTTCCAGAACTTATAAATCAATTATCGCGTTTTCCAATACAATTAAGAGAACGTAGAATTCATGATATTTCATCGGATAGTCGCCATATTCAAGTGGGATGGATGTTTGTTGCAATTGTTGGAAATCAAGAAGACGGCCATTTCTTTATTCCACAAGCGGTAGCGCAAGGTGCTGGGGTTATTGTCGTTTCTTCTATGCATCAATCGCAGGATTTTTCACATGTTGTGAAGGCGGATATTCCAATCCTTGTGGTTGACAATACAAGACGATTTTTATCTCTTGTAGCAGCGAGATTATATGGAAAACATCCTGAAAAAATATTTGCTGTTACAGGAACATCTGGCAAGACCTCCGTCGCTTCTTTTGTACAACAGATTAGTCAACATGCTGGTTTATCATCCTTTCAAATTGGTCCAATTAGTTTAATGCCCTCCCTTCAAAGAGAAGATAATCGCTTAACCACTCCTTCTCCTGTTTATATTGCTCAAGCATTAGCATATCTTGCTTCTCAAGGCACAACACATGTGTCTATTGAGGCATCAAGTCATGGGTTGGATCAACATAGGTTAGATGGTATAAAATTTATTGCAGGATCTTTTACTAATTTTGGACGAGATCATATCGATTATCATAAAACGCAACAGGCTTATTTTAATGCTAAAATGCGTCTTTTCGAAGAATTATTGCCTAAGGGATCTCCAGCAGTTATTTGCAATAATGATGATGATTCTTGGTCAAATAAAGTGATGGAACGTGCTCACAATGCTGGTTGTCGTGTGTTATCAGTGGGCTATAAAGGAACATTCATCCGTCTTAAAAATCTGACTCAAATAAATGACAAACAACAAGTCAGTATATCTGTTGAAGGGAAGGATTTTGATTTTCTTTTCCCTTTGCAAGGAGCATTTCAAGTCTCTAATGCATTAGTTTCTGCAGGATTGTGTATTGCAACAGGAATAGACGTTCCCGTTGTTATTGAGTACTTAGAAAAAGTTAATGTTATCCCTGGGAGATTTGAATTTATTGGCAATAATTCTAAAGGCGGAAGAATTTATGTTGATTATGCTCATACCCCTAATTCTCTTGAGATGGTTTTACGTAATCTTCGCAATATTACATCAGGTCGTATTATTGTGGTTTTTGGTTGCGGCGGAGATCGTGATCGAGGAAAGCGCAAAATAATGGGGAAAATTGCTTTGGAATTAGCCGATTTATCTATTGTTACTGATGATAATCCACGTTCTGAAAATCCTCAAGCTATTCGCGCTGAAATTATTAATGGTTTTCCTGGTTTTATTGAAGAAGGAAATCGGCAAGAAGCAATACGGATTGCTATATCTATGTTAAATAAAGAAGATGTATTGGTCGTAGCTGGAAAAGGGCATGAGACTGTGCAAATTATCCACAACGGAAAAATAAAAATGTCTGTTGATTGCGATGTAATACGTGAAATTTTGAGAAAATTTCCATGAGTAATCTATGGACATTTCATGATTTACTCCATGCTATACAAGGAAAGGCTCTTGGAGAAGTTCCCGAAGATTTCGTACAGGGTATTTCAATAGATAGTCGTTCAATTGCTCCGAAAGAAGCGTTTTTTGCTATCAAGGGCGATCATTATGATGGCCATGATTTTGTATTGCATGCAGTTCAAAAGAGCGCGTGTCTCGTGGTTATTAATGCAGAGATGATGGCATCTATAGGACCATTGTCTGTTCCGGTTTTTGTAGTAGAAGATGTTTTATCTGCTCTTAATAAACTTGCTTCGGCAGCGCGTCTTCGCTCTCAGGCAAAAATTATTGCTATTACTGGCTCTGTTGGCAAAACCACCGCCAAAGAAATGCTTAAATTAGCTTTGTCTTCTGCAGGGAAAATCCATGTTAGTATTGCTTCCTATAATAATCATATAGGCGTTCCCTTAACATTGGCACAGATGCCTGCTGATGCTGAATTTGGAATTTTTGAATTAGGTATGAGCCATTTAGGTGAGATTCGTTTTTTAACGCATTTGGTTCGTCCTCATATTGCTATGATTACTACGATCGCTCCTGCGCACTTAGGAAACTTTTCAGGAATAGAAGAAATTGCATCTGCCAAATCAGAAATTTTTGAGGGATTAGAAAAAACAGGGACTGTCCTTCTCAATCGTGATGATTCTTTTTTTGAATTTCTTAAAGAAAAATCTCATTTGTTAGGAATATACAACGTTTATACTTTTGGCGAATCTATTGATGCTGATTTCCGGCTACTGACCTTAGAGCAATGTTCTGAAGAATCTAGGATGAGAGTGCAATTGCAAGGGAAATCAGCAGAAGTTGTTCACCATGCAGTTGGACGTCATATGGCTCAAAATATTCTAGCAACATTAGGCATTGTATCACTTCTTGATGCTTCTATTGAGAAGGCTATACAGGACATTTCTCTTTTTTATCCTCAAAAAGGAAGAGGGAAGCGTTATCGTTGTGCATTGAAAGAAGGTTTTTTTACTCTGATTGATGAGAGTTATAATGCTAATCCCACTTCTATGAGGGCAGCAATATCTGTTTTGTCTCAAATATCTCCGCATGGAAAAGGGCGTCGGATTGCTGTACTCGGTGATATGTCTGAAATGGGAGAACGAGCGGAATCCTTTCATATTGACCTTGCAGAAATATTATGTTCATACAATATTTCACATGTTTGGTTGAGTGGTGTTCACGTTCTAGCATTAAAAAATGCGTTGCCCAAGGATATGCATGTTCATTACCGTGAAAGGATAGATGATTTTCTTTTATTCATCCAATCATCGCTTATTGATGGAGATGTCATAGTTATAAAATCTTCTCATTCTTGTGGATTTCATTCTCTTGTCGAATTATTGCTTGAGGAATTTACACTTATTCAGTAAGACCTTTATAAGCAAATTTTTATAAAGATACCCAAGGGGTTAAAATGTTTATCCGATTGGCTGATTTTTCAGAATATCACGTGATTCTCAATATTTTTAAATATATTACCTTTAGATCAAGTGCAGCATTTTTAAGCTCTGTTTTTATTGTTCTTGCTATTGGTCCTAAGATTATTGATTTGCTCCATTCGTTCCAAGGAGAAAAAGGGCAGCCTGCTCGAGTTTCCGATTTACCAATACATGCTAAAAAAATAGGTGTCCCTACTATGGGAGGGATAATGATTTTGGTTGGCATTATAGGATCATCTCTTTTATGGGCTGATATGTCCTCTCTGCACGTCAAAGTCATTTTGTTCTTAACTATAGGCTTTGGTTTGGTCGGCTTTTGTGATGACTATATGAAAATTAAAACAGGGGATAAAAAGGGACTATCGTGGAAAATAAGGATTGCTGTAGAGCTTGTTCTTGCTACTTTTGCTGTTTGTGCTTTGCTGTTTTATTCGAAATCTTCACTCTTTAATGTAGAAACGACGACCTCTATAACATTTCCTTTTTTTAAGGATTTTATATTGGATATAGGAATGTTTTTTATTCCTTTTGCTGCTTTGGTTATTGTTGCGACTGCTAATGCTGTTAATCTGACAGATGGCCTTGATAGTCTGGCTATTGTGCTAGTTATGATTGCATCTGCTGCGTTTTCTATTATCACTTATGTCGCTGGGAATATTGTTTTTTCACATTATTTACAGATCAGTTTTGTTCCGGGAGTGGGCGAATTAGTTGTCATTATCAGCGCTCTAATTGGCGCAGGATTAGGATTTCTATGGTTTAATGCTCCACCAGCTTCTGTTTTTATGGGAGATACGGGTTCGCTTGCTTTAGGTGCATTAATTGGAGGAATCGCAGTTTCGACTAAACATGAGGTTGTTATGATTATCATCGGAGGGGTATTCGTTGTTGAAATACTCTCTGTCATTATTCAAATATTATATTTTAAGATGACTGGAAGGCGATTTTTTCTAATGGCTCCTATTCATCATCATTTTGAAAAAAAAGGATGGGCTGAAAGTCAAATAATTATCCGTTTCTGGATTTTTGCTATTATATTAGCGGTCGTTGGATTATTAACATTGAAAATGCGTTAGTTTTTTTATGAACTTAAAAAATTTTCGAAATCGCTTGATTGCTGTTTTAGGATTAGGCCGTTCAGGATTATCTGTTGTCGGCGCTCTGAAGAATTCAGGTGCACATGTCATTGCTTGGGATGATCATTCTCATTCTTTGACACAAGCAAAAGATATGGGCATAGAAATCGTTGATTTTCGAACTATTCAATGGTCAAAGATTTCATCTCTTATTGTATCTCCGAGTATTCCTCTTACTGGGGATAAGGCTCATTGGTGTGTTAAACTAGCCAATCAATTTAATGTTGAAATTATTGGAGATATTGAATTATTTGTGCGTGAAAGGCGTTTTTCTACGTTTCATTCTCCTTTTATAGCTGTTACTGGCACTAATGGTAAATCATCTACTGTTATGTTGATTTCTCATATTTTGAACCAAAATGGTTATGATGTGCAATTAGGTGGCAATATTGGTAATCCGATTTTAAATCTTGCAGATTTTTCTTCCCATCGTTTTTATGTGATTGAGTGTTCTTCTTATCAAATAGATTTAACTCCAACGATTGATCCTTCAATTGGGGTGCTTTTAAATGTTTCTATTGATCATCTTGATCGACATAATACTTTGGAAAATTATGCTAGGATTAAAAAAAAGCTCGTTGCAAAGAGCCAACATGCTGTCATTTGTATGAATGATGATTTATGTAAGACAGTCGCATCTGATATGGCTACTGCAGGACATTCAATGACGAGAATATCATCTCAACCTATGCCATCAGATTCTGATTTTTATATTGATGGATCCCATATTAAATGTTCTTCGACATCAAAAACTATATTTGCTTTATCTCAAGAAGACAGGAGATATAATATGCACAATGTAGCCGCATCTATTGCGGTTTGTATGCGATTAGGTTTAAAAATAGATGAGATCAAGAGAGCTATATCTTCATTTAACGGTTTGACACATCGTTTACAGAAGATAGCGCAATTAGGACAGGTTATTTTTATTAATGATTCTAAGGCAACGAATCTGCATTCTGTTATGCATGCATTTTTAAATGAAAAACGTGTAATTTATTGGATTGGAGGCGGTTTATCTAAGTCTGATGATTTTTCAATTATTTTTCCTTTTTTGTCCAAAGTAGCAAAAGCCTATTTTATAGGTGATTCTGCGACTATATTTGCCCATCATCTAAGAGAAAAAGTAGAATGTGATGTTTTTCAAACCCTTGATCAAGCTCTTACAAGCGTTGTTCGTGATGTAGTTAATACAACAATTCCTTCGGTTGTATTATTTTCTCCAGGATGTGCAAGTTTTGATCAATATAAAAATTTTAAAGAGCGAGGATTTTCTTTTATGTCACAGGTTTCTGAGATAAAGAATATACAAATGCTTGTAGATATAGAGGAAGAAAGGAAATTTCCATGGTAAAACGATCTGAAAGAGGAATTCTATCGGAATGGTTTTGGATCGTAGATTGGTTTTCTCTCGTGGCATTTTTACTTTTGTTAGGCTTGGGATTGATGTTATCTTTTGCGGCATCGCCTGCTGTGGCAGAAAAATTGGGATTAGGGAGCTTTTATTTTGTCAAAAGACACGCTCTTTTTCTTGTTCCATCCATCATCACTATGATATCTTTTTCATTTTTTTCACCACAAAAAGTAAAGAACACAGCATTTATTTTGCTTTTGGTGGCATTAATTGCCATGGTATTAACGTTGTTCTGGGGAATGGAAATTAAAGGTGCTAAACGTTGGTTATATATTGCAGGAACATCAATTCAGCCTTCTGAATTGATGAAGCCTTCTTTCATTATCGTATGTGCTTGGTTTTTTGCAGAACAAATGTGCCATCCAGAAATACCAGGGAATATTTTCTCTCTGATATTATTTGGAATTGTGATATCTCTATTAATCGCTCAACCTGATTTTGGTCAAAGTGTTCTAGTATTTTCTATATGGGCTTGTATGTTTTTTATTACAGGTATTTCATGGTTATGGATTATTGTATTTGCTTTTGTAGGAGCAATCATTTTATTTATGGCCTATCAAACGATGCCTCATGTCTCTATTCGTATTAATCATTTTATGACAGGAATAGGGGATTCTTTTCAATCGGATAGTTCACGTGATGCCATCATTAACGGTGGATGGTTTGGTAAGGGACCAGGGGAAGGGGTTATAAAACGTATTATTCCTGATAGCCATACGGATTTTGTTTTTTCTGTAGCTGCTGAAGAATTTGGTATACTATTTTGTATTGTTATTTTATGTATTTTTGCTTTTGTGGTGATACGTGCATTTCTCTATTCTTTAACTGAATCAGATGATTTTATTCGTATTTCTATATTTGGTCTTGCGTTGCAGATAGCTCTTCAAGCCTTTATTAATATTGGTGTTAACTTACATCTTCTTCCGACTAAAGGTATGACAATGCCTGCTATTTCATATGGTGGATCTTCTATCTTGGGAATGTGTGTTACAATGGGTTATCTATTGGCATTGATGTGTCGTCGTCCCGAAAAGCGCGCTTATCAAAAAGATCAAAATTATAGTCATATTGCAGGATCGTAAGTATGACAAAATATGATTATAATCTTGCAAAAAAAAATGCCATATTATTAGTGGCGGGTGGAACCGGAGGACATGTATTCCCTGCAGTAGCATTGTCTCATGAATTAAAAAAAAGAGGATATCCTGTTTATTTAGCAATAGATCATCGTGCTCAATGTTTTGTTGAAGATTTTTCTCCAGAGGAAATATATGTCGTTCCTTCTTCTCAGATTAGATTATCTAATCCTGTTGTAATTTTTCGTTCTTTAATGGCGTTGTGGAAAGGATTCATCGTTTCTTTACGTCTGATAAGAAAACTCAAACCTAAAGTCATTGTTGGTTTTGGAGGGTATCATACTCTCTCTCCTATGTTGGCAGGAATAATATTGCAAATACCCTCTATGATTCATGAACAAAATGCTGTAATGGGAAGAGCAAATCGTCTCTTATCTTGGGGAGTTAAAGTTATTGCAGGAGGTCTGTTATCTTCTAAAAAAGGATTGTTATCACATAAAATTATTATAACAGGAAATCCTGTACGCAATGCATTTATCAAAATGGCTAATATTCCTTATCAGGCAAGTTATTCTAATCAACCTTTTCGTTTGTTGATATTTGGAGGGAGTCAGGGAGCAAAGGTTTTTTCAGATATTATTCCTAAGAGCATCGCTCTGATACCAAAAGAACAACGTCAAAGACTCATTATTACACAACAAGTGAAAGAAGATGAAAAAGAAATAGTACAAAAAATATATGATGATCTAGGATTGAAAGCACATATTTCTTCTTTTTTTAAAGACATAGAAAAATACATTTTTGAAGCAAATTTGTTGATATGTCGATCAGGAGCTTTGACGGTGTCTGAGATAGCTGTTATAGGACGTCCAGTAATTCTTATTCCTTATCCACATTCTATTAACCAAGATCAATTGCATAATGCTTGGTTTTTACAAGAAGGAGGAGGAGCTAAAGTTATAACACAAAATTTTCTTTCTCCCGAACGATTGGCTAATGAGATTTCTTCTGCTATGAAAAACCCAGAGAGTTTAGTTCAGATGGCTAAACAAGTTTCTATGAAAGGAAAATACAAGGCTGTTTTATTGCTATCAGATTTGGTTGAACAACTTGCTCGCAAAGAGAGTGTATCTAGTTTAGGAAGGAAATACACATGCTAATTCCACATGGGGTTGGTCCTATACATTTTGTAGGGATAGGTGGAATAGGGATGAGTGGTATCGCTGAGGTTTTGCACAATACAGGCTATCAAGTGCAAGGATCAGATGTAATCCTTGGCCCTAATGTTCAAAGACTTCATAAACAAGGTATTAAAGTTTCCATTGGTCATAAAGAAGAAAACATTGGTAATGCCGAAATTCTTGTGGTTTCTACGGCGATTGATAAAGACAATGTTGAATGTGTTGCGGCACGTGAAAGAAATATTCCCATAATATATCGCTCTGAAATGCTTGCAGGACTCATGCGTGCTCGCAAGTCTATATCAGTGAGTGGAACACATGGCAAAACGACAACGACTTCATTAATCGCAGCATTACTCGAACAGGGCAATTTAGATCCAACAGTGATTAACGGGGGGATTGTCAATTCTTACGGAACCAATGCCCGTATAGGAACAGGTGAGTGGATTGTTGTTGAGGCGGATGAATCAGATGGCACGTTTATAAAATTACCTTCAGATATTGTAGTCGTTACGAACATTGATCCAGAGCACTTGGATTATTATAGCGATTTTGATGCTATTCGTGCTGCTTTCTATAAGTTTATTGATAATGTTCCTTTTTATGGTTTCGCAGTGGTTTGTCTAGATCATCCAGAAATTCTTTCTCTTGTTGCGCGGATTCAAAATCGTAAAATCATTACATATGGTCAACATCCTCAAGCTGACGTTTGCTATTCTAATATCAGAAAATATTCAGGTCGTTCGATCTTTGATGTTACTCTTCAGGGTAGTTTGACCCCAACCCCTATAGAAATTAAAGATCTTGTTTTACCATTGATTGGCAATTACAATATTTCTAATGCTTCTGCTGCTATTGCTATAGCTCATAGATTAGGCTTGTCATCTGAAGATATTGCAAAAGGTTTGGCGGGATTTTCTGGTATCAAGAGAAGGTTTACTCTCATTGGAATTTGGAATGATGTGCATATTTTTGACGATTATGGTCATCATCCAGTAGAAATTAGTGCTGTTCTTTCTGCCGTTCGTCAAATTTGTCCTGGCAAGGTTATCGCCATTCATCAACCGCATCGTTATACCCGCCTTTCGACGCTTTTCGATCAATTTTCCAAATGTTTTGTTGATTCTGATACTGTACTGATTTCTCCTGTTTATGCTGCTGGAGAAAAAGTTATATCAGGGTTTTCTTCTCAGGAATTGGTGCAAAAAATTAAAGAAAGTGGACATCCTGAAGCATATTACTTGGATTCTTTTGATCATCTCGTTTCCAAAATATTAGATATTGTAGAGCCGGGTGATTTTATTATCTTCTTCGGGGCGGGAAATATCACCCAATGGGCAGCTTCTTTGATCGGAGAACTAGAGTTAGTTACCGAACAAAAAAATGTATGTATGATGTGACTCATGAAAGAATATCTCGTCTCTTTTAGAAAACGAGTTCAACAATTAAGAGGAAAATTTCAGGAAAATTTTCCAATGAAACAGGTGACATGGTTTCGTACAGGTGGTAATGCGGAATTCATGTTTCAGCCCAAAGATATTCATGATTTAAAATATTTTCTAACACTTTTACCAAACGATATTACCATAACAATCGTAGGCCTTGGTTCTAATATTTTAGTGCGTGATGCTGGTATTAAAGGCGTTGTTTTACGATTGTCGCATTCTGGCTTTAGCCAAATTGAAATGAAAAGTGATTGTGAAATTGTTGTAGGGGCTAGTTGTTCAGGAAAATTTCTAGCTAACTGGGCTATGCACCATGGTATTGGGGGGTTGCATTTTTTTTATGGCATCCCAGGATCTATCGGGGGTGCAGTATATATGAATGCTGGCGCTAATAATTGTGAAACTTCTCAATGTGTTGTAGAAGTGCATGCCATGGATCGTATGGGCAATCAACACATTATCCCGCAAAATAAAATGGGATACCAGTATCGTCATTCACTCCTTCCAAAAGATTATATCATTACTCATGTTTTTTTAAAGGGATTTCCAGAATCTCAAGATGTTATTCGATCTGCCATCTCTACGGTATCTGTTCATCGTCAAACGGTACAACCAATCAAAGAGAAAACCGGAGGATCTACTTTTAAAAATCCTATGGGCCATTCTGCATGGAAATTAATAGAAGAATCCCAGTGTCGTGGATTAGAATTTGGTGGGGCAAAAATATCAGAGTTGCACTGTAATTTTATGATAAACACAGGCAATGCAACAGGATATGATCTTGAATATCTTGGCGAATTAGTTCGCAAAAAAGTTCTAAAAAAAACAGGAATTGTCTTAGAATGGGAGATCAAGCGTTTAGGAGAATTTGTTGATCATCGTATAATTGATGATACGACCATATTTTAGATTTTTCATTGATATAAACAATATTATGGGCCTTTATCAGAAATGATGAAGGCATAAGCTTTTATTTTATATTGCAATCGTTGACAAAACAAGTAATCTACTTTTAGACTAAAATCCTCTTTGTAGATCAAACATAATTGTAGCATTATAGGCTTATACATTATAAACGATTCAATGAAAGTATTGTGTGATTAATTATTCAATAAATTATCAATGGAATATGAGAATACAGCATACTAATATTTTTCATGCCCGGTTGGTGGAAATGGTAGACACACTTGGTTTAGGTCCAAACGCGAAAGCGTGAGGGTTCGAGTCCCTCACCGGGTACCAAATATCTTAATGCACGAATACAAAAGCTTATGGAAGTATGTTTTGATATTTTTATATCATAGATTTCTTATCGTAAAATTGTTATAACTCTTAGAGACCTTGCGAAGAGCACGGAAGATTTGATTAAAAAGGTTGAGAAAAGCGATGGCATAAAAAAGGACCATGCAGTTGATCTTGCCGTAAGGGCACAAAGAGAAAAAGCAATAGGTCTGAATAATTTCCTTGCTGAAGCTCGTGTTCTTGTTAACAAATTACCTAAAGATGATAGCGTTCGCAGTCAGTGTGAGACTAGAAATAATCTTGTACGGTCTGAATTAGGCGTTATTAATAACAAAGTCAGACAATACGATAACGAATTGCGTAATCGTATTGGGCGGGATTATAGTAATGACGGTTCTCTTTTTTTCCGATCCTTTCCTACAGTTGAGGGTAGCGGGTGGCTTTTATCTCCGACTTCCTATTTTCTTTCTTTTGCTGGATAATCTTTAGGAGAAAGCGGTGTAATTAGTGATGGATTAGAGAAGAACTATATTAGTGCTGAGGCTTTAGATCCATGTTTCACTGAGCTATACGAGATGTTTTTAATTGATTTTAAAAACTCTATAACTCATGAGCTTGTCCATAAGAGACAAATGAAAAAAAGGAAGCACTTACCCAATCTACAAAGACGGCCAAGGCAAGAGTAGAAGAACTCCGTAATGCCGAAAAGACCGATCCTGACGACGGTGAAGGGTTAAAATGAAGAACTAAAAGAAGCCTAAAAGGAGGAAGCCAAACACGCTGATTTGTGGGAGGAGCCGCCCCTATCTGATGATGAGAGGATTTCCAATGTCTTCAAGGACGTTGAAAGGCTTAGACCGCTTTCAAGTATTTCTAAAGTTACAGAAAAAGAGGCGGATGATACTTCACTGTCCTTAGATTATACTAAGGAAGAAAACAAACAGCCAAGCTATGATCTTCCTGATGCTATTTCAAAACGATTTGACGATCTTAAAGACTCCAAAAGCTGGATAAAACGCAAACCGACTGCCCCCCATCACTTTTGAATTTGGACATCTTATACAGCTTCTCCGTCTACCCCGAGACCTGCGGCCCGAGAGGAAATAGATAAATTTATAGGAGAGAGGGTCTTCGGCTCTTATTCTGGTAGAATTTCAGATACTAGTCGACCAGATGCCCTGTCAGGATTAGACGTCCCTCATGCTGAATATGGAAGAAAAACAGATTTACCAGTGAATAGATATGTTACTATTCCTCGTATTGATATCGGAGAACCTTTCGGTGGGTTAAGTGGCAAGAAGCGTCGTGTCTTTAAGGTTTCATTAAGAGTTATTAATACCGCAAACCTTGAGATTCGTATAGGAAAAGACAATTCTTGGGTTTGTGTGGAGCAGTTACAAGGTGCGCCGAAAATCGGAGAATTTGAAGTATTCATGCAGGATTCCTGCGGTATTGACTCGGAGTTGACTATACGTCAAACATCGCCATCACCGTTTTGTTTGACTTCTATAACAGCTCATCTAGCAACGGAGGATTAAGGAATGGTCGACTGGGCAAAGTGGGCTAAGTTTACCGCAGGCGTAACGACCGCTATTTCTCAATACAAAGAGGGAACACAAAGGGCAGAAGCGGATAGATACCGATCCTCATTGGCGGAGGAGAACGTCAAAAGGGCTGGGTTTTTGCATCTTGAGAGAATGGAGAGGGCTAAAAGAGAGGGCATACTAGAAGCAGGACTGTTTCGGATGAAATCGGAGATGTCAGGTCTGTCAGGTGTCTCTGCTGATATTTAGGTAGGACAGCGGTATATGGATGTTTACAAAGATATCAATCGAGAAAGGGTTTCAAGACAACAAACCGTCAGTCGTTTTCTCACAGAGTATAATTGGTATCAAAAGAATACGGATGCAGCTGATGCTAATAAATGGTGGGCTTGGAGCTACGGCGTTAAATACAACAGTGGGCATGTACGCTAAGGGCTAGACTCAAAAAAGTTAATACTATAGTGATACACTTTTACGTTGATTTTTATATATTAGGAGCAAATTAAATGTTAAGATTAAACGTATTAGTAGTACTTCTTTCGGCAAGCATTATATCTGGATGTGTATTTTCTGCTAATCCTCGAGTCGTGGGGGTTAATAAACCCGATGGAATAGTAAAAACCGAATATCAGATTGGTCCGTTAACCAAATACCCCTCTCCTAGAGAATTAGAGGACGTGGTTACTGACGTAAAAGACATCTGTATGAGTTTGAAATATAGAAGCATAAAACCATTGGGGGATAAAGTTATTAAATCATATGGTATTAGTTTATTTAAGTATCAGTCTTTTGTCACTCAGAATTTGTTATTTGTTACTCCTTCCGTCGCTAAGAGGAGCTATCTGTGTATAAATTAACTAAAGCTAAGAGAAGAAAAGGTTAGGAGTAAATTAAATGTTAAAATTAAACGGATTAATAGCGTGTGTCAGGAGTGCGGATATACCAAAAATGTTGATATCAACGCTGCTCGTAACATTTTAGCGGCAGGGCAATGCCGTATTTGCCTATGGAGGAAGCACAATTAAGCTTTCCAGTGAAGCAGGAACCCACTGAGGTGAGTTAGGCAATAATCTAAACACTGTAGGAATCCTCGTCCTTTAGGACGGGGTGGATTTCAAATTTTTCAGTATAACGAGCTTATCTTACAATAAGATAAATAGATATTTATGTAATGATAAGGAATAGTGGATTCTATTGCTTTTGTACCTTGTTTTAATCGTCATATACTTTTAGAATAAAAGAAATCTGTATAGGAAATCCTGTAAACGTTTGATATATATTGTGTATTTAAACGTATGAATAATTTGTAATCCTAAAGAATAGTAATCGATGATGCTTGGTTTTTTACTTGAAATTTATTCTGAAGAAATCCCAGCGCGTATGCAGCGCAAAGCTACTGAGGATTTAGGTAAAAACGTTACCCGTTTATTGAAAGAATATGGCTTAAGCTATGAGAGTATACGTCAATATTGGACACCGCGTCGTTTATTTGTGTACCTTAAAGGTTTAACTCCATCTTCTCCTGAAAAGATTGAAGAAAGATTAGGTCCAAGAGTTGGGGCAAGTCAAAAAGCTATTGAAGGGTTTTTACATTCCACGGGATTAAAAAAAATTTCTGATTGTAAAATTAAAAAAGATCCTAAAAAAGGAGATCTTTACCTAGCAGTTATTAAAAAACCAAAGCGTTTAGCAGAAGATATTATAAAAGAGATAGTGCCTATCGCTATTCAAAATGTTCCTTGGCCTAAATCAATGCGTTGGAGTACCAATAATTCTCCTGTCAGTGATTTTTCGTGGATCAGACCATTACAATCCATTTTATGTGTCCTTTTTTCCAAAGAAGGGAAAAGCACAATAATTGATCTTAATCTGAAAGGAATACCTTGTGGAAATATTACTTATGGCCATCGTTTCCATGCACCGCAACCTATCAAAGTTAAATGTCTTGATAGCTATATAAGTGGTTTAGAAAAAGCAAAGGTATTGCTTGATCCGGAACATCGTCGCAATACCATTCTTCGTGATGCACGTCTTTTATCCTCTGTTAATGGAGTAGAGTTAGTAGAAGATGATGGGCTTTTAGAAGAAATTGTAGGTCTTGTTGAGTGGGTTCAGGTTCTGATTGGTTCGTTCGATGAAAAGTATCTTTGTCTTCCAGAGGAACTGATTCGTTTGACTATTAAGACCAATCAGAAGTGTTTTGTTACACGTACTCGTCAGGGTAAGCTTGCGAATCGTTTTATACTTGTTTCTAACATTCAAGCTTCTGATGGTGGAATAGCAATCGTACAAGGGAATAGCAAGGTGGTTGCTGCTCGTTTAGAAGATGCTTTGCATTTTTGGAAACGCGACCAAGAAAATTTGCCTGATATAGATTCTTTAAAAGAATCAGCGCTCAAGTTTAATCTTGATTTATCCAAACCGTTAGATCAACGTATGGCAAAACTTGATGCGTTGAATGTGGTATTCCATGCTAAAATAGGAACGCAAGGAGAACGAGTATCACGCATAAGATTATTAGGAAAAAAGATAGCGCAATTAATAGGGGTTGATATTGCTTTGGTAGATCGTGCAGCGGTGCTATTAAAAGCAGATCTTTGTACGGATATTGTGAGGGAATTCCCAGAATTACAAGGGAAAATAGGTAAAGAATATGCGAATTTACAAAATGAAACCATCGTTTTAGCTATTGAAGAACATCTTAAACCACGTGGTCCGCTAGAAACTGTTCCAACGGATAAAATATCAATTACTTTATCTTTAGCAGATAAGCTGGACACTCTCATCAATTTTTGGGCGATTAATGAAAAGCCTAGTGGTTCGCAAGATCCTTATGCATTGCGCAGAGCGGCTCTTGGTATTATTCGTATTATATTAGAGAATAAAATTCATATCCCTCTATCGCAGTTTGTGGAAGACCAAAATCTCATTCTATTTTTTCATGTTCGTTTAAAATTATATTTGCGTGAAATCGGTATCCGTCATGATCTCATCGAAGCAATATTACAACCTGAAAATGACAATCTTTTAGTTATTGTTGATCTTATCAAGTATTTAAATGAGTTTTTTAATAGTGAAAAAGGAAAAAATTTTCTCTTTTCCGCTAAACGTATTCTCCAGATTTTAGCTATAGAAGAAAAAAAAGGAAGGGAAATATTACCTATCGCTCCTCAGAAATTTTCTTTAGAGGCTGAAAAAAAGCTGTATACTGTGATCTCTGATCTCGACCTCCATATAAAGGACAGCATGCATAATAATGCCTATCATCGGATTGGAGATCTCTTGTTTTCTTTACATGAACCTATTGAAAGCTTTTTTGATAATGTAATGGTTAATGTAGAAGATCAGGAAGTTAGAAATAATCGTCTTGCATTGCTTCAATGTACGAAAAAAATCATTATGAAAGTTTTTGACATTCAGAAAATTGTTTAGTCAGCCCTCATAAAAAATGATAGCTTTCCACCTTTGTCAATAATTGTTTGTTTTTTAAAAAAATGACTACTTCAGCGCAGTTGCTTAGCAGGTTTTTGCAAAGCCATTGTTTTGTTTAAAGATTGATCAAGATATTGAGTGCATTCACTCATCAATTCATCAATTTTATCGACAAAAAAATGATTGGCATTCGGAATAACTTTATGGGTTATAGAAATTCCTTTTTGATTCATAATCTTATTTACTAATTCTTTGATGTCAGAGGCTGCTGCAACCGTATCATCGCTTCCATTAATAATAAGGCCGGAAGAGGGACATGGAGCCAAGAAAGAAAAGTCATAGTTCCTAGGTTGGGGAGATACAGATATAAAGCCATTGACTTCGGGGCGTCGCATCAAAAGCTGCATAGAAATCCATGCTCCGAAAGAATAACCGGCAATCCAACAACTTTTACTTTCTGGATTGAGAGATTGAACCCAATCTAAAGCTGCTGCTGCATCGGACAATTCTCCGTCACCATAATCGAATTCTCCTTCACTTCTTCCGATACCTCGAAAATTAAATCTCAATGAGACAAATCCTCTTTTTTGGAAGAGATAGAATAACTGGTAAACGATATTATCATTCATTGATCCACCGAATCGTGGATGAGGATGAAGGATCAATGCAATAGGAGCATGTGGATTTGTAGAAGGTTGATAACGTCCTTCTAAACGGCCTGATGGGCCATTAAAAACTACTTCTGGCATGATGTAATAGCACTTTTCTAAGAAAGAAGTTAGGAACTAAAATCAATCCAATAGCGTTTTAAGGATTAAATCAACAACAAAGCTAACAAAAAACGATTGGACTTGATACTAATTTCTTTATTATATACTATAGAAGACGGTAATAGCAACGACACAAGAGTACCTAATATCTGTTTTTCAATTGGTTGTAAATAATATTTATGCAAAAAAGAGAAAAAATTGTTAAAAAGAGTTTATCTTGATTGGAATGCCACAGCGCCTGTTCTTGATGTTGCGCGAGAATCTTTTATCAAAGCCTTATATTTTCATGGTAATCCTTCATCTATTCATAGAGAAGGGCAGAAGACGCGTCTTCAGATTGAAGAATCGCGTCGTATAATAGCTGATTTTTGTGGGGCAAAATCTGATCATGTTATTTTTACAAGTAGTGCTACAGAATCGGCGAATTGGGTATTAACACCCCACTTTTACAAGGGATCCCAAAAGATTCAAATAGATTCTCTTTATGTGTCGGCTATAGAGCATCCTGCTGTTTATGCGGGGGGGCAATTTTCTTCTAATCATATTCATGAAATACCCGTTTTATCAAAAGGAATAGTTGATATTCAGGCATTGGCTGATTGTTTAGATAAGAGAGATTCTGCATGTGGTCTACCTATGATTGCTGTTATGCTTGTTAACAATGAAACAGGAGTGATTCAGCCGATTCACGATGTTGCACAAATAGTGAAACAATATGATGGAATTTTAGTTGTTGATGCCGTACAAGCAGCGGGACGGATTGCTCTTTCTATAGAAGAAATAGGCGCTGATTTTCTCATTATATCGTCACATAAGCTGGGGGCGCCTATAGGAGCGGGAGCACTTGTTTTTCGAGAAGATATTTTGTTACCTTCTCCTCTTTTACGGGGAGGGGATCAAGAAAAAGGGCATCGTGCAGGAACAGAAAATTATGCGGCTATTTGTGGATTTGCTGCCGCAGCACAGAAAATGAACGAAGATATACAAGAACGTTCTTTTCGTATTACTTCCCTACGAGATTATTTGGAAAGAGGCTTAAAAGACTTAATTCCAAATATTATGATCTATGGCGCAGATGAGCAACGCATTTCGAATACCTGTTGTTTTAGTATACCCTTTCTAAAAGCAGAAGTTTTACAAATTGCTCTTGATCTTGAAGGCATTTCTGTCTCTGCTGGATCCGCATGTTCATCTGGAAAGCTTAAAAAAAATCATGTATTAGCGGCGATGGGCTATGATACATCGCAAGGTGCTTTGCGCATTTCTTGTGGCGATACCACTACTCAGGAAGATATTGATGCTTTTTTAAAAGCATTGCATAACGTGATCAGCTATTCTTCTTTATAAATTAAAAGAATTATTCAAACTCTATTTATGACAAAATCCCTGGAAATTTATGATAAGCGATGAGACTCTTTGATAAGGGAGATCTTGTAAAATACTGAAAAATGATTCTCTTTGATTAATGTCTAAAATGCTTTATTTTTGAGGATGGAGCGTATGATTGCTTATTTTTTCCTGAGAGATTAATGTTTTATTATGCAGTTGGTTTTATCCTATAAAAAAAGTATTTTATTTTGAAAAAATATATAGTTACCTCTTAATTGATAAACAATGATACATTTAAATTATCTTTTTTTTCTTAATTTTTTCACTTATGACGCAATTAATCTCTTGACCTTTTTCCTTAAATATAGTTGTAGGTGAAATTGATTGTTTGTTTGCTTGGAATTTAATATTTGGAACAAGATAAGGTCTTCTTCGACTAGGATTAAATTATGTATAGGGGTATTTTTTCCAATGAATCAGAATCTTTTTGGAGGCTTTCACAGCCATAATATTGATGCCACTGAACATGAAAGTTTTTGGATTATTTGTTATAAGGGAATCCTAAGGCAACATGATTGGATTTTTTAGATTTTAAACTATTGTATAACATACAATGAAATATTTTTTATAGAGTATGATTTCTTGATTTTGATGAAATATAAATAAGTATTTAAAAAAGTAAATTTATTAGTGTTGTTGTTTGTTTTATGACAAAATATAAGGTTTGATATAAGTATTTTATGTAGACATCTTGGTTTTTTTTATTTATCCTGCAGAAGGTAAGCTTTCTTAGTAATATTTTTTTATATAGATTTTTTTTGCTCAACTGTGCTTATTTTTTATTGTATGTTAATTTAGCGTTGATTTGATTTTACGATAGCTTTAAGGAAGAATATAGTTCATGTCTAAATCTCCCATGGGTCAATTCGTTGTGCATAAAATCATTCCGATTGAAATTGGTGGTATTGATTTTTCTTTCACAAATTCTTCTCTTTCAATGCTTATTAGTTCGTTAATTATATTGACTTTTTCTTTTATGGCTGTGCGTAAATATCGAATTTGTCCTACGCGTTTGCAATCTGTTTTAGAAATTACGTATCAGTTTGTCATGTCAACCTTGTGTAATTCTGCCGGACCTCGATCTAAGAGTTTTTTTTCTTTTGTTTTTTCACTTTTTCTTTTTTTAACAACCGCTAATTTATTGGGTATGTTTCCGTATCTTTTCTCGTTTACAAGTCAGATTGTTATAACAACAACTTTTGCACTTTTAGTAATTTTGGTTGTTATCATATCTGGATTTTATGTAAATGGTTGGGGTTTTTTAAAACTATTTCTTCCTTCTGGAATACCTATGGTCATGCGACCACTGGTTTGTTTTGTAGAAATTGCTTCTTTTTTTTCGCGCCCAATTAGTTTGTCTTTGCGTTTATTTTCAAATATCATGGCAGGGCATATTATGTTAAAAGTATTCGCTGGATTTTATTTTTCTATTCTATCTTTGGGTATGTTAGGGATGGTTTTTTCACTTTTGCCAGTATTTGTGAATGTTGCTATAACAGGGCTTGAATTTTTTGTTGCATTTATGCAGGCCTATATTTTTCTGATGTTGACGTGTCTATATATCGGTGATGTATATCAAGATGATCAGCATTGAAATCTAAGGAAATGATTTTGAAAAAATCATTTATATTTTACTATAATCGGTTCATGAGGAGACTATAATAATGGAAACAGAAGCAGCTCGTATAGCGATTTCTTATTATTCTGGAGCAGCAAAATATATTGCGATCGGTATGGCGTGCTTAGGAATGGGATTTGTTGCACTTGCCATTGGTAATATTTTTTCTAGTTACTTATCGGGGGCTTTGCGCAATCCATCTGCGGCAGCGGATCAGCAGGCGCGCGTTTTAGTCTTTGCTGCAGTTGCTGAATCATTAGGAATATTTTTACTTCTCATAGTAATACTTCTTCTTTTTGTGATTTAAAGGTATATTTTTTTGATTGATATCTGCTGTCTTCTGGCTATATGCTAGGGATAGCAAATCATCAGATCATTAGAGGTATTCTTTGAATAATTTTTATCTATCATTCGTTCAATAAGATCATTCTATGGCTACATCTTCTGATTTTTCTAGTAAATTTCCTCCCTTTGATACGAGTACATTTTTATCGCAGTTCTTTTGGCTTGTCGTTATTTTTGGTATTTTTTACTGGATAATGCATCGCTTTGTTTTGCCTCGATTAGCTTTTGGTATGATATTGCGTCATAATCAAATCTCATCTGATCAGAGTAAAATGGAGGCTGCCGTTATGGAACTAAATTCGATGACTGCATCTTATGAAGAAGCGTTGGCAATTGCCCGTACAAATGCAAAGGAAATTGTCCAAAAAGCTATCATTGATGCCGAACAGAATTTAGAATGCAAAAGAAAAATGTTCGAAAAAGATTTATTGCATGAAATATCAGTTGCGCAAAGAAAAATAGAATCTACCCAAGAAAAATCATTAAAGGAACTGCAATCTGTATCAGAAGGGATTACCAAGGATTTGATTCACAAGCTGATGGGCATTTCTATATCAGATGTAGATATAGATGTTGCAATGAAGAAAATTAAAATAAGGGAAGGGAAGGCGTAGATGCATTTTGATGAGACTTTTTTAGTTTTTACGTCTCTTGTTGCTTTCATCCTCTTATTAATATATTTGCGAGTTCCTGCAAAAGTATTGTATTTTCTAGATGCACGTGCTGATCGCATTCGTGACGAACTTTTTGAAGCACGACGTTTACGTGAGGAAGCGGAAAACGTTTTGGTGCAGTACAAAGAAAAGTATAGTAAGATAGGAACAGATGTTCGTGAAATTATTGTCGTCGCTGAACAAAAGGCAAAGCTTATTAAAGATGATAATTGTAAAAATATAGAAAAACTATCTGATTTGCATCTTGAAAATGTCAAAAGAACAATTCATTGCATGGAATTAGAAGCTAAACGCCTTTTTTATATTAAATTAGCATATTTTTCTATAGAATATGCCAAAGAGATTATTTCCCAAAAGATAGATGACGACATTAGTTGTCATATTTTTCAAGATGCGATACGTGAAATTGAACAATATAAAAACTAGATTAATTTATAAAAAAATATTTTAGCTTTTTGAACGAATATAGAAAAACTATCTGATTTGCATCTTGAAAATGTCAAAAGAACAATTCATTGCATGGAATTAGAAGCTAAACGCCTTTTTTATATTAATGAGAGGTGTAAACTTTACTCACGTTTTTTATACCATCAAGGTATAAATTTTGTTCAATTGCATTTGTTTATATTACATTGAAAAAGGTTTTGTCTGAAAATTGCTAAAGAAATTATTTCTCCAAAGATAGAGATTGGAGAGTGATATTACAGAATATCGCCAATATTCTTTTGTCGCATAATAAGTATTATGGAACATTGGATATATTGTTATGGGTTATCAAACATTAATTGATTTGGTTACGTTAGTTTACATCGTTTATGTCGAGATTAAACATAAACGAAGTTTAAACTACATATGGGAACGTTTTGTTGAACATCTGCAAACAAAACGGTTGGTCATTAATCACCAAGAAGAAAAATCTACAAAAATAAAACATGTTGAAGAAAAGGAAAAAAACTAAATGGTTTTTCGAAGAAAAAGAACTTATGCTTATGCTCGTAGTAATTTCGGTCGTAGTAATTACTCTCGTTATAGTAAGCCCCGCAACCGTTTTACTGGATTTATGAAAAACGGACGTTGGTATTATTATAAATCTAAAACTCTTAAAAATCGTTCTGTAAGAAGTGGAAACCGTGTTTATAAAAAGAAAAATGTAGGTCAACAAGGTCTTGTTCTACAACTTCCCTCTGGAACTCAAGTTGTCAATGTTAATACTAGACGTAAATACACTAAATCACGGTTTTAAGGGAGTTTTTTATTAATGGATCTTCGTGTTTTATCTAAAAACATAAAGAAAGACGTAAAATATCTTGTTAATCTCTCTTCTGAGATTGATGCTTTTTTGAAGTCTTCTGATGAAAGTTTGGAACATAATCTTTATCGCACCTTAAATGATTTATTTGTCAGTCATGATAAAAGTCATCGTGCTTTTATGAACCTTTTAGACGAATTCAAAATTAAATTAGATTTTGTATCTAAAAGATTACGTGTTGTTGAAAACCAGTTATCAAGAATTGAGAAACGTTCCAAATGCGAAGTTATCGATTTTGATACTGGTTTTTCTTTATTAGAAAGTAAATAAATGTCTGAGAATGAGACTATTAAAAAGACTGTTAGAACGGATAACAGTAAAGGTATTGTTCATGCCTTTAGGGGTTCTGCTAAATATCGACGTCATCCTAAGTTTCCTATTAGAGGTGCTTTTAGCCCTTTTCAATTACAGCCTGTTTGTTTAGCCCCTGTTTTTGGTGGTGAAACTGTTGAAAAGGTTTCTGTTAATTTGAAACTTGTTTCAACTCGTTTAAAAAATTCTTTAAGTGGTTTTTGGCATGAATTCTATGTTTTTTATGTCCCTTTGATTTCTTTTGATGATATGTACCTTGATTTAGCGAAGTTTTCTTCAGATTCGGTTATTAATAATGTAGATACCTATTCTGAATCTGTATCATCTGGTAGTAAACTTAATTATTATCATCGTTCTGGGATTAATTATATTAAGCGTTGTTTGAAATCCGTAACGGAAACATATTTTAGACCACGTGAGAATAATGTTGCGGTTTCATGGGATAAGTATACTTATAGAGGCTTGCCAATTTGCCATGTGCAAAGTAAAGGATACATTCAAGATTTTTTACCTGATGAAGAAATTGAGCAATCTGTTGAGGAAACCGCTGAAAGCGAACAATATAAGACTTGGGAAAAGCTTTATGCTGAGGGTTCAACATCTTTTTCTTTTAGCGATTATATGCGTTATTTCGGATTTGATATTGAACGTATTAAAGAAGAAAAGATTAAATTGCGTGAACCCTACCCCCCTGAATTATTAGGTTTTCATCGTTCTTATCAGATGCCTAGAGATCATTATGATATTTCTACGGGTAAATATGTCAGTAATTTAAAGTTTGATTATAACCATATGCTTTGTTATCGTCGTAAGCGTAAATATCTTAATCATCCTGGATTTGTTTTGTCATTAATGGTTTTAAGACCAAAGGTATATGCTAAAGACCAATTGGGAACGCTTACTTCCTATATGAGTGATTTAAATTTATTTCAGCCTGATGTTTTGCGTTCTGATTATCATCATTCCGTTAAAGTTTTTGAAAAAAACAAGGGTGTTTATTCGGGTAGAGATTCGGAATATATGATTGATTTTGCAGACCTTTATCGGAACGGGGAACAGTTTGTTAGTGTTTCTGATGAGAAAGACCCTTATAATTTTGTCGGTAATGCTGTTAATTTTGGTAAAAGTGCTTATGCTTCTTCTGAAGATATAGCTTCGTTATTTATGGATGATGGTCACTCTTTTCATTATGACGGTTTAGCAGACATACAATTTAAATCTCGTGTTGTATCTTCTGATGAACAGAAACGTTTGTCTTTTGATTATAAATATCATTCTTTAGACCCTACAACTGGCGAGGTTAAACTTAAAGATGCAACTAGTTCTGTTAATTCTTCCGTTGCTAAGCCTTTGGTTATTAAGCCTTTCGTTGCTAAGCCTGACGAACCTAAGTCTGCCGTTGCGACTATGTTGGAGGAACATGAAAAAAGGGTTTATGAAGAAAGGGTAAGAGGTCTTGAATCTGAGTACAATCCTATTCATTACAAACCTACTATTGGTTGTCTTTGGTCTTTTCCTGAGAAAGGAACTACTATTATTCCTAAGGGTGTTAAACGTAAAGACGTTCCTGGTTATATAGAAAAACCTATCTTTAGATATGGAGAATAAATATGTTTATTGGTTATTTGTCTGGTTTAGTTTTATTTTGTTATCTTGGATTGGCTTGTTGGATTCTTTGGGATATCATTAAGCTGAATAATACTATGACTTGTTTGAACAAGAAAAGATTGAAATTATTTTCAAAAGTTCGAGGAATATCCTATTTCCGATGCGTCATTAAGAAGTTCCATAATACTTATTCAGCGACCTTTAAACCAAAAATCTATATATCTCATAACATAAATATTAACATATAACAATAAATAAAAATCTAATGTCCTACAATTTCCATAGTAAGCGGAGTCCCATACGTACTAACTTTAAGTCTACGATCTCTAAAATTAGAATTAAACATCTCTTCATCAAAAACAGTACCATCAGAACCAAGAAGAATACCGCTTGTTGTTTGTTTTAAAGCACTTTTCAAAACTTGTTTATTATCAACAATAAAATCACCCTTTTTTAAAACAATGTGTCCTTGTTCACTACGAACATCTTTAACAGCTCTATCATAAAGCAAAGAACGGAACATTTCAGAAATACCAACAGATTTTGATTGTTTCTTCCAAAAATCTTTAACAGATGCCAAGAAACCTTTTTCACTACCAGTAGTTCCCTTAAAAGCTCTATCAAGTTCCTCAATCATATGTTCGGAACTCAAAGGTTTAGAACGCCCAGCAAATTTTTTATAAAAATAATTGCCAGTATCAAGACCTAAAGGAAAAGTATAACCCGCACTTTTAGATACTTTTTTAGCCATCGTTCCAAAAAAACCGATAAAACGGTCAGTAAACTCATCATTGATAGTATTTTCGCAAACACTAACAAAATCAACCTTGTCAAAATTCCTAACGACAACATCAATCATATTAGGAATACTAATCTCTCGCCTCCTCCACTTACCATCTTTACCTTTCCAACGTGTAATTTTTTTAGGTAAAGCATCATAAAAACGCTTAACAATCTCATCAATTTCTTGATGAACACCAAAAACAAGACGTGTAGCCTTAGCATATGCCATATACGCCATACCGTATGCACTTCTATTCTTACCCTCTAAAATACGCGGGGCGGGAATTGCTAAAGCATGTGCAACAGTAGTAGAAATAACCGGCGTAATAACACCCGTTACAGGATGCACCAAATAAAAATACTTCTCTGCAGGTAAATTATAAGGCTTGTACTGTGGAATAGTAATAGATGGAAAAGGAACAGTTACAGGTTTAACAGGATTAATAGAAAAGGGAATTGTAGACGGGATAGGAGAGCAAAGAGATCTAGAAGAACTAATAGGAACATCAGATTCCAAAGGAATAGAAATATTAGGCGACGTAATATAAGGAACAGGAGGAACTAATGTATTTTCCCTAATGTTTTGTCGCCCTCCTCTAACTTGTAATCCCGCAGAAGCTAAAGCCAAAGAAGCACCATAAAGGCGGCTATACTCACGATTAGCAGACAAAACACGCCTAGAAGCCATTTCAGATAATTTACTACCTCCATCATAAACAGTGTCATAAGAATGATCGGTATAAAATTGCTCTAAAGCTTTATTAACAAAAGCTTGTTTACTAATACGTTTTGTTTTAGGTATGTATCGTTTAGGGAAAATAGTTTCCTTAGGCTTAGATATAACTTTAATCCAACTATCAGCAGGAGAACTATATAAAAAAGAATATTTCTTTTTTATTTCTTTAAGTTGCTCAGATATAGGTATTGAAAAATTATAAGGCGGAACATAGGGAAGCAAACCACCTAAAATTAATATATGATCTTTCCAAAATGATGATTTCTGCCCTAAAGAAAAACCATGAGCACCAAAAGGAAATTCATCCTTATCAAGGCATGCCTTAATATATTCTAATGCTTTAACTAAAGCAGTAGATAAAGTTGTCATCGGATTATAAGAAGCAATAAACAAAGAACCCGAAAACATTTTATCATAAAACTCACTCCAACCATTAATATGATACGATATAGTTTTATAAACAGGAGTCAGTTTCGAACCAACCCAAACATAATCATAAATATATTCATTAGTCAAAGAAGATTCACCATGAAAATAAAAGCCTTGAACAGAAAGTAAATCTTCCCCAAAAGGAATAGTAACGGGAGGAATTGCAGGAACTAAATCCTTTTCAGGAACTAAATCCTTTTCAGGAACATCCGTAGAAGAATCTGTAGAAGCAGATGATAATTTAGCTAAACTACCTAAATAAGATATTATATCCTTTATTAATAAAGGTAAATAATAATCAATAACTCCCTTACCTTCCCATGATTCTATATAACGAGTATGCTTTTCATAATCTTCTTCCGTCATAGCCTTATTATAATACTTAATAGATTTACCACCAGATATAAGATGTGCAAAAATCTTACCCTCATCTAAACCCATAGCTTTAGAAACCGCATATGCAGAAACAGCACAAGCTAAATAGAAATATACATAATTTTTATTTCTTTTATCTTGTTTAGACAAAAAATTTATAAATGAAGAATTCATATGACATAACACCAATTAAAAAACAAAAACAAAAAAACAAAAAAACAAGCATACTATAATAACGGAAATTACCAATAATTTTCCAAAGATTGTTAAAATCATCAGAATATTTAAGCTCTAAAAGAAGTTTTCTAAAAAACATTCTGACAATAAAATACATTTTTAGAAAATCATAACGAAATCTAATTTTCCAAAAAATACGCCTTATAAAAGAAAAAAAATTGCCTAAATATCCCAGAGAAGAAAATATAAAAATAGGAAACCAAAAAAAATAACCAAAACCTAAATCAATATTAAAAAAATATTTTAAAAAATCACGAATTATATTTTCAATAATACCGCAAATAAAAATAAAAAAATAATTTCAATAATTCCCATAAAAATATTTTTAATAAATTTCATTTGTTTTTTCACCCTTTTAAAACGTTATGTGTTTCCCCTTGCTTCGCAAACTTAAACTTGGCTTCACTACACTTCCTTTACGCTTCGCCCAACACCCTGGGGGTAAGTCAATGACAACTGGTGTTGTGGCTACACACCAGTCCAGTACGGTACGTACGCCGTCCGTACAAGCCTAGGTTGCCCCTAGGACGAATCTATTTCATAGAACCGTAACAAAAGGACGCTCTTACTCTAATGCCTTTTGAATCTTCTTTCAGAAGATATTTACACACATAACGGGCAGTATTCAAATCCTCTCTTAAAAGACGAACATGAGAAAAACCCTCTCTAATCCATTCTTCTTGAATTTCTGCCTTTTTTAATAACTCTTCCCCTGATTTCTGATGAATTAGCATATGTGCATGAGGATTACCGCTTTTGTGTTTTTCAAAAACAATAAAATAACGAAATTTTTTAGATGTATTCTTTCGAAGACGCTTTAAAAATAAAACAATCTTATCACCGAATCCTTTACATAGTAAACGAAACTTTAAATCAACATCCGAAATATTAAGACTCCTTATATCTTCAATAATAGTTCCATACTTTTTTTTACCGTAAAAAAAATTACGGTCTTCAATAGATAAACTTTCAACATATTGCCCAATAGTAAGGGCATAATTTTTTATATGGTTTGATGGGCTAAAAGTTAAAGTAATAAACCATGTCCGAGAAGAACGCATAACCTCAGTTTGAGCACGACGAAGCCAAAACATGCCCCTACTCTTACAACAAACAGAACAACGACGACAACGAGCCAAAATATAAAAAAAATAATTATATTTATATCCAATATCAAAAATAACAACTATATCAGTATAAACCATAACTAATACAACTGGATTACAACAACCACCAGAAAAATCCAAACAAAAACAAGAATGATTTTTTTCATATCTATAAAAATCAGAAACTTTTATTTTAGCATAAAGTTTTAAAAATAAATCTTTATCAATAAACCTATAATTACTACGACGACAAACAGAATCACCATAAATTTCTTTTATAAGACGGTCATTAATTCTAAGAAAAGGATAATAACCATAAAAACCTTTAGAATAAAGATTAAAAGGCTCATAAAATGATTCTGGTAAATTAAAATAAACAAAAACAGTTGACAATTCAGGCATATCATAGATAGAAACATATTCCCGATTTTCACGCTTATTCATACGAATATTTAAAAAATAATAATAAATTCTTTTTAAAAATATCCAATAATAAGAAAATTCATGATTTCCATATTTAGAAGAATAACAATGTTCTAAAACACTATCATCACCATAATCAGGAGGGGAAACCAAAATATTTTCCGCCAAAGATTCAATGGCTTCATAAAAAAGACTAACGTGATCAAGTGCAACATATTTAAAAGTATAACCATAATCCCAAAGAGACATTAATTTAGAAAAACGAGAATCAATTTCCATTAAAAATTAACACCTAAATAAAAAGGTGTCAGTTGTGCATATATATATCAAGTACTTCGCTTCGCTAATTTTATCTGCACAATTCCAACACACCCAAAACAATTAAAAGAAATCCTAAAGGGGTCTGTGGACGGCTTACAGTTGTCGGCTTACACCCGACCACAAGCCCCCTATGCTTCCGTGAAGAAACAAAAAAATCAATTGAGTGGTATTAAGTATTATGGAACATTGGATATATTGTTATGGGTTATCAAACATTAATTGATTTGGTTACGTTAGTTTATATCGTGTATGTCGAAATTAGACATAAACGAAACTTAAACTACATATGGGAACGTTTTGTTGAACATCTGCAAACAAAACGGTTGGTGATTAATCACCAAAAAGAAAAAAATACAGAACATGTTGAAGAAAAGGAAAAAAACTAATGGTTTTTCGAAGAAAAAGAACTTACGCCCGTAGTAATTTCGGTCGTAGTAATTTCGGTCGTAGTAATTTTGGTCGTAGTAATTATTCTGGTGGTAGTAATTATTACACTCGTGGTAATTACCCTGGTTCTGCTAAACCTCGTAATCGTTTTACTGGATTCATGAAAAACGGTCGTTGGTATTATTACAAATCTAAAACTCTTAAAAACCGTTCTGTAAGAAGTGGAAACCGTGTTTACAGAAAGAAGAATGTAGGTCAACAAGGTCTTATTTTGCAACTTCCTGCTGGAAGTCAAGTTGTTAATGTTAGTTCTAAACGTAAATATACTAAATCACGGTTTTAAGGGAATTTTTTAGTAATGGATCTTCGTGTTTTATCTAAAAATATCAAGAAAGACGTAAAATATCTTATTAATCTCTCTTCTGAGATTGATACTTTTTTGAAGTCTTCTGATGAAAGTTTGGAACATAATCTTTATCGCACTTTAAGTGATTTATTTATCAGTCATGATAAAAATAATCGTGCTTTTATGAACCTTTTAGACGAATTCAAGCTTGAATTAGATTTTGTATCTAAAAGATTACGTGTTGTCGAAAACCAGTTGTCAAGAATTGAGAAACGTTTCAAATGCGAAGTTATCGATTTTGATACTGGTTTTTCTTTATCAGAAAGTAAATAAATGTCTGAAAATGAAACTGTTAAAAAGACTGTTAGAACGGATAACAGTAGAGGTATTGTTAATGCCTTTAGGGGTTCTGCTAAATATCGTCGTCATCCTAAGTTTCCTATTAGAGGTGCTTTTAGTCCTTTTCAATTACAGCCTGTTTGTTTAGCCCCTGTTTTTGGTGGTGAAACTGTTGAAAAGGTTAATGTTAATCTGAAACTTGTTTCATCTCGTTTAAAAAACTCTTTAAGTGGTTTTTGGCATGAATTTTATTGTTTTTATATTCCTTTGATTTCTTTTGATGATATGTACCTTGATTTAGCTAAGTTTTCTTCAGACTCAACTATTAATAATGTAGATAGCTATTGCGAATCTGTGGAATCTGGGAAAAAACTTAATTATTATCATCGTTCGGGAATTAATTATATTAAGCGTTGTCTAAAATCCGTAACGGAAACATATTTTAGACCCCGTGAAAATAATGTTGCGGTTTCATGGGATAAGTATACTTATAAAGGTTTGCCAATTTGCCATGTTCAAAGTAAAGGATACATTCAAGATTTTTTACCTGATGAAGAAATTGAGCAATCTGTTGAGGAAACCGCTGAAAGTGAACAATATAAGACTTGGGAAAAGCTTTATGCGGAAGGTTCAACGGCTTTTTCTTTTAGTGATTATATGCGTTACTTTGGATTTGATATTGAACGTATTAAAGAAGAAAAGGTTAAATTACGTGAACCCTACCCTCCTGAATTGTTAGGTTTTCATCGTTCTTATCAGATGCCTAGAGACCATTACGATATTTCTACGGGTAAATATGTCAGTAATTTAAAATTTGATTATAATAGTATGCTTTGTTATCGGCGTAAGCGTAAATATCTTAATCATCCTGGATTTGTTTTGTCATTAATGGTTTTAAGACCGAAGGTATATGCTAAAGACCAATTGGGAACGTTCACTTCTTATATGAGTGATTTGAATTTATTTCAACCTGATGTTTTACGTTCTGATTATAATCATTCTGTTAGAATTTTTGAAAAAAATAAGGGTGTTTATTCTGGTAGAGATTCTGAATATATGATTGATTTTGCAGACCTTTATAGGAATGGTGAACAGTTTGTTAGTGTTTCTGATGAAAAAGACCCCTATTCTTTTGTGGGTAATTCTGTGAATTTTGGTAAAAGTGCTTATGCATCTTCTGAAGATATAGCTTCTTTATTTATGGATTCTGGCCATTCTTTCTTTTATGATGGTTTAGCCGATATACAATTTAAATCTCGTGTTGTATCTTCTGATGAACAAAAACGGTTATCGTTTGATTATAAATATTATTCTATAGACCCTACAACTAATGAGGTTAAACCGAAAGACTCGGCTACTGTTGCTCCTATTGAAAAGACTATTACTGGAACTGCTGGGGAAATTATGTTGGATGGACATGAAAAGAAGGTTTATGAGGATAGGTTAAAAGGTTTTGATGCTCAGTATGATCCTTTGCTTTATAAGCCTTATGCTGGGGCTCTTTGGGCTTTTCCTGCTAAGGGTACTACTGTTGTTCCTAAGGGTGTTAAACGTAAAGACGTTCCTGGTTATATAGAAAAACCTGACTTTAGATATGGAGAGTAAATATGTTTATTAATTATTTCTATGGGTTATTCTTATCTTTTTATTTTGGATTAGCTTGTTGGATTGTTTGGGATATTATTAAGGTGAATAATACTATTACTTGTTTGAACAAGGAAAAATTGAAATTATTTTCAAAAATGCGAGGAATACCTTGTATCGAACGCATCATTGAGAAGTTCCATAATACTTATTCAGCGATTTTTAACTTAAAAATTTATATGTGTCATAACATAAATATTAACATATAACAATGAATAAAAATCTAATGTCCTACAATTTCCATAGTAAGCGGAGTACCGTACGTACTAACTTTAAGTTTACGGTCTCTAAAATTAGAATTAAACATCTCTTCATCAAAAACAGTACCATCTGATCCAAGAAGAATACCGTTTGTCGTTTGTTTTAAAGCACTTTTCAAAACTTGTTTATTATCAACAATAAAATCACCCTTTTTTAAAACAATGTGCCCTTGTTCACTACGAACATCTTTAACAGCTCTATCATAAAGCAAAGAACGGAACATTTCAGAAATACCTACAGATTTTGCTTGTTTACTCCAAAAACCTTTAACAGATGCCAAAAAACCCTTTTCACTACCAGTAGTTTCCTTAAAAGCTTTATCAAGTTCCTCAATCATATGTTCGGAACTCAAAGGTTTAGAACGTCCAGCAAATTTTTTATAAAAATAATTGCCAGTATCAAGACCTAAAGGAAAAGTATAACCCGCACTTTTAGATACTTTTTTAGCCATCGTTCCAAAAAGACCAATAAAACAGTCAGTAAACTCATCATTGATAGTATTTTCGCAAACACTAACAAAATCAACCTTGTCAAAATCCCTAACGACAGCATCAATCATATTAGGAATACTAATTTCTCGCCTCCTCCACTTACCATCTTTACCTTTCCAACGTGTAAGTTTTTTAGGTAAAGCATCATAAAAACGCTTAACAATCTCATCAATTTCTTGATGAACACCAAAAACAAGACGTGTAGCCTTAGCATATGCCATATACGCCCTACCGTATGCACTTCTATTCTTACCCTCTACAATACGCGGGGCGGGAATTGCTAAAGCATGTGCAACAGTAGTAGAAACAACCGGCGTAATAACACCCGTTACAGGATGCACCAAATAAAAATACTTCTCCGCAGGCAAATTATACGGTTTGTACTGTGGAATAGTAATAGATGGAAAAGGAACAGTTACAGGTTTAACGGGATTAATAGAAAAAGGAATACTAAATGGAATAGGAGGACAAAAAGATCTAGAAGAACTAATAGGAACATCAGATTCCAAAGGAATAGAAATATTAGGCGACGTAATATAAGGAACAGGAGAAACTAATGTATTTTCCCTAATGTTTTGTCGCCCTCCTCTAACTTGTAATCCCGCAGAAGCTAAAGCCAAAGACGAACCATAAAGGCGACTATACTCACGAGTAGCGGACAAAACACGCCTAGAAACCATCTCAGATAATTTACTACCTCCATCATAAACAGTATCATAAGAATGGTCGGTATAAAATTGTTCCAAAGCTTTTTTTACAAAAGACCCTTTACTAATAAAATTTGTTTTAGGAACATGTTTTTTAGGAAAAACAACTTCCTTAGGTTCAGAAGGTTCAATAACCTTAAAAATAACTTTAACCCAATTCTCAGAAGAAGAATTGTATAAAAAAGAATATATCTTTTTTAATTCTGCAACTTGAACATTTTTAGGAATAGAAAGATCAAGAGGAGGAACATTAGAAACCAAACCAGAAAAAACAAGTAATTTTCCTTTATAAACTCCTACTGATTTAGAACCTAAAGAAAAACTAGAAGCATGATAAGGAAAATCATTATTATCAAGACATAACTTAATATACTCTAACTCTTTAAGTAAAGCAGTATATAAAGTTGAAATCGGGTTATAAGACACAGGCAATAAAGAACCCGACCAATTCTTAGAATAACCTTTATTCCAACCATTAATATCATATGAAACAGTTTCATAAACAGGAGTCAACTTCGAATTAACCCAATCATATCCCTTAGTATATTGACGAGTTATAGAAGGTTCACCATGTAAAGAATAACCTTGAAAAGAAAGTAAACCTTCCCCAAAAGGAATAGTAACAGGAGGAACTGAAGGAACTAAAGCCTTTTCGGCAACATCCGCAGAAAAAACAGGAACAGATGAAAAAAGAGAAAATACAGATTTATCTAAATTATCTAAATAATCTAAAATGTCCTTTAGCGCAGTTCCAAGAGTACCTTTAACTTTAGTTGATTTAAGAAATTTTTCATATTCAGCATATTCTTCATGGGTCATAGCACCAAAAAAATACTTAATATACTTATTTTTATCATACAAACGTAAAAAAACTTTTTCTTCACTTTCACCTATAATTTTAGAAATTATAAAAGGAACTAAAAAAAGAGGTACAATATACCCAGAGAAATTTAGAAAAGAACCTCTTAAAGCTTGTAATAACAAATAGGGAATTAAAGGATTCATACCAAATCAATACCTAAAAAATATTTAAAAAAAGATATAACAAAATGCATAGAAAATTGCAAAAAAATAATAAAAAGTATCCATTTAATAAAGAATTTTCCTAATTTTATTAAAATTTTCTTCATTTATTTATCCTACTTTAGATAACAATAAAAGACATATTACAACTTAGGTTATATAAAACAAAATATCCAAAGCTAACATCAATAGTACCGTTAAAACGTTATGTGTTTTTCCTTAACTTCGCTCCACTAAGCTGCGCCCTACTACACCTTACCTTTACGTTGCCACTTCAAACCTTGGGGGTAAGTCAATGACGAATGGGTGTGATGGCAAAACCACACACAGTCCAGTACGTGAATACGTACAAGCCTCGGTTACCCCTCGGACGGCTCTTTTAAAGAACCGTAACGAAAGGACGCTCTTACTCTAATGCCTTTCGAGTCTTCTTTTAGAAGATACTTACACACATAACGGGCGGTTTTCAAATCCTCTCTTAAAAGACGAACATGAGAAAAACCTTCTCTCATCCACTCTTCTTGAATTTCTGCCTTTTTTATCAACTCATCACCTGGTTTTTGATGAATTAACATATGTGCATGCGGATCACCGCTTTTATGCCTCTCAAAAACAACAAAATAACGAAATTTTTTAGATGTATTCTTTCGAAGACGCTTTAAGAAAAGAACAATCTTATCCCCAAATCCTTTACATAGTAAACGAAACTTTAAATCAACATCAGTAATATTAAGAATTGTTAAATCTTCAAAAATAGTTCCATATTTTTTTTTACCGTAAAATAAATCACGATCTTCAGTAGACAAACTGTCAACATATTGACCAACAACAAGGGCATAGTTTTTAATATGGTTTGATGGACTAAAAGTTAAAGTGACAAACCATGTACGAGAAGAACGCATAACCTCAGTTTGAGCACGACGAAGCCAAAACATCCCCCTACTTTTACAACAAATAGAACAACGGCGACAACGACATAAAATATAAAAAAAATAATTATAATTATATTTAACATCAAATATAACAACTTGATCTGGATAATACATAATAACTAAAACAGGATCAGAACAACCACCAGAAAAATCCAAACAAAAACAACAATGATCAATTTTATAACTATAAAAATCAGAAACTTTTACCTTAGCATAAAGTTTTAAAAACAAATCTTTAGAAATACAAGTATAACCACCACTTCGATAAACAATAGAATCACCATAAATCCTTCTTATAAAACGATCATTAATTCTAAGAAAAGAATAATAACCAAAAAAACCTTTAGGTTTAAGATTAAAAGGCTCAGAATAAAATAAATCTACACCTTTATACCAACTTAAAACATGTCTCAACTCAGGCATATAAAAAAGAGAAAAATATTCTCGATCATCAGCTTTATGCTTATCCAAATGCTTTTCTAAAAAATAATAATAAAGTTTTCTTAAAAATATCCAATAATAAGAAAATTCATGATTTTTATAACTAGAATTAGAATAATGATCTAAAACACTATCTTCACAATAATCAGGAGGATCAATCAAATGATCTTCCGCCAAAGATTCAATAGCTTTATAAAAAAGACTAATTTGATCAAGCGCAACATATTTAAAAGTATAACCATAATCCCAACAAGAAGTTAATACAGAAAAACGATCAATTTCCATTAAAAATAACACCTAAAATAAAAAGGTGTCAGTTGTGCATATATATATCAAGTCCTTCGCTTCGCTAATTTTATATGCACAATTCCAACACACCTAAAACAATCAAAAGAAATCCTAAAGGGGGTCTGTGGACGGCTTACAGTTGTCGGCTTACACCCGACCACAAGCCCCCAGGCTTCCGTGAAGAAGAAAAAAAAATCGATTGAATGAGATTAAGTATTATGGAACATTGGATATATTGTTATGGGTTATCAAACATTAATTGATTTGGTTACGTTAGTTTATGACGTAAAATATATTATTAATCTCTCTTCTGAGATTGATACTTTTTTGAAGTCTTCTGATGAAAGTTTGGAACATAATCTTTATCGCACCTTAAGTGATTTATTTATCAGTCATGATAAAAATAATCGTGCTTTTATGAACCTTTTAGACGAATTCAAGCTTGAACAGAAAGCAGACTGTATCCCAATGGAATAACAACGGGAGCAATCCAAAACAAAACTAAAGCACGCTACTAGCAACTAAAAAACGTGAAGTAGGATATTTTATTTCCGCTTTATGTAATTGCTTAAGAAATTCACCCGTATTAGGGTCATTAAGAAAATTACTAAAATACTCTGATTTTAATTTTAAAGAAGATTTAGACATTAAAAAAAAACACTAAAAAAAAACCTATAAAAAAACAAATAGGAATAACAATAAAAAACAAACAAACAAAATAAATCTTATCGTAAAGAGGATCAACTTTATCTTTACGAACCCAAACACCGTAATCTTTTAAAATTCCAGTTTTTACAAATAAAAATCTAAAAAAATATAAAAAGTAATTACGAATTTTGTGATAATAATACAAAAAAGGAAAAGGGAAAAAATAGTTTAAAACTCTCCTAATAAAAAAAAACAAAAAATAAATCAAAAAAATAGGAACAGGAACATAGTAAAATTCCAAATCCAAAAGAAAATCAGAAGACATATAAATACCTCATAATCGTTATGTGTTTTTCCTTAACTTTGCTCCACTAAGCTTCGCCCTACTACACCTTACCTTTACGTTGCCACTTCACACTCTGGGGGGAAGTCAATGAAAGGTGGTGTGATGGCAAACCACACACAGCCAGTACGTGTAATCGTCACCGTTACCGTACAAGCCTCGATTGCCCCTCGGACGACTCTATTTCATAGAACCGTAACGAAAGGACGCTCTTACTCTAATGCCTTTCGCATCTTCTTTTAGAAGATATTTACAAACATAACGAGCGGTATTCAAATCCTCTTTTAAAAGACGAACATGAGAAAATCCTTCTCTCATCCATTCTTCTTGTACTTCTGCCTTTTTTAATAACTCATCCCCTATTTCTTGGTGAATTAGCATATGTGCATGAAGATTACCGCTTTTGTGTTTTTCAAAAACAAAAAAATAACGAAACTTTTTAGATGTATTCTTTCGAAGACGTTTTAAAAACAAAACAATCTTGTCCCCAAATCCTTTACACAACAAACGAAACTTTAAATCACGAAATATTAAGCATCCTTACATCTTCAATACCAGTTTGATACAACTTCTTACCGTAAAATAAATTACGGTCTTCAACAGATAAACTGTCAACATATTGACCAATAATAGTAAGGGCATAATTTTTTATATGGTTTGATGGACTAAAAGTTAAAGTAACAAACCATGTCCGAGAAGAACGCATAACCTTCGTTTGAGCGCGACGAAGCCAAAACATGCCCCTACTCTTACAACAAACAGAACAACGATGACACCGAACAAATACATAAAAAAATGATTATTAAGTATATTCAACATCAACAATAACAACTTTATAAGGATAATAAAAACTAATACAACCGTATTACAGCAACCACCAGAAAAATCCAAAGAAAAACAAGAGTGATCGATTTTGTAGCTATGAAAATCAGAAACTTTTACTTTAGCGTAAAGTTTTTAAAAACAAATATTCGTTAATTATCCTATAGGAAGAAAAACACGAAGAAGAATGACCATAAATTTTCTTAAATTGAGAAACGTTCCAAATGCGAAGTTATCGATTTTGATACTGGTTTTTCTTTATTAGAAAGTGAATAAATGTCTGAAAACGAAACTATTAAAAAGACTGTTAGAACGGATAACAGTAAAGGTATTGTTCATGTCTTTAGGGGTTCTGCTAAATATCGTCGTCATCCTAAGTTTCCTATTAGAGGTGCTTTTAGCCCTTTTCAATTACAGCCTGTTTGTTTAGCACCTGTTTTTGGTGGGTGAAACTGTTGAAATTGAAAAACTATAAGGCGGAACATTAGAAACCAAACCACCTAAAACAAGTAGCCGACCTTCATACGCTCCAGATACTGCTTAAAGTCCACAAAAAACCTTTTGAAGCTTGTCCTAAAAAAAGGGAATTAAAGGATTCATACCAAATCAATACCTAAAAAATATTTAAAAAAAGATATAACACAATGCATACCAATTTCCAAAAAAATAATAAAAAGTATCTATTTAATAAAGAATTTTCCTAATTTTATTAAAATTTTCTTCATTTATTTGTCCTACTTTAAGTAACAATAAAAAAAATATTAAAACTTAGGTTGTATACAATGAAATATCCAAAGCTAACATCAATAGTAATTCTTGTAAGTATTCTACTGGTTTCTTGTGATACACAAACACAAGGAGGTATAGACAATACATCCCTCAATAATTTTGAAAAACTTTGTAAGATAAGCGACGAACAAACAAAATCATTTTATCAAAATATAGCACCAGAAGTAATACAATTGCCACAAGAAAAACAAAAAGAATTTTTTGAAAGAAGAGAAAGATTAAAAAGAAATCTCCGAAATAAACATATAAATAAATATTACGAACTAGAAAAACAATACACTCCTTATTATCGTTATCATCGTTAAAACGTTATATGTTTTTTTCCCTAACTTCGCTCTACTAAGCTACGCCCGCCCTACTACACCTTACCTTTACGTTGCCACTTCGCATCCCCTGGGGAGAAGTCAATGAAAGGTGGTGTGATGGCAAACCACACAGTCCAGTACGTGAATACGTACAAGCCTCGGTTTGCCCCTCGGACGACTCTATTTCATAGAACCGTAACGAAAGGACGCTCTTACTCTAATGCCTTTCGCATCTTCTTTTAGAAGATATTTACAAACATAACGAGCAGTATTCAAATCCTCTTTTAAAAGACAAACATGAGAAAATCCTTCTCTCATCCATTCTTCATTGTCTTCTGCTTTTTTTAAAATACTCATCAAGAGAACATCAAAGCAGCCTGATATAACTTTTCTATTGTTGATAAATATTAATATTCATATTGACAAATATAAGGAATTTTTGCTGATATAATAATGAATGTTATTGTTACTAATATACGAATACGATTCCATTGGAGTAAATATGATTTCTGACAACATCCAAAACGTTACACAAGATCAATTGCGTAGTTTTGTTGAACGCCTTGAGCGCCTAGAAGAAGAAAAAAAACTTCTCTCCGAAAACATTAAAGATGTCTATGGCGAAGCTAAAGCAACTGGTTTTGATGTGGGAGCTCTGAGAAAAATTCTTTCTTTACGCAAGAAAGACGAGCAGAAAAGAATGGAAGAAGAACATATTCTTGAAGTTTATTTACGTGCTCTTGGTATGTTAAAAGATGAATAATTTTGTTTTTACCCTCTAGCCATAAAGAATTATCCCTTTATGAAGACGATATAGAACCTATTTTATTGATTTTATTCTGTTTTAAATATCACTTAAAACAAACAACACGGTTACGACCTAATTTTTTAGCAACATATAAAGCTTGGTCAGCTTGATAAACAATTGTTGAAATTGGCTCCTTATTACAACGTTCGGATATTCCAGCTGAAATCGTTATCTGAACAAATTGACTTGAAGAAATTTTAATAAAAGAATTTTCTATTATTTTTCGTAGATCATTGGCTAAAATCGCAGCTTCTTTTTCGGATAATCCTAATGCGGCAGCAGCAAATTCTTCCCCACCTAATCGTCCTACAAACATAGGGGATTGAAAGACATAAACTAACTTTTCTGAAAGAAAAGCTATAACTTTATCTCCCACAGGATGTCCAAAACTATCATTGATGAACTTAAAGTTATCAATATCAAAAAATACAATTGATAACTTCTCGCTACAAGATCCAAGATTAGAAATAAAAGCAGAATGATTAAGCAATCCAGAAAGACAATCAATACGACTCAATCGAGACATTTTATTATAGGCAACAAATAATTCTTTGAGTATTGATCCTGATATATACCCTAATATCAATGATATAACGATGGAAATAATAACCAAAGATATATTCTCTAACAGAATATATTCTACTCCATAAAATGGTATTAATCCAATATAAAATAAAACTACATTAGTAATAAATATTATGCTTGTAATGAATATAGTAAAAAAAATAGAAAAATAGGTCATGAAAGCATTAGGAGAAAAACTTTCGAGATTCTTTTCATATAGCAACCATATTCTCAGAAGATCTTTCAAATATTTAGTCACAAAATATTCCTTTTTAATGACAAGAATAGAAAATATCAATTTACAATTTCTATATGATCATAATATGAAAAGTAAAAATTTAGCCTTATCTTTTATCATTAATTTTGAATAATTATGATACCAATATATTCATTAAAATTATATTATGTTGGTATTGTCAGTGAAGACAAAATAAGTTATGTAGCTAAGTATATTTTATAATAATATTATTTATTTATTAGGAAAAAATTTATATGCGTTATAACGGGTATAACATGTTTTGTTTTGTTTTTTCTTTGGCTATGATTCCGAGTTATTCGTATGCATTAGTGAAAAATATTAATGTTCCAACTAATAAGTCGGGTAATTATCCTGGCAAATCTGCTAAGACAAGTAATATAGTTAGTAGAAATTCTGACAATGATAAAAAGAGTATTGTTAATAAAAATTCTGACAATGACAAAGATAGTAATGAAAAAAATTTTGACAATAGATGTAACAATATAGAATACTTGGATGATGAATACGGTATCTGGGAAGGTATTCATGTAGGGATAAATTTTTCTTCTCAACACTATAATCAAGCTTTTTATTATGAACCTTATAATAAAGCAAAAAGCAGTTTTAACAAATATAAAGTAGGCATTGATACTGGATATGATTTACATACAGAAGATTTTGTCTACGGCTTGCGTTTTAGTAGTAATTTTAGCAAAGGATTAGAGGCTAATGCTAAGCTGTCTTCAGACCAAGCCCTATTCCATCGTATGAAAGCAGGTTATTCCATATATGGAGATGCTTTATTTCGAGCAGGTTATTCAGTAGATTCCGTTCTCGTTTATGGATTGGGAGGATTGGGAGGAACTTATATAGGAAACTCAACCCTTCAAAAAATTGACAAAGAAGGTTCTGGAAATCATGCAACTAAATTTAGTGGATATGGAGTTGGAATCGTATTAGGTGTTGGTGTTGATTATATGATATGGGATAACATTTCCGTGACTACCAGTTATCGTTATGCTCCTCATAGTATTAGATTTAATAATATATCTAAAGATGCATCTGAAACTATTAAAGAAATTAATGGCACAAGTAACGCACATATTATTTCTCTAGGTTTAAGTATGCATTTAGTCTAAACTATTCTCGCAATATCATTTCTATGCAAATATAGAAAATATTTATGTGTAGTAATAGGTGTACTATCTACGATTAAAATTATTCTTAATATTTTCTAATAACGAAGAGTTGATTTGAAAATAGTAATTACTTATATTTTCATTCTATTTATTCGATAAAAAATAAATTATCCAGATGTACATCTAAAAATTTAAGAAAATAAATCCTTTAGTGGACGAAAACTCATTCTATGAATGCGACTAGGTCCCTTTTCTTTGATAGCTTGTCGGTGTTTTACGGTTGGATATCCTACATGAGAATCAAATCCATAATCAGGGTATTTTTTATGAGCCATTTTCATTAGACGATCACGCGTTACTTTAGCAACAATCGATGCTGCTGCAATAGATAAAGAAGAGGAATCTCCTTTAATAATGGCAAAAGCTTGACATGGTAGATTTTCAGGGATACTCCGCCCATCAATAAGGACAGATCGAGGAGTAATTTTCAAATTATTTATAGCACGATACATCGTATCAAGAGTAGCTTTATGAATATTATGCTGATCAATATACCGATTACCTGCAGAAGCAATAGAAACAATCGCACTATTGATAATTTTTTCGTATAAATATTCCCTTTTTTTCGGAGGTATTTTCTTTGAATCATTAATTCCAGGAGGAATGTTATTGGGATCAAGGATAATCGCCGCCACTACAACAGACCCTGCAAGAGCACCGCGACCTACTTCATCTATTCCTGCTACTGGCCACATTTTTTTTTGTCGCACCATTATCTCAAATTCAAAATTTGGCTTTTCATGTTTTACGCTATGAGACAATATGTTTTACTCTCTACTATTCATTTGCTAAAATATATATGACATCAATAATTACTCCCAATGATCATGATTAGATGATATTAATGTGTTTATGAATCTTTCTTTATCAAGGTATTTGCCAATTAATAGGCGTCTGTCCGTATTCTTGAAGATATTGATTGGCTTGAGAAAAATGACGACAGCCAAAAAAACCATACCTTGCTGACAACGGAGATGGGTGAGCGGCTTTGAGAACAAGATGTCGTTTATTGTCTATAATATCCTGTTTTTTATGAGCAGAAGCACCCCATAACATAAAAACAACATTTTTACGGTTTTTATTGATCAACTCAATAACAGAATCTGTGAATTGTTCCCATCCTTGCCCTCTATGAGAAGCGGCACGTCCTTCTTCAACGGTCAATACAGTATTTAATAATAACACTCCTTCATGCCCCCAATGTTCTAAAAAACCATGGATAGGAGGAATAAAATCAACATCCTCTTGTAATTCTTTATAAACATTGACAAGAGATGGTGGAATGCGAATGCCAAGAGGAACACTAAAACACAAACCATGAGCCTGACCGTAACCATGATAAGGATCTTGCCCTATAATGACAACTTTTACCTTTATAAACGGAGTGATATTGAAAGCGTGGAAATAATGAGATCCTTTAGGAAAAATTCTTTTTCCTTTGCGTTTTTTCAGAAAGAAGAAATTCTTTTAAATTATGCATATAGTCACTTTTAAAATGACTTTCTAATAAAGCTTTCCAACTCTCATGAATCTTGACACCCTCCATTTTATCTTCCTTATATTTTTTTCTAAAAGACTGTATCTCCCAGCAGAGATATATACCAAAGGAGCAGATAAAGTACGCCTAAGAATTAAATTCTAGACTGGTTTACCTCTCTTTTACTGCGCAAGAATCTCTTGATCACCACAAAAAAGGGAGGTGAAAAGATTATTAAAATACATATTCTTATGTCCATGCAACCATTGGTGGCATTGATGCCAAAATACTTTCTACATTTCCCCCCGTTTTAAATCCAAAATTTGTTCCTTTATCATAGAGGAGATTAAATTCTACATAGCGTCCACGACGTATCAGTTGTTCTTGACGTTCTTGTTTGGTAAATGAACGACGATAATTGCGGCGTACTAGTAGTGGATAGAGTGTGACAAAACAATCTCCGACAGCGGATACAAAAGAAAAATCTGCATCTATTCCTCCTATTTCTTGTTTAGAATGAAGGTAATCAAAGAATATTCCTCCAACACCGCGTGCTTCTTCTCGATGGGGCAAATAAAAATATTGGTCACACCATTCTTTATAATGGTTATAATCAGCAACTGTATGTTGAGCGAAAATTTTTTTCAAAGAATCATGAAAAAACATCACATCTGGATCATCTAATTGACGGCGAGATTCCAAAAATGGAGTAAGGTCAATCCCTCCCCCAAACCAATAGGCGCCAGTAACAATCATTCGTATGTTAAAATGTATTGCAGGAACATGCGGATTATAAGGATGAGCAATAACCGAAAGACCTGCAGCCCAAAAATACGGACTCTGTAACGTTCCTGGTATTTGATCTCTAAAATTTACAGATAAATCTCCATAAACTGTTGATACAAGAACAGCAGCTTTTTCGAATACTTTGCCACCATATAACGTGGCCATATGCCCTCCTCCGAGGTCATTTTTTTTACTTTTATCACGCACCCAATGTTTTGATTTAAAAATTTCTGAAGGAATGTTGGATGAATTTCCCGTTAATTCGTTTTCTAACTTTTCAAATTCAGCACAAATAATACTTTGAAGATTTTCAAATTTTCTTTGTGCCCTTCTTTTCCATTCTTCGATATTATCAGGAAGACCTAATTCTATTTTACCAAGATTCATGCTTTAATTTACTTTACAAATTTTTTATTATTACTCAAAAAAGATTCACCTTACTACTAGTTTGTATTTTGGATACTACTTGTGAAGATGAATTCTTCTATCTTATTTAAGATATTCAGTATCATTTTATTTTAAAACATATTTTCTACAAGAACCAGATGAAAAAAATATCACGTTTTTCTGGATCCGAAGAAACGTCATGATTGAAGTTGTCAGCGATGGTCAACAAAGGCAAGATTAGCGTTAGAGTTAATGCTATTTCTTGGTTTAAGGCGTAGTGACGTCGTTAAAATAGGAATGAGCAACGTCAAAGAATGGCGCCCTATCGGGTTCAACGGGAAAGAGAATTCATGTCCCTATTTTTGAACCTTTGCAAGAATGCTTAGATGCTGTAGGCGTTGAAAGCGATACTTTCTTGACCTCTTCTCTCGGTAAACCCTTCTCCTCCCCCGACTCTTTCGGCAATTGGTTTAAAATAAAATGCAAAGAATCCAAGTTACCTCTTGAGTACATGGCGCATGGATTACGAAAAGCGGAAGCAACTATTTTAGCTAATGCAGGAGCAAGTCCTCATGATACGGATGGTAAAAAATGGAAATGGCTGAGCTAACTACTAGAGAAGTTAACGCAAGAAAACTTGTTTATAAAACAGCTAAAATGATCTCAGATTTTGCCCGAAAAGGTTAGACTATGTATTTCTTAAGTGTTTGATTCTACTTATTTTAGTACTCATTTTGACTAGTATTAATATAAGTACTTGAATATAAGTGTTATAAGCTATTTTATAATTTTAAAAATAATTCTGCTCGGATAGGGCTTTTAAGATTCGGGAGTAACAAACGCCTCAATCAACGAGCAGAATTCCATCAAAAAAAAACCTAAATAAAGCGAGCCATATCCATGCTATACATTAATGCTTTTCTCAACAGAAGAGACACTCTTTTTCATAATATCCTTCTAAAATTACAAACAATAAAATGATAAAAACTTTTTTAAAAGTACTTGATAAAACCCCTCTTTTAAAGAAATTTTTATACGCTTTATAATAGATAATATAGTTTAAGAATTATATAATACTGCTTCCCTTATAAATAAAAAAAATCACTGAGTCAATGTATTTTTATACTACTTGAACGATAAAAATATAATTTCATCCATCCATGATGAATCAATAAAATAGCATTATTAAAATGATTTATCAAAAGCCTCTCACTTGTAGTGATTACTTTCTTCTTCACCATCATCACTGGATAAATTCACATCCATTACTAAGTCACTATTGCAAATATATAATAAATTATTATAATCCAATCACCTTGTGATCGTAGCACGTGTTTAAGATGAGGCCGTCTTGTAAAATTCCCAGTGTATCGGAAAGCGTCTTATGGGCCTTTCTCAGGTTGGGATATTGCAAAATTTTTATATAGAAATCTTGATATTGAGGAGAGATTGTTGATTTTAGGAACCGTTTACGTATCTAGTTTGTCTTTGAAATACATACAAACTTCTTGTTCTCAGGTACTACGCGGTAGTAATTGACTTATTAGCAAAGTATGACTCAGTCAATGTATACTACAATTTCTACTACGCCTTACCTAGACCAAAAGCCTGGGACGTCAGGATTGCGAAAAAAAGTTGTTGTCTTTCAGCAAAATTGTTACGTAGAAAATTTTATTCAATCTATCTTTAACGCTACTAATCACACAGACAAACCTCTTATTATCGGCGGTGATGGACGATTTTACAATCGCATTGTCATACAAAAAATAATCAGAATAGCAGCTGCCAATGGTTTTTCTCGAATTATTATTGGCAAAGGAGGAATCCTTTCAACTCCTGCTGTTTCTCATATTATTCGCAAATATAAAGCTTCTGGAGGGATTATCCTTTCCGCCTCCCATAATTCTGCAGGCGCCACACAAGACTTTGGGATAAAATATAATACGAGCAATGGTGGTCCTGCTTCTGAGCAAATAACAGAAGCGATCTTTGAAGAATCAAAAAAAATAACTTCCTATAAAATAGTCGAATCTACGGATATCGATATTGACCATATTAGCACAAAGGAATTAGCTAATATGACTATATCCATTATTAATCCTCTTGATGATTATATAGAATTGATGGAAAAAATTTTTGATTTTGATGCAATCCGTAAACTGCTTAGTTTTGGATTTCGTATCGATATTGATTGTATGAATGCCGTGACAGGCCCTTATGCAAAAGAAATACTAGAGGAAAAACTTGGAGCTCCTTCCGGTTCAATATGCAATTTCGTCCCCTTAGAAGATTTTGGAGGACGCCATCCAGATCCTAATCTCATTCACGCAAAAGATTTATATGATCGAATGATGCAAGATGATAGCGCTGATTTTGGCGCTGCTTGTGATGGAGATGGTGATCGCAATATGATTCTTGGAAAAGGCATATTTGTTAATCCATCGGATAGTCTAGCTATTATAGTTGCAAATGCAGGATTGATTCCTGGTTATGCTGCTGGTTTAGTAGGTGTAGCACGATCAATGCCTACGAGCACTGCTCTTGATCGTGTTGCTGAAAAGCTTGAATTAAAATTATTTGAAACCCCTACTGGCTGGAAGTTTTTTAGCAATCTACTTGAAAATGGCGCAATAACAATCTGCGGAGAAGAAAGTTTTGGTACAGGATCAGATCATTCCCGCGAAAAAGATGGTTTATGGTCTATTTTATTTTGGCTTAATATTTTAGCTGTTCGTGGAGAAAGTCTTTTGGATATAGTTCATAAACATTGGGCTACCTATGGAAGAAATTATTATTCAAGGCATGATTACCCCAATATTCCTACAAAAAATGCTCAAGAACTCATAGAAAATATCCGTTTACGACTAAAAAATTTAGCTGGAAAGTCATTTGTTGGGAAAAAAATAGAAAAAGCCGATGATTTCGTATACACAGATCCCTTCAATGGGAATATAAGCGATAAACAAGGTATACGCATTATATTTGAAGATCATTCTAGAATAATCTATCGTATATCTGGAACAGATACAGATAATAGTACCCTTCGAATTTATATTGATTCGTATCAACCCAATTCAGCCCAATATTTAGAAGAAACACAGAAGACTCTCTCTAATCTCATTGAGGCTTCTCAACAAATTTCCTGTTTAAGACATTATATCGGGGAAAGAAGCCCTATGATTGCATTGTGATATTGCATTCTTAGTATATAAGATCTTTTTATCCCTTTAATATACTATCTCCATATCATTTTATATTTTAGATTCGCAATTGATTGAATTATGGGCAATTCAAGAATGAGCTCCTAATTCACTTTATCTTTTTATTACTCCTAATCTCGTGAATTATCGAATATTTCATATCCCTTTGGAGTACTTCAGCTCACTTTCCATATTTCAGTACAATAGGCAAAAAAGCCTGGAAAAGAATTTTGCTGTAACGCAAAAATTCTTATGCTCCAAGTATTTTTTTTACATTGTTTAGCAACTATATTATATAATAAAAATAATTTTATATAATATAGTTTTAATATAAAATACACAAATAATTGAAAATTAATATTTATTTATTTATATTATATTATAATAGTAATAATAGTTTATATATTAGGTTAATATATAAATAATAGATCTTAATTTGATCTATTTTTATTCAATATTACCTTATAATAAATCTATTTTTACATTAATATATTTAGGAATAGATATTCAAATAAATGTTTGTAGATGAAAATAATAAAATACTACGCAGAATTTACTTTTTTTCAAAGAATAAAAGTGGCGTTTTCCATATTATGAGCGCATCTATAATATTTGTATGTTTGATTTTTGTATCTTTTGTTATTGATATTACTCATCTTCTTCATATGAAAAATCATATACAATCTTCCTTGGATAATGCCATTATTTCTGGATGTTCAATTGTTGTATCAGATCCAAAAATCAACGATCTTAATCCACAAGAAGAGAGAATTCGTGATGTCATCAAAAAAAATGCATATGTCAATATGGTACAAAACTTTCCTGCAGAACATGCAGCATACATCATTGAAAATGCTAATATTTCTTTTTCAAAAGATTTGACTAATAAGTATGAATATAAAATAACAATGGAAGCAAAGCATCAATTATCTGGAAAAAATTTCATTTTAGGATTTTTAATGCCGAATGTAATAACACACATATCATCGATTAGTACAGGAATAATCCAAAAACCCTCTGACAAAAAAGCCTTTTCAGTAGAAATGGTACTAGATTGTTCTGGTTCCATGCTAGATTCCATGCAAGAATCCTGCGATCTATCTTCTGGAAGAGGAGGTTATTATTTTTATTCTAAGAATAATAATAAACCTAAATCTAAAATTTATGCGCTTAAAACAGCTTCTTCTGACTTTGTTAATTTAATCCAAGAAACTGTGCAAACATTCCCTCAAATATCAGCTCGCATAGGATTAATTACTTTTAATCATTATATTATGCAGGATTCTAAACTTTCAAATAATTTTAATGTCATTAAAAAGACAATATCTCGAATGAAACCAAAAGGAGGCACTGATACATTCTTACCGATGAATGCAGCTTATGAATATTTAAACAATATCCCGAATGAAACAAAAGCCCACAATATATCAGATAATGTACCCTTAAAAAGATATATTATATTGATGACCGATGGAGAAAATAATCACCCCTCGTATGACTTAAAAACAATCAATGTGTGCGACAATGCCCGTAAAAACGGTATTATAATCTATAGCATTTTTTTAAATTATTATGAATATACCGATGGATACGAATTAGCACGCAAATGTGCTAGTTCTGAGAAGCATTTTTTCTATGCTAACAATACGAAAGCATTACTAGATTCTTTTAAAAGTATTGCTCATGCAATACAAGATAAAGCCGTAAGAATTGCGAGTAATGAATAAAAAAATCCCTACAACACAAGACATCGGATTCACTTCTCATTCCAACTTCTCCTCTCAAGCATTACAATAATTGACAATAAATTATAAAATATGCTATTATTGCGGGGTATTTTAAAACGTATATAAATAATATTTATAGATAAAATTGTATATTATGAGATTCATTAAAATGAAATTTAAAGAAAATAACCACTTAATTATAGTAAAAACATTATTTGTCGTTATGTGATTTTTATATTTCTCAATTAAAGAAATTATGTGTTAGCACGTGGTTTTTCATTTGAAAGAGTGATGTGGTCAAGTGGGTAAAATGGCATGAACATAAAACTATTTACAAAAAAGCAATAAAATTATCATTGCATAACAAGACAGTATTTTAGGTAATATTTTATAGGTTAATGAAGGTGAACTTTACAAAAAATAAACGCAGATTATACATTATCGCCATATCAATAACACTCAGTAGTTGTTTTGATGACGGGATTAGATTATCTGATAAAGATAACGAGGAATCAGACAGAATTACGCTGGAAATCTATCGTACATTAATACAAACACAGTCTGAACTTGGAAAAGATCTCGTCGAAGAAGATCAAAAAATATCTAATATAAAAAAACAGCTAGAATCATCCGAAGAGGAGATTAAAAATCTTACACAGATAGATTCTGATAATAATTGGTCCTCTAGGGATGAATTATTATATACCAATCGAGGTTTAAAAAAAGAACTAAGTAATTGGACAGAAATAAGGAATAAAACGCTTGATAGGAAAAAGACATTAGATTCCCATCTAAAGAAATAAATTTTTATACATTACAAGAGATGTTTATAATATTGAATCCACATATAAGAATTGCATAAAATGGTAAATTTTACAAAAAACAAACGTATCCTATGCTCAAAAATCGCAATATTAACTATGCTTGTTGGTTGCAGTGATCCTGTTGATAGAAAGAGAGAATATGATGAGAAATCACTTCGTAATATGCGTAATTTATTACGCGATCAGATCCACAAAATCAACACTCACATAGACGATATTCGAAAAATGAGAGATTTTACCGTATCCAATGATAGCGCTCTAAGTTATATGGAATCTGTAAAGAAATCTCAAAGACTAAGACAAATAGCCCCAAAAGAGAATGATGAATATGAAAAAAAAATAGAAGAATTGAAGAAGACATTGAAAGTCTTAGATAGTATAAAGTCATAGATAGTATATAGTATGCACAGAATTCATATTAGCACCTTCTCTTTCCATGCAAACACTATTGTATACATAAAATTATAGATTGTAGGACAATGAAATTACAATTTAAAAAAGATAAGCGTATATTCTACTCTGTAATCGCAATATCGACCATACTTAGCAGTTGCGATAATCATATTGATAGTAATAAAATGCTAAAAGATAAAATGAAGTTTGATATTATATTAAAAGAATTTAAAAAATATCCAAAAGACATCCAAGAAAAAATAGAGCATATTGAGAAAAAAAAAGATGATCTCAGAAACGAAATAACTGAAGACTATAGAGTTCTTCGGGGAAAGCTCATGGCAACAAATAAGGAACATAGAGATGAAGATAAAATAATGAATGACGATCAATTCAACAGTAGAATAGAATCTATAAAAAAATGTGACGAACAAATAGAGGAATTGAAGAACAGTGTAAAAGATTAACTATGCACCTGATCAAATAAAAAGTTGAGTTGACCATAATAAATATTTTTGATCATCTATTTTAAAGTTAGAAATTCCTTTTTCCATGCAAGAGATATATATATTTTAAATAATATTTGCATGAAAAGAGAAGGTGCTAATATGAATTCTTTGCTACTCTCTAAGATTTCCATTATCTTCTTCAATTTTTCTATTTTTTTTGATATTCATCACCCTCTTTTGGGGCTATTTGTCTTAGTCTTGAAACGTTCTTTCTAGATTCCATACTATTTAGATAACGATCATCGACTACGGTAACATCACTCATTCTATCAACATTGTCTATGTGAGGTGTGGTTTTTGTAGATCTGATCGTTTAAATAAAGCAACCATATTACGATATGGTTTCTCATCATATTCTGTCTTTCTATCAACAGGATCACTGCAACCAACAAGTATTATTTCTTTATCTTATCTCATAGTAAAAAAGTTGATTAGTACCCAATATGGAGTAGAGAATAAGTGAATTTATCCTCTTGGTCTTGTAAAATACTATCCTTGATCTATCCTATAAACTTAAAAATTAATAATAAAAAGCGAAAAATGATCAATAAATATATAAATAGCAGAGCAAAAAAACGTCTATTACTGATTGGATTACATATAATTATCAATAGAACCAACGATAAATTCATCAATGAATCTATCACAAAATCAACATGATTATTGTGCTTATACCATAATATTATAGAATCTAAAAAAGAAATAACAATAATTATATTTCTTCCACGAAGAAGAAGTTTGTTACAATTTTTCAAGAACATTATCACTCTCTATTCATTACAAAACGTCTAAAAAATATAAAATTCATTTTTATACAATAAATTCATGATGATTAACAATCACATTATCAGAGATAGCTGATTATCGATACAATTAAAATTATCTTTTCCAAAAATATTTTAGTAATTTCACTATAAGAAAAAAAATACTTTATATATCAATGGGTTCCTGCGTATCATGTACAATGAAACATGATATTACTTTCATTGCAATAATTAATAATTTAAGTATTTGATTTAACTTAACTTTATCACTTCCGTAGCGATCTTAAGCGTCTTCAACAAACGTTCCCACAAGGGAGTCATATTGCAATCTGCAAACGATAAGCGCTTGAATATAGGAGGTTATATAACAATACTTTATAAGTATTATTTTATTTTTTGAGAATTACTTGATATTTATAGTGAGTAATAAGTGTAGAAATATCTTGAAAAACACGCAGAAGAGAGCCAGTATCTACTACGTTATAATAGTATTCAGGAGCACTCACACATTTTTTTAGTAGTCTTTTTCCATTAGCAGAAGCATTAATAGATATAGTCAGTATTTTTATAGAGTTTTTCTTAGCTTTTTCACATATTTTAATGGTCTTCACATCGCTTTTTGGATCGTTGTTTTCTCCATCTGTTAAAAATATAAGAAATTTCTGAAAAGGAAGAGGAGGAATTTTTATTCTTTTATGCAAAATATTACGAATAAAATTTCTTTTTTTATCAGAAGTGAGTATTTGATATGCTTTTTTCATTGCTGGAGTAGAATCTGTTTGACCAAGCATGTTAACATCTATCTCTTCAACAATATATTTTCTTACTTTTCCTGTTCCCCACGATGGCTCTATATTCTTTTCAACACGCGTTGTATACCCTGTTAATCCTATATAATGAGTATCTTTTTGTGTTTTTGATCCACGATCCACTGAATCAAGAAAAAGTAATACTGCTTTTTTGAGCGCATCCATTTTAGAATTTTTTTTACTTTTACCGCAAACAGAAAATTCCGTTGCATGTTCCGGATCAGAATTCATTAAACAACTCATTGAAGCAGAAAGATCAACAACCAATTGTACAAAAAAAAAGGGATGTTCTCCCGTATCTATTTTTACAAGAGCGGGGACAAAAGATATTATTTTGCTATTGATTTTTTTATTTAGAAGATTGTCAAAAAATTTAATATGATAATCATAAAATGTTTCTACACTTATATGATAAAATGTTTTTTTATTTTGAAGAATAGATTGATTGTTAAATTCATGAAAAACATTTGGATGTGGCTCGCGCGTGATGGAAACTTTAGAATTCTGAGAAATAATATTTTTCTCACTTATGTCAAATACACTAGAATCCATTAACAAAGATTCTTTAATATAACTCTTAATAAACCTTGTTACATCGTCGACAATGGCTCTATGTGTATGGCTTGACATATTGTCACCAAAGTAACTGATTCTTGATATAATTTTCGATGCGCCAGATAAAATAGCCGAAGTATTCGCATTTTCCATAGCATTTTTTTTATGATAGTAGTCCAAGACATATATTAAAATCCCTATAAAAAGCAATATAGAGATCAAGATCACAGAAAAAAGAATAGAAAAATTTGCTTTTGGAGAAAGTATAATTTTCTTGAAATTAAAGAGGAAAGTTCTTAATAAATTCATTGAAAAATCTTTATGGAAAGTAAAAAAAAAACCTATCTGTTTTTATTTTACAAAAGTATTTATTAAAATAAACCGTCATTTTCTAGAGAAAATATTCATGTAAACACAATGAAGGAATGATCTTTAAGAGACAATAAATCATTGGCTTAAAATAACAGTCAACAAGCTTTGTTGACTGTTATTAAATGAATAATAATCAATGACTTAGAATGACGTTTCCTATAATATTGATACTCCTGATGCCCTATTTTTTTTCTTTGTTAATTCCGAACCATTTAATAATTCTTCTTCTTCAATCGCTCTTCTTAATACCCTCCCCTGAATATTTCTGCCTTCTGCAAAAACCTACTTCTTGCATTGGAAGGATGCCTCATTCCAACCCTCTTCTTTGATTCCAATAATAGTGGTAAATATTTGTTTTCTCGCATTCATTTTATAAAATAACGCTCTTATCATCCTAAAATACTGCGAAAAATATATTTATCTTTTATCTAAAATCTAATATGTTATTCATAATAGATGTCATTTCTTTATAAACGTAACGGCAGATAATGCTCCAAAAGATAAATACACAACGATATATTTGTAATATTCTTGTTCGTTTTGATCGGATATGTTTTATTCTAACCTCATTCTTTTTCAAGATAGATTATTGTCTGATCAACCAAGTGATATTTTTTCAAGGACTTTCTTTTTCCTTTTGTATTTCAAAAATGACATTCACTATGATGAAAATAGTTGTTATTGCACCCCATATAGGAAATTATTTGAAAATTTTCAGAGTTATCATTCAGTATTTAGATTGTAAGTTTTGCGTCATCATACAAATATAAATGTGAAAAAACTTTATAAATCAAAGGGATAAATTAATGAACGATGATTTACTATTAAAATTACAAGAAAACTCCCAAAAAATAGAATCCCTTTTAAATGATCTACTATCACACCAATCATCTTATTTAAATGATAGATTACGCTCTGCCATTCGCTATGCTATCTTAGGGGGAAAGAATATACGATCTTTCCTTGTTGCTGAATGCGCCTCCTTATTTGGATTGAGTAATCCTACGGTATTACGCGTTGGTGCTGCTATCGAATGTGTACACTGTTATTCTCTGATACATGATGACCTTCCATCTATGGATAATGGATATATTCGCCGTGGCAAACCAACCCTGCATCTTCAATACGATGAAGCAACAGCTATTCTTGCTGGGAATAGTTTATTAACCTATGCTTTTGAAATCATTTGCTCTCCAGAGACGCAACTAAAAGATAGCATCCGATCTGAGTTAACTCTGTCACTAGCACGCAATGCAGGAATACAAGGCATGCTCGGTGGGCAAATGCTAGATATCCAGAATGAATGCCTAGATGAAAAACAACTACTAACAATACAAGAAATGAAAACAGGATCACTTATGCGCTTTGCTTGTGAAGCGGGAGCGATTATTGCTCATACTAACCAAGAAGAAAAAGCACGATTACGTTATTATGGAGAAAATCTAGGAATTGTTTTTCAATTAGTTGATGATTTGCTAGATTTTGAAGAAAATTGTGCAACAATAGAAAAAAAATCAGCTAAAAATGCAACTACCAAAAATAATAGCTTTGTAAAAATAAAAGGACAAGAGTGGATAAGGCAAGAAATAGATCAATATAATAAAAAGATGATTAAAATTTTAAGTTCACATGGAAAGAAAGCACAATCTTTAATAGATATTATGCATTTTGTCTCCTCTGAAAAGAAGAAAAAATATTAAAAAAAACAATATTTTTTTAAATAAAAAGTATCATAACTGGAAAATAAAGAATAGAATTGTAGGGAATCTCTGTGTTTCACTAAAAATTTAGAAAACAATTAGAGGAAATCTAGTGTATGCATCATCTCTTTCGCTATTCAAAAATAATATTTTTTTTAAAATATATGATATTTACTCCATTACTTATTTTTCTTCTATATTATTTTATAATTTATAATCCTCATATAAAAGACCAATCTATTCTTCGTGTTGGAACAGATGGCATATATCCCCCTCATAGTTTTCATTCTCAAAACGGCAAAGGCGAGTTAGTAGGATTTGACATTGATCTTATCAAAGAAATAGCACATCGCCTTAATTTAAAAATAGTATTTTTTGAAACAATGGTAAATGGGCTCATTACTGGAATAGATACCAATCGCTATGATGTTCTCGTCAATGTTGCTATTACACCTAGTAGAGAAAAAAAATATTATTTTTCAACTCCTTATATAACACATAATGTCTTATTAATCGTTCGTAGTGATGAAAAAAATATTCATAATTTTAATGATCTGACAGACAAAATAGTCGTTCAAATACTTGGTACAGATCTCTCTCGAGTAGCTAAAGAATTAAAAGCTCACTTGATATTTAGTCATAATTTCGAACAATCTTTACAACTTTTATTAAGTAAACGTGCTAATGCAACGATGATAGCTGATATTCCTTTTTTTGATTTTCTTAAACACGGACCTAATAATGGTCATCTCTTTAAAATTGCTGATCGTATAAAAGAAAGTAGTAATATCGGTTTTATGATTCGCAAAGGAAATGATAAGCTTAAAAAAGCTATTGATGAGACCTTGTGTGCAATACATCGAGATGGTACTTATAAGAAAATATTTTCTAAATATTTTGAAAAAGATGTTATATCAAATGTTCCTATTTGTTCTTCGTGATTGAATTGATGTTTTTTGGATTACAATGATATGAATTCTGAGTGGTTTAATGTAGCTATCGATTCTTTTCCGCAACTGCTGTATGCAGCTTTTTTTGTTACGTTACCAATTGCATTAATCTCTTTTATTCCGAGTATTATCGTCGGTTTATCTATTACCATGATCCGGATTTGTTTTCCCGGAAAAATATCTTTCATAATGCACCTTTATGTATGGATTTTTCGAGGCACTCCGCTCTTAGTACAATTATTTATAATATTTTACGGATTACCACACATAGGTATTGTGCTAGATTGCTTCTCTGCTATCGTTATCAGTTTTACACTAAACTTTTCTGCTTATATTTCAGAAATAATACGCTCTTCTATTTTATCTATTCCCAAAGGACAATGGGATGCTGCCTATTCTATTGGACTAACACGGCAGCAGACTATACGTCATATTATTTTACCACAAATCGTGGTGATATCTGCTGCTCCTTTGTCAAGCGAATTTATATCTATTCTCAAAAGCACTTCACTTGCCTCAACTGTTACCCTTCCAGAAATTTTTCAAACAGCACAGCGTATTGTATCCACTACTTACCAACCTCTCATTATCTACTGCGAAATTGCCATTATCTATCTCATTTTAACTTCATTTTGTTATATAATTCAGATGAAAATAGAATCCAAACTGAAAAAATATACATATTCTATGAATTTTTATTACAACAAATCCAACAAAACAGATCTTTTAAGAAAGAAATAAGTTTTAAACGAGTAATATCCTGTTCTTCTAACATCAAAATAATCCAATAAAAAATTAACATAGAAAAATAATGTGCTTCATTCATTTATCTTATCAAAATATCTTATACTCAATCATTTCATTGATAGTGATTAATAAAATATTATAGATCCTATAGTAGTTAGTCAGTTAGTGGAGTTTAAAAATTGATCTCAATATCTAACTATGTCATTAGTCTGCCCTTTTCCCATGCAAGACGTGAAAAATTCTGTCATCGCGCCTCACTTATTAATCTGCAATTTTCTTTTGTCGATGCTATATACGGGGAAAATGATTCTATTTGTAAAAAAATATTTTATAATCAAAATCGTCAACACCACTTCAAACGTTTATTATCTCTTCCTGAAATAGGTTGTTATATGAGTCATATCAATCTTTGGAAAAAAATTGCAAGTTCTGATGCTCTTGGTGCCATTATTTTAGAAGATGATGCTGATTTTTCAGTTGGATTTCCTCAACTTATCTCACATTTAAATCACTGTGATATCGGCAATATTCTCATTAAATTTGATGCCTTACGAAAAAGACCTAAAGAAACGGATTTTTTATGCAAAGTTCCGGGAAATTTCGGCATACTTCAGCCTAGAATATTATCCCCTCGAACCACCGGTTATTTTATTGGAAAACAAGCTGCCGCTCATCTTTTAGATGTTCGCAAAGATATATTTCGCCCTGTAGATATGGATATGAAACATTGGTGGGAACATACCGTTCCATCTCTTGTCACAGAACCTGGTGCTGTATATGAAGCTGCTAATACAGACGATAGCTCTATTGAAGCAAGTCGCTTACAAAAAAAAAGAACCTTTTCTCCCTTATATTTTTATCAAAACATGCGCTATCAGTTGAATTTGCATTATCAAGCTAGAAAAAAAACCCTTCCTTATGTTTCTCCTGAAATTTTTTAATACCTTCTCCATCTTCAATTGTGCAAATAAAAAATATCATCCATTCTTGTAACCAACAACGTATCAGCTGGTTGTGATCTTCAAACAAAACTGAATGCAGATCAACTATGTGATGCTATTTAAAATATGAAATTGAAAGAACAACAAGAATGTCAGGACAAATTCAACCAGAAAATGGAATATTTAAACGAAGAGGCGAAAAGCCTTTCAGAGATTCAGTTTTAACCACGCCTCCTACCTTTGAATCACTCTAAAGGCAAGGGTTTAAATAAAACGACGGCAATAATGGCAGCAATACAAACAATGAGTGTTATCACTGCCTGCTCATTCTTCGTAATATCCACTCGCTTTTTCTTTTTGCGTATAAGCAACATAAATATCATCAAGACACTATAACAAGAAGAAAAAGTATCTATTTTCAATAAGATCAACTACGCAAACAAAAAAGATGTTGTAAACATAAGCATGCTAAATCCTATTGAAAGATATTTCTTTCCTATCATATAAGATAGTTTTGTAAAGAATGGAGTGACAAGAATACTGATAGGAAGAATAAAAAAAATAGCTCCGATATTAACAAAACCAATAGATAACGGAGGCAATCCTTCTACTCCCCAACCACTATAAATTCTCACTAAAACCCCAGGAAAAGAAATCAAAACACTAACAGCACTGGAAATTGCTGTAGCTTTATAAATTGAAGATCCATAAAACAACATGAGAATAGTACAAAACACACCCCCTCCTACTCCCAAAGATCCCGATAAAAATCCTATGACAACGCCCCAAAAATATTTGAGATAGTTGTCAGGAAAACTTTTTTTATAACAAAAACGATCTTTTACTAACATTAAACATCCTATTAAAGAACAAAAAATAGAAAAAGATTTATTCAAAAAAGATTGGTCAATATGCGTAACCATAATTGATGTTACAATAACAGTGACAGGAATCACAATGATCCAATCTTTAACGATTTTCATATCAATTTCTGAGTGACGTCTATGTTCCATAAATGACATAAAGGAAGTTGGCGCTATCACTCCCAAAGATGTTCCCATCGCAACATACGTGGATATGGAATCATCCACTCCCATTAATTGGAATACTTTATTCAGTATAGGAACCATAGCTAAACCACCACCAACCCCAAAGATTCCAGAAAAAGCTCCTGAAATAAAACTGGCTATGATGATATAATAAATATAATCCACAATAAAAATCCTTAAACAAACACTGCTCGATAAACATTATACTAAATGATATATTATATATTTATGTAATAATTCATAATAAAAAACACATTATTATTAAAATAATCATGTGAGATAATCTTTTTATAACGTTGTTTAGCTGGATAATTGTTTTTAAAAAATACGAATAAAAATATTTATTACAAGATAGTAAAAAGTATACAAATCCATGATAATGGATATAATGTAAATGTTTTATATAAAAATTGAAGAAAGGATCCTTTATGAATAATCGATTGCATTCTTCCGGCAAATTAACGCTCAAAGTTCAAACCATGCCTACCGACATCAATATAGATGGGAATATTTTCGGTGGATGGATTATGTCTCAAATTGATTTAGCATGCGGTATATGTGCATCTGAGGTTGCTAAAAGCCGTGTAGTCACTAAAGCTGTGAAGGAATTATTGTTTGAGAAACCTGTTTATGTAGGTGATTTAGTTCATATTTATACTGATGTCCGTGCAATCGGAAGAACTTCTATTACGATCTACTGTGATGTATGGACTTCAACTCGCAATGCACTAGATTGTTTGCAAAAAACATCTGAGGCAACATTTATCATGGTGGCAGTTGATAAGCAAGGTGTACCACAACCTATTAAACCTCTTGATGTTAAATGAAATATGAGCCCTGATATACCAAACACTTAAAATGAAGTGTGCTGTTTCATTTTTCAAATGATCTTGCTATGCTTTGTCCATGTCAAAGAAAAAAATTTTTTCTATCAAGAAACCTTCACACATAGAGTCAACTCGTTCTTCTTTTACAGATGATCAGGATTATCTTTCTTTTGAAAAAAAACAATTTTACGCAGATAAAGAAATTGTTGCCAATACGATGCGTCAAATTCGTTCTGAAGCTGGAAAACATCGCAAAAATGTAGCGAAACGCATAAATAAAGAGAAATCACTTCATAATTCTGATCCCAAATCATCAAAAATTGCATTGCAATCGAAGAAACCTACTACACAAGATAAGAAAAGAACGGCATTAAATAATATTCCTAAAAAAGAAATTGCTGAAAATGCAATGACTCCATCAGTGCAAGCGCTTGCACGTTTAATACAATCAGATAATCCACTTTTCAAAAACGGAAAAATTTGGACTCCGCATCGTTCTTTATCGATCCACAATCATCCAAAGAAAATCTCTCCATTTCAGATGCACACAGACTACCAACCTTCTGGAGATCAGCCATCTGCTATTTCTCAAATCGTAGAAAGCATTCATGCAGAAGAAAAAATCCAGCTTTTGCTTGGAGTGACCGGATCAGGCAAAACTTTTACCATGGCAAAAGTTATTGAAGCAATGCAACGACCTGCTATTGTGATGGCACCCAATAAAATTTTAGCCGCACAACTTTATTCAGAGTTTAAAAATTTTTTCCCCAATAACGCAGTTGAATATTTCGTTTCTTATTATGATTATTATCAACCAGAAGCATATGTTCCACGTACAGATACTTATATTGAAAAAGAATCTTCTATTAACGAGCAAATCGATCGTATGCGCCACTCTGCTACTCGTTCTCTCTTAGAACGCAATGATTGCATTGTCGTTTCTTCGGTATCTTGTATCTATGGTATAGGATCAGTTGAATCTTATTCACAAATGATTTTAAAAATAAAAATAGGAGATCAAATAGAACAAAAAGAATTACTTTCTTCTTTGGTCAAACAACAATATAAGCGACAAGATATGGGGATTGTACGAGGATCTTTTCGGGTTTGTGGCGATTCAATTGAAATTTTTCCTTCTCATCTTGAAAACACTGCATGGCGCATTAGCATGTTTGGCAATGATATTGAAGAAATTGCTGAATTTGATCCTCTTACGGGTCAAAAGAATAGAAATTTAGAAGAAATTAAAATATATGCTAATTCCCATTATGTCACACCAAGACCTACTCTTAATGCAGCCATGAAATGCATTAAAGAAGAACTAAATGTTCGTCTTATTGAATTAGAAAAAGAAGGAAGATTGCTTGAATCTCAACGGCTTGCACAACGGATAACTTACGATTTAGAAATGCTAGAAACAACAGGATCTTGCCAGTCTATTGAAAATTATTCTCGCTATCTAACCGGACGTAATCCTGGCGAACCCCCTCCTACTCTTTTTGAATATATTTCGGAAAATGCCTTATTATTTGTTGATGAAAGTCATGTTACTATTCCTCAAATTAGTGGCATGTATCGAGGTGATTTTCGCCGTAAAGCAACTTTAGCAGAATATGGTTTTCGCCTTCCTTCTTGTATGGATAATCGTCCATTGCGTTTTGAAGAATGGGATTGCTTACGTCCAACTACTATTGTCGTTTCAGCCACTCCCGGAGCATGGGAATTAGAAAAATGTCAAGGAATGATTGTTGAACAAATTATTCGTCCGACCGGACTTGTTGATCCTCCGGTAGAGATTCGATCTGCTCGAACACAAGTAGAGGATATTAAGGAAGAAATAAACCTAACGATTCAGAATGGTTTACGCATTTTATTAACAGTTCTCACGAAACGGATGGCAGAAGACTTAACCGAATATCTTTATGAACATAATATTCGTGTACGCTACATGCATTCCGAAGTACATACCTTGGAACGCATTGAAATCATACGTGATCTTCGTCTTGGAAAATTTGATGTTCTTGTCGGAATTAATCTGCTCCGCGAAGGATTGGATATTCCTGAATGTGGTCTTGTCGCTATTCTTGATGCAGATAAAGAAGGTTTTTTACGCTCTAGAACATCTTTGATCCAAACGATTGGGCGCGCGGCACGTAACGTCGATAGTAAAGTGATTCTTTATGCCGATACGATGACCAAATCCATTAAATTAGCTATTGACGAGACAACTAGAAGACGCGAGAAACAGCAAGAATATAATAGGAAAAATAATATCAAACCAGAGTCAGTAAAAGAAAAAATCATTGAAGTCATTGATCCCATTCTACAAGAAAATAACTCCAAATCCGAGATCACAATCAATACCGAACAGTTGCCTCAATCCAAAAAGGAACGAGAATTACATTTAAAATCACTACGTAAACAAATGCTCATCGCAGCTGACAATATGAATTTTGAAGAAGCAGCTCGCATCCGTGATGAAATCAAAAGATTAAAAAATGCATTTTCCTATGATACTCTTGATTCTTCTTAAAATTGGTTTGAACTTTGTGGTATACTTTTTGTATCAAGAGAAGAAGTTAAATATAGCAATATTGCAATAAATAGTGCATAATACCTTTAAGGTGTTTATAGATGGTCGGATGTCTCTAGCAAATGTTTGGAGTTATTCTATGATATCGACGGCATCTATATCTAATCTTATCTTATCTGATAAGGTTTATAAAAAATCAATTGCCACTATTTCCAAAGATCCTATCGTCTCTCGTGAAGAGAAATATTATAGAGAAAAAATAAAGAAAATATCTACTGTTGAAGAATTTATCAATGATAAGCGTCTTTTAAATTACGTTTTGAAAGCATTTGATTTATCGGACATGTCACATGCAAAAACATTTCTCCAGAAAATTTTAACAAGCGATCTTTCTGTTCCCGAAAGTTTGGTCAACAAAATGAATAGTAAGAAATATCAAACATTTGCCAGCCAGTTTGATTTTTCGCCTGCTCCCAAAAGTATCCAAACTACTATACAACAAAAAAAGGTGATAGAGGATTATATCACCTCTTATAAACGCAAAGAAAAAGATGCTTTGGAAGAAAGCAAATATTTTCGTCAAAATATTAATAACATTACGTCTGTTGATCAATTGATCAAGAATCGACGTCTCGTCAATTATGCCCTCCAGTCTTTTGGTATTAATCCTCAGTACATATCTCTGTCTTTTCTAAAGGAATCGCTCACGTCTGAACTCGATCATACAAAGCAAAAAACACCTAAAGAAAATCTTTTGCACGCATTAGCAGATAATTTTCGTTTTCAATCCAATGGTTCTCCAATACATAAAGATAAAATTTTAACAAATATGCAGATAGAAAATATGGTACACAACTATTTTTCTCATACGATAATGAGTGTTCCGGAAGAAGTTATTTTTTCTGATCAAAAGTATTATCGATCAAGCATTAATTCTATTCCTTCTTTCGAACAACTTTTAAAAGATCCAAAACTATATAAAATACTTCAAATATCTCTTTCTCTTGATCCAAAAGTAACAGAGAATAATTTTTTAAAACTTATAAAAAATAATGATCCTAGTATTGTCCAAGTCAAAAAATTTTTTCAAATTGATTATGCTGGTGATATAAACTCTCGCCCAGCAATTCAGACTAAAAAACAAATTGATAAGCTACTTTTTCTATATCAGACGAATTGCAAAAAATTACGCAGTCAAAAAATTGAATCATTGATTGAAAACTATAAAAAAGACATCTCAGGAGATATTAAATCTGTTGATCAGTTTTTAAATATGAAACCCAAATCGTATATCAGTAGTAATAAAAGCCAACCAATTACACCATTAGAATTCGCTTTACAAGCATATGGGATCAAGAAAAATGATCTTAATAAGTATCGATTACGGGATATTCTTATCAGTGATTCTTCCGATTCAAAGAGTTATGTAAATCAATTAAAAGACAATCGTTTTATCAATCTTCATCACGCATTTAATTTCAATAAAAAAGGTGAAATCGGATTCAATCGTTTGACACAGTCAAAACTAACCTTACGAGATAATGTCATGAATTATATAGGTTATAAAAAGAGTCTTTATAATGAAAATAAAATATTTTCTTCAGCACAAAATATCAGGATAAAAAAAGATACTGATAAAGAAGTGGAGTATTATACCTCTAATATTCAAACAATTCATTCTTTTAACGATCTTCTTGCCAACAAAAGGATACTAAATTTTCTCCTGGAATCCAAAGAAATTGATCCGAAAAAAGTAAAAAATAGTTTTTTAGAAAAGATCTTCAAGTCTGATTTAAACAATACCAAAAGCCTTGCTAATACATACAAGGATAGTCGATACAAAGAAATAATGCTTTCATTTAACTTTGATATCCACGGCACAAAATCTAATGAAAATACCGGAAAAGTACAAGACAATTTTCATATAGATCATGTTGTTGATCTTTATAAAAATCAAATACTTCAAAAAAAGGAAGAAGAGAAAGATCCTGATGTCGCATTATTACTCTATTTTAAACGCACTATTCCTACTATTAAAAACATCTATGATATTTTAGGAGATAAAAATCTTTTTCAAGTAATTTCTAAAAAACTACGATTATCGCCTCATTTCCCATCTTTACCTGAAAGTACCAAAATTCATATTTTGAAAAAACTCATTAATATCAAAGATTTTAAAGATCCTAAAAAATTAGAAAATTTTCTCTATGCAGTCAATGTTAATCATTACCAATCTACAACCCATAAAATAGCATTGACATTAGCATTTTTCCCCCCTTTAGAAAAAGATTCGATGGATGATCATGAAAAAAATATTTCTCTGCAGCTCTCACCTAATAAAAAAGAAAATGGTAAATTTTCTATTTTAAATTTATTTTCTTAAAAACAATGATATCTGCTGTAAGAGAAGAAGACTCACATCCCCTCTTTGACGAATCTATAGAGGCATGGACCAGTCATTCCAGAGCTATATGAGGAGTTCAAAAACATGAATCATCACCTATTCCAGTTCCAGAAACGGAAAGCTTGTCTTCCGAAGAGTTTGGGGAAATTGACCAAAAGGATAGAAATATACTAGACGATGTTTTTGAATTTTATGGGCAGTTTTCCGCATGGAAATTAAGAAATTTGACCCCATACAGAAGCGCCATGGAAAGACGCCTATGAATAATCAGGTTACGGAACTCCTCTTGAGACAAAAGATATACGAAAATTCTTTTCCAAGAAATTAGTTAAAACAAATGGATACATCGATTATTATCGAAATTAACGGGACACCATTAGCGATTATGATTTGATAGAGAACACAACACGGATACACTGAGACATTAAATTTAGTGCCGTTTATGATGATGGTTGTTATCGCCTCGAATTTGACATTCACCCCTTAAGAAGTGTTTTAATACTTCCTCCAACATAGGCTTTTCCAAATCCATCCTCTACCCCACCAAACCCACTAAATAGGTGTAAGAAGTTATGGACAACATATACTACAATCTTGAATTTTTCTTTGATTCGTGAAGAAAATTGCTTTGCTTTGCTCGTAGTCTGTTCTTTTTCGGTATTATTTCTTCATCCCCGAAATAAATCCAGTCGAGTGTCTTTCCTAAAGATCTCTTAATCTTCAATGCAGTCTTGATTTCTGGTGTTCTGTGTCCTGTTTCTATTTTGCTTATTCCCGTATGGGTTAACCCTACTAAAGCTCCAAACTCGCCTTGAGTCATACCCTCATCTTTACGAATGGCTTTAAGTCTTGCCCCTATAGCATGCGGGTCTATAATCTTCTTTGTTTGGACATCTTTATATTTTCTACGAGTCTCAACCCCGTCATACAACCAATCGAAAGACGCCCCGAATTCATTACGAAGAAACAAAGCGTAGTTGGTGCTAGCGGGTTGAACGCCAGATTCGTACTTGTATACAGCACCGCCTTGATCGTCGGTTTTTTTTATAATATCCGAACGCTCGTAACCGTTTCGCTCACGTAAATCCCTAAAACGTTGCCCTATTTCTTTCCAATTAAGGGTGTTTTTAAGTTCCTTTTCCATACCTCTTTTTATACCCTAAATCAAAGTGTTAGTAAAGAATTGTAGGCTTGTCTATGTAAATTAATGTTGTAATATTTTAGTTTCACTTATCCGCATACGCCGAAAACCCCGTTCTTCAGGACGGGGATATAAGCGCAAAACTCTTGTAGGGCATTAAATAATGTGATATTATCGTCGTTTTAGCGGAAGAGTATGCCGTATTTGCCTGTGGAGGAAGCACAATTAAGCTTTCCAGTGAAGCAGGAACCCGCTGAGGTGAGTTAGGCCAATAGTCTAAACACTGTAGGAATCCTCGTCCTTTAGGACAGGGTAGATGTCAATCCTGATGGTGAAGAGCAAGTAACACCAACAACCAACAATTTAGCATCGGATATATTTTAAAGGAGGAACAAGAAGTTACCTATCGTTTTGTGGACTTTACGATGAGGTTAAACATACGCTAAACAATTCAACGGATGCTGTAAAGCCTTATGTAAAGCCTTATCTTAGAGATTTGGCAAAGGAGCTTTTAAAATCGCTATTCACAGTTAACTTAACTTTAAAAAGTGATGATACCGAACAAATCAAAGAAGTAGCTTAACCACCAATTTAAGGAGTAAAACAATGACTATAGGATTACAAGAACAGTTTAAAAACTACGTGTTTGAGGACGTCAAAGAAAGAATAGATGAATGGGTTTCAATTGGCAACTATAGCCCTAAGGATACGGGGAAAAAGCGGAAGTTTAAAGACAAAATCATAGAATTGAGACGGTTATTCGCCAAGGAAAATAGTTTAAAGACTGTTACGCCGATATGTCCTAATCCTAATGATTTAATCAATGCTGTCGTGAAGTTCAGGAATGACTACGTAAAAGTGAAGAAGCTAAACTGATTGAGGAGTACAAACCTTTAGCGATCGCAAAGATAGTTAATGACGAAGACTTAAGGTACGAACTTAATGAAACATTCTCTAATGAATTCTCATCATTCAACGAGAGTGAAATTCTCAATGCTCCGTATTGGGAATTAAAGGTGTATTTAGAAAATCACTACCAAGAAATTAAACATACGTTAAGCTTAAGTGATTTCTCAAATGTGAAAAAACCTAATCTGGAGGGTTTGGCAGAGGAGCTTTTAAAATCGCTGTTCACAGCTAGTTTAACCTTAAAAAGTGAATACACCGAATAAATCAAAGAAGCATCTTAAACACCAATAATAGCTAAGGGAGGTGTGAAAATCTCTCTTAGCAAAAACTAGGAATAGACAATGGCTAAGAAATTTGAATTAACCGATGAAACTCAAGAACATAACGGCGTAACGCTTCACCGTATTAAAGCGTTAAGAGACATCAATAATGTAGGATTTAATGTCAAAAAAGGCGACCTTGGTGGATGGGTGAGGAGTGAATTTAACCTAAGCCACGATGGGGATTGTTGGATTGGAGAAAATGCCACACAGTCAGCGAATCTGCTGTAGTACTCGACAATGCCATAGTAGACGGATGTACCCATAGTAGACGACTGTGCCATGGTGAAAGAATAAGAATGTGCTACAGTAAGCGGATGCGTCGCAGTAAGCGGATATTCCGAAGTATACGGCAATGCTATAGTATGCGAATCCGCCCAAATAAGCGGATGTGCTAAAGTATACGGCGATGCTGTAATAGGCGGATGTGCCACAGTAAACGGAAATGCCAGAGCAAGCGGGAATGCTCGCATAGGCAATAACTCCGATTGTTGATAATCGGCATTATTTAAGGTGTTTTGTCTAGTGGCTTTTCTGCATAGAAAGCGAAGAAGCTAGATTATATGAAGAGTATAAAACCATGGCTATACGTAAAATAGTCGAAAACAAATATTTAATGGCTAGATAGCTTTAACAGTATTCCTATTGTAGATCCAAACACCGATAATATAATGGTTATTATTATTCCCATAAACCATTTGGTTTGAGTATTTATTGCGTCTTTAACATCAGCAATATCTTCTTTAAGCTCTGTTCTAACCTTAGATATATCTTCTTTAAGCTCTGTTCTAACCTTAGATATATCTTCTTTAAGTTCCGTTCTAACGTTAGATATATCTTCTTTAAGTTCCGTTCTAACGTTAGATATATCTTCTTTAAGTTCCGTTCTAACGTTAGATATATCTTCTTTAAGTTCCGTTCTAACGTTAGATATATCCGCCCTAACATTAACTATATCTTCTTTAAGATCGGTTTTAACATCAGCTAAATCTGCTTTAGTCGCAAGAAATGGTAGTGTTGTCTCCACCTTTGCGAAACGGACATCAACACTATCTTTATGTGGCTTTTGTTTTACCGCTGTATTAGTCATTTCGTTATTATACCTATTTTAGGTTAAAAGAGTCAATTACTATTACCTTTTAAAATCTATAACATTAGATTCATTTTCCACAGCTTCAAAAGCGGGCTTAAGTTTTAAGCCTCTTATAATGCGGGAGATATTTTCTTCTATCTGAATTTGATTTCTCCCATTCTCGACCTCCTATAAACCCTTTTTGCTTGAGATTAAGTGTAACGGTTCTTGTTGATATGCGTTTTCTATCGTAATTTAGCTCTTGTTCTCGGTACTCACTGTAGCTTTTTGCTAAAATACTACTCTCTTCTAAAAATCCCTCACCAACCCTCGCAACAGTCATCAATCCATGCTTGATAGGTATCTGTTCCCCGTCTTTCTTCCTCTTTAGCGTTTATGCATACTTCAGGTACATCAATATCAAGGTTACGACCGTTGCGGATATACGCTTTAATCCCCTCTAAAAACCACTTCTTCGCTTCTAAGGCATATTCAGTTTCTAGTTTTTGGGCGAATGTTGCGTCTCTATTAGCTATCGGTTTGTCAAAAGGAATGACAATATAGCGTCTCCACCATGCATCATCTAGATTTCTGACAAACAAATGTTTATTGGATACGATAAAAGGAGTAAAACTAGCCCGTGCTTCGCTGTATGTATTGCCGTAATTAAAGCGGGCTGTCATACAGTCGCCTCCTGTCATTTGTTTTATTTTTGCTGCATTTAATGGGTGTGAAGCGTTTAGCCCCCCGAAAAAGTGATTTAGGGGGGACTACCCTCCAAAGCCTAGACACTTGTAAAGCCTAAATATTCCTATATTTTGATAGTTCAACAGCTATATTTTATATAGGAAAATGCTATAATTGGTATAGCTTAAGGTATATATTTTTAATAGCGGGTAAAAGTATATATTTACAAGCTAATGGATGTCCAAGCTTCAGAGATATATTATCTTTGATAGATACAGTAAATCGACAGAGAGGCATGTATATTTTTCTTATCTTTCATGACTAATGTATAATTGTCCCGTCATCGGAGTACGAAGACCCCTGACGAGAACGGTAGGAATGCGTACATGGACAATTGAACAAGTAGAAATTTATCGTAAGCATCATCCTAATGGCAAGATTAGCTTTAGAGCTAATATTATTTCTAGGACTGCGACGATCCCGATGCAATAAGAATCGGTAAACAACATGTCAAAGACAGTGTCTTATCAATCCGTACACAAAAAACAGGCAAACAAGTTCATGTTCCGATTTTTGAAGATTTGCAGACATGCTTGGATGCAGTAGGAGCAAATGGAGATACTTTTTTGATCACTGCTCACGGCAAAACTTTTTCTTCTTCTGGATCTTTTGGCAACTGGTTTAGAGATAGGTGCAAAGAAGCAGAATTGCCCGATGAATGCAGAGAGCTCACGGACTAAGAAAAGCAGGAGCAACAATAGCAGCAAATGCAGGTGCTAGTCCTCATGAACTGATGGCTAGTACGGTTGGTCAAAAACAGATATGGCTGATCTCTACACAAGAGAAGTTAACGCAAAGAAACTTGCTTATAAAGCAGCTAAAATGATAGCAGATTGTATGTAAAAAGGTAGGACTATTCGGTTTATAAGTCATTGATTATTCATGAGTCCGATCTGGTCTTACTTTGATGCAAGTCATTGATTTTACTTTTCTCTGGCGGAAGGAGAGGGATTCGAACCCACGGATAGTTGCCCATCTCTGGTTTTCAAGACCAGTGCCTTAAACCGCTCGGCCATCCTTCCTTTATAATACTTTGTATACAACTAAAGGATAATACCTCCATTATAACATTTTACAAGCCTCACATACAAGAGTTATATGTAAATTATATAACTTATTTGCCAGGATAGTGTCTTATTTTATAAAAAATATTTTAAATAAATGAGAGAAAATTCTTTGATTATAGGGCAACGGAAGTTTTGAACTATGATCATCGTTATCTATTCATAATATGATTATTTTAAATTTTTTCTCCCAAATCTATACTTCCGTTTCCTATCGTTTTAAATACCCTTCTTCATATTTTACAGCAGATCATCTGCAGATGTTATTTTTTTCCAATCTTCATTCAATTGATGACAAAACCACGTTATTTGTTTTTTAGCATATTGATTAGTTGCTATAATGCCCCTTAGTAATGTTTCCTCATAATTTATTTCACCTTTTAAGAGCGCCATAATATCCCAAACTCCTATTGCTTTCATTATTGGGAGATCTAATGATAAATTCATTTTCATCAAACTGCGTATTTCATCTATTGCCCCTGAATCCAACATTCGTTTAAAACGTTGACTAATTTTATCCTTTAAATAACTCCTCTCAGGAAGAATGACAATCTTATATGCTGATTCAATAGGGATAATAGGATTTGATGATTGTTTCCAAAATTCTGTAATAGATTGACCGGAAACCATTTTTATTTCAAGAGCACGTGCAATTCTTTGTCCATCAGAAAGATGGATTTTTTGAGCGGCACAAGAATCAATCTGGGACAATTCATCATGGAGAACATGCGGTCCATATTTTTCCAATTTTTCACGCACATTTTTCCTTATGGACATCGGTATTTCTGGCATAACAGAAAATTGACCTGTTAATGCACGGAAATAAAGTCCTGTTCCTCCTACTATTATAGGCAAATGACCATTTTTCTGTACTTCTGTAATTTTTTTAATGGCACAACGTAACCATTTTCCAGTAGAATAGGCTTGTTGAGCAGGTACATGACCATAAAGATAGTGAGGAATAGATTGCATATCTTGATCAGACGGTCGGGAAGTGAGAATTTTAAGAGTATCATATACTTGCATACTATCAGCATTAATAATCGCACCATTCAATTTTTGTGCTAATTTCAAAGCACACATTGATTTACCACTAGCTGTCGGACCAGCTATTAAAATAGCTTTAGTATCTGTTGAAAGGAACATCATCATGGCTCTTATTGCTACACTTATTACTCATCGCTCTAATTCTATACTGAATAATTCTCTTGTAAAACAAATAATGCAAACAGTTAATTCTTCTATGTTTTACTGGCTTGCTGATTCTATCTCCTGCGAGATCATCCTCCCTCCTCACGGAACGATAGATCATTATAAACAAAAAATACTTTCCATTATAGCAGATAAACCGATTGATCTCGTTATACATCGACATGAAAATAGACGTAAAATTCTTCTCATTGCCGATATGGATTCTACTATGATAGAACAAGAATGCATTGACGAGCTTGCAGATACAATAGGAATAAAAGAACAAGTATCTCGTCTTACTTCTCGTGCAATGAATGGAGAAATGTCTTTTCAAGATTCACTTCGTGAAAGAGTGTCTCTCTTAAAAGGAATTTCTACAAAAATCATTTATTCTCTCATTGAAAAGCGAATTACATACACTCCCGGAGGATATGAACTGGTCAATACTATGAAAAAAAACGGCGCTTTTACCCTGCTTGTTTCGGGTGGATTCACAATTTTCGCTCATGTTATTGCTCAACATCTAGGATTTAATCACTATCATGCTAATAATTTAATAGAGAAAAATGAAATATTGACAGGAGAAGTTTTGGAACCAATCCTTGATAGAGAATCAAAATCAAAAATCCTATTAGAAACAACAAAGAATCTTCAAATTAACCCCGAAGATGCCATTGCTGTCGGCGACGGGATAAATGATCTGGATATGATTAAGCTGGCAGGATATGGAGTTGCTTTCCATGCTAAACCAGCTCTTGCAGAACAAGCAAAAATACGTATTGATCACAGCGATCTCGAATCTTTATTATATATTCAAGGATATAAACAACATGAAATTGTAAAATATACCTAAAAAATTGATTATGCCAATAAACTACAATTAATTTTAGATTTTTATCAAAAATCAATTGATTAATTAAAATATTTTTTTGTTTATATTGTATTGTATGTACATCATCACCGTACTATTTGAGATATCGGTAAGTAAACTTCTAGAAGTATTTTGCTATGATCTATCCTATTTTATCATCAAAAAAAATCTCTAACCTTTCAACAACAAATCTGCCTCAACCTTTCGTCTAAGTACAAGACCCCTCAACTTCTTTTGACCAGCAAAACACCATTTTTTGCATTCATCAGAAGCACTCTTCCAATCACCTACATCAACACGTTTTCGAAGCGTACTCTTACGGTATCTAGCAATACCAAGATTAAAAACAAAATCTCCAATTGCTGATATGCGGTTTTCACCAGCATCAATAAGAGAGGGAGAAATCTTAAATACTTGAGTTAAAAACTTCAAAACATCTTGCTTAAGAAGAGATTCTGCTTTTTGCTCAGTGATAACCAAATCTTTAAAAACATCATTTCCAGTATGTCCATAACCAATAGTCCATACTCCTGCAGGACATTGATACGCTTTTAAACGTTGACCTTCAAACCTTTTAATTAAATTAAGTAAGAGCGGTGGAATTATAATCATAAAACCCTCCTTTAAAAAAAACAGAGTTTAAGCCCATCCGTTGCTTGATAAGAAAACTTCCTTTAACACAATCACGCAAGTGATTAGAAAGATAGTAATGTGCATTAATTAGTATCAGGATTATGTGTTTTTCAGGATATACTGTGAATTCCAACAATGAGTTTGCATATCCAAAACCATCGTTACCTCCTAAACCAATAGATCATATTTTTTTATTTTATATCTACGTCAACAAATGGAGGAACTAATAATACTTTCGCACAATAAATTATCTTATTTTCTCTTAAAAAACAACTTATAATTGTAGAAAGTAGCTACTATTGATTAATCTGAAATCGTGATCAGATAGATTATTATACATAAGAAATGATATAAAATATACCCGCAACTTCATTTTAGTATGAAATACTCTTAAAAATATTTCATAACACGGCTCTAGAAACCTTTTTCTCTTAAATTTAGAAGGTTTTTATTCTATTTTTTAGAATTGGTCTCTTTCTCTTGAGAACGATCAAAATACTTAAAAAAGTCCGAATCTGGAGAAAGAACAAAAAATGTATCTGAAGAATTAAGTGAATTAGCATACGCTTTCATAGAACGATAAAATTCAAAAAATTCTGGATCTTTTTTAAATACAGCAGAAAGAATACGCTCTCTTTCTGCCTCACCCTGACCATAATTAACTTCAGAATAACGTCTTGCTTCAGCTAAAATCTGAGTTGCCTTACGATCAGCGATAGACATACGTCTTTGCCCCTCTTCTCTTCCTCGAGCTCGGATAAGCTCAGATTCCGCCAAGCGCTCTGCCTTCATACGATCATATGTTTGTTTAGAAACCTCTTGCGTTAAATCAGTACGTCGTACGCGTACATCTTCTATACTAATTCCTAATTTTTCAGCATCAAGACGCAAATCATCACGCACTTCCCTCATCATTACTTCACGCTGTTTGGATAGAGCATCATTAAAACGACGCAATCCATAAACACGCCGAAGGGCAGCATCAAGACGCGTACGCAAACGAGCTTCGGCAATAATACGATCACATGATACAGATTGACAAAATAACACTGGATCAACAATTCGATGAGCCATCATAGCATCAATTTGATAGAATTTTCCATCAGCAACTTGGACGCGAATACTATCAAGATTCAAAGACAAAATTTGTTTTTGAAGATATTGTACTCTATCAAAATTCAAAAAAGAAAACGGCATTTTAAAATAAATACCCGGTTCATTATAAACAGAACTAATCTTTCCGAATCGTATAACAACTGCCTGTTCACGCACATTAACAACAAAAAATGAAGTTAACGACAATCCTACAAGGAGGGAAAAAATCAGCAAAAAAACAATATAAGATCTCTTTTCTATCATTTTACACCATCCGAATTCTGTTGTTTTTGAACAGGAGAAAACATTTCGTTAAGAGGCAAATAAGGTATAACAGTTTGTTTTTGATCAATAACAACCTTTTTCGATCCCTTTAAAATACCTTCCATGGTCTCTAAATATATTCTACTACGGAGCAATGCAGGTGCATTAACATATTGCCCATAAACAGATAAGAAACGGTCTGCTTCTCCCTTAGCCTCTTGAATAATACGATCCTTATAAGCAATAGAAGATTCACGAATACGAGAAGCTTCGCCTCGTGCTGAACCTAAAATTTGATTAGTATACTTATTAGATTCTTCAATAAAACGCTCTTCATCTTGCTCTGCACGTTGTACTTCATCAAAAGCACTGGCTACTTCACGTGGAGGAGAAACATCTTCGATAGAAATTGTATTAATCAATATCCCAGATTTATAAGAATCCATCGTCTTTTGAATTAATTCTCTGACTTCTAACGCTATTTGTTGACGTTTAGAACGAAATATGTCGACCGCTATTCTCCCTCCGACTACTTCACGCATAGCACTTTCAGCGACTTGCCTTAAAATATCTCTGGGATTTTCCAAATTGAATAAATATGATCGAGGATCACTCACGACATACAGAATAGAAAACTGTAAACTGACAATATTTTGATCTCCCGTAAGGATTAGACCATTATTAGAAGAAGAACTCACAGGTCTTCCTATATTTTCTTGTCGCTCTATAACTTTAACAATTTCGACTTGATCAATAGGCCAAAACATCACATGCAAACCAGGCAATGAAATTTCATTTTTTATCTTACCAAAGCGCAATTCAACGCCTCTTTCATCTGGATGAACGATGTATATTGATTGGAATAGACAGAAAGAAAAGGCTACTAAAGCGGAAATATAAAGAGAACTATACGTATAAAAAGAAGGGATAAAACCTAATATTTTTCTAATCAAACGCGCTATAAAATTATCAAAATCAAAAGGAGGAGAACCGTTATTATTCGAATGGTTGAACTCAGTGGAACGAGGACCCCACGGCCCTCTACCATTGTTATTATTATTAGGCATCAAAACCTCTTAAATTTGAATAAAAAAAATCATAATATCATTTTACAATACGTCCTCACGTATAAACGATAATTGCATAATTTCAACTAAAATAATTTTCATACTATAAAATTTTTCCTGGAAAACGACGATGATATATCACAAATCGCGTTGGATATTCATCTTTTTCACTTGCGGGAATGAAGATTGGTTTTCCTTTTTCTTGCCAACAAGAAGGATCAATAGGAGGGAAAAAAGCATCTCCTTTAATCGCTGCTTCGATATGGGTAACATATAAATTATCCGCACGATTAATCGTCTGAGTATATATTTCCTGCCCACCTATGAAGAATACTTTTTTGCTTTCTGTTTTATAAGCAATTTCTAGGGAACGATCTATAGAATCTGCAAATTTTATCTCTGAACCTGAAACATCATCACGATGATTGCGTGTCAATACAATATTTAATCTTCCTGGTAAAGGATTTTTTTTAATTGATAGAAAGGTACGATAACCCATGATAATTGGATTACCTAAAGTCAATTCTTTAAATCGTTTGAGATCGGAAGAAAGTTTCCAAGGCATATGGCCATAATCTCCAATAACATTATTACTTGCTATCGCAACAATTAAAATGATTTTGGGCATTTAATCCACACTGCTAGCTTATTGGAAAGAAAATAAACCTATGACATCGGATTAATCATCATTATACAACGATTTTTTTTTCCGTAGGAAGACGAATACGAGGCAATATTAAAAGATACTCGAATCTTGCAAAACATACTAACTGCAAGTTATTAGAAAAATTTTATTGTAAAAAAAACATTAATAGGAGTTTTCCACCTTTTTCTACACTAACAGAATGCAAAAAATTTAAAACCCCTAAAATCGAATGATAATTATAGTAGAGGGTTAAAATGTCCTGCAGGAAAGTGCGATGCTCAATCAGTACCTGTCAAGCACGATGGTAAAGTTAAGATTAATGCCTGTAGAAGAAGCGATGGTAAAGTTACGATCAGTAAGATTAAGAAGCCTTGGTTAAGCCCTCCTCTGCTGACAGAACCTCAATCCACCTCATAACCACTCGAAAATATCCGAAGAAAGAGGTCAAAAACACGGCAATAGAGTATTCATGCCACTTTCAAAGTACTAATTGATCAAAAAAACTTATTTTTTCGATATCTTACTAATAAAAAAACTCATTACACTCATCAAGAGTATAGCTCAGGTGTATGTGCGGATACTATGAAAATAAGATAGTTCAATATTCAATATCCTAGGATTTATGAGTATTTTTAAAGGGCAATCACACTGTTACCTTTGCAGGAATAGCTGCATGCGGTTCATAAGATTCTAGAGTAAAATCTTCATATTGAAAGGAAAACAAATCTACAACATTCGGATTAATGATCATATGGGGTGTTTTTTTTGGAGATCGAGAAAGTTGCAAGTGAGCTTGCTCAAAATGATTATTATACAAGTGCACATCTCCAAGGGTATGAATAAATTCTCCATACCGAAATCCGATGACACTTGCTAACATCATCGTCAATAATGAATATGAGGCAATATTAAAAGGTATGCCAAGAAAAACGTCGCCCGAACGTTGGTATAGCTGACATGATAATTTCCCATCATCGACATAAAATTGAAATAAACAATGACAGGGAGGTAGCGCCATTTTATCTATTAGCGCAACATTCCAAGCCGATACTATATGGCGACGAGAATACGGATCAGTACGTAAACTCCTTATAATAGAAGAAATTTGATCAATAGTATTCCCATCATAATCAGGCCAAGAACGCCACTGCACTCCGTATATGGGTCCAAGATCACCATCTTTGCTCGCCCATTCATCCCATATACTGACACCATGTTGATGAAGATAAGAAATATTGCTTCCTCCTTTTAAAAACCAAAGAAGCTCGTAAATAACAGACTTCAAATGAACTTTTTTGGTTGTCAACAAAGGGAATCCCTTGGACAAATCAAAACGCATTTGATAACCAAAAGTGCTACGCGTGCCAACACCTGTACGATCTCGACGATCTGAACCAGACGTAATAACATGACGAAGAAGATTAAGATATTGCCGCATTTTTCTAACCTATTGTTATTTATACAAATATTATTGAGTTATCTTTTATTACTCTCTTTCCATATAAGCAACAATCATTCCCAACACATCTGAAGTAGAGGTAATAACATGACGAAGAAGATTAAAATACTACTTTATTTTCCCAACCTATTATTATTTATAAAAATATTTATTGAGTTATCTTTTATTACTCTCTTCCCATATAAGCCAAACACATATATAATATTGATGCCATTTGGATATAGCGATAAATAGTCTGCGTAATAAGCTTGTTGGACCCGGGGGCGGTACCCGGCGCCTCCACCATAACAATAAGGGGGCGAAATAGGATAGACAAGGGTGTAAAGGTTGAAAGTTCGCTCGGCATTGTACCACCGTTATCGGACTAAAAATGTAGTTGCAAATGACAACTTCGCTGGAGAAACTCGCCTGGCCGCTTAGGCAATGCGATTTCTCACTTTAAGCCCTGATGGGTTGCACCATCAGGCGGGGTTTGGAGGCACCTGGCAACAGAAGCCTCCTTTTAAAAAGCATAGATGGGTTTTCTGTCTTACTTCGAAAATATACTGCATTAAAAAAATATACTGCATTAAAAAATAAGAGATGACTTTGTGGCAAAAGTATACTATGAGATTTCCTCTCCTCAGTCATTAAGTAATGAGTTTTTATTAAATGGATAAATAATCGATGAATCATGATCATATTCGTTATGATATCTTAACTAAAGAAGCGCTTCGGGGTCTTGTGAAAACCGTACTTGCAGAAACAGCAGCTATTGGATCCCTTCCAGGAGATCATCATTTTTATATAACTTTTGCGACGAATGCTCGAGGAGTACGCATCTCACAAAATATTAAAAAAATCTATCCTGAAAAAATAACAATAGTCATTCAAAATCAGTTTTGGGATCTTAAGGTTTTTGACAACCATTTTGAAGTGGGGCTTTCTTTTTCTAATGTACCAGAACTTCTCTCTATTCCTTTCAATGCTATTCAAGGTTTTTATGATCCATCTGTCAATTTTGAATTAGAATTCGATGTTCATCTTTACGATGCAGAAGAAGAATTAGAAAACAAAAAAGGGGAAGTTTTAGGTTTACCTGAAAATTTCAACAAGGACCAATCTCCCGATTCGTTAGAAAAATTGCCTACGGATAACAAAGAGAAGAAACAAAAAAAAATAAGATGGCTTCGGTGGTATCATTAGATACCTTTAGAAAAAAATAAATTTTTGCTGGAAATGATCCATAATATATAAAAATTTATGATCTTATTATCATAAAAAACTATTACGATTGAGCTTTATAAAACTAGAGAATTACCCTCTTCATCTGCAAAATTTTATTTATCTCTCTTCTGTTCAGAAGACTGATCTTTATCTTTTAAAGAACGCAAAGAACCTGATTGAAGTTTATAGTGCTCTATACGCATATGCCAATCAGAAAAATCAAAATCCCCCGAAACCTTAGACCATTCGATAGGAATTTTTAGAGGCAATAACTTGGATATATGACCATATGCAGAAAAAACACCAGTATAAATAGGATTTTTCTGATCCCAGAAAAAATTTCCATTAAAGTCAAAAACAATAGAATAATCGAGAGATGCAATCTGTACTTTTAAGGGAAAAGAATTATTTTGAGCTGGCAAAGTAGCCATTATTTTAAATGAACTCTTATTATCTTCATATTTTCCCCTCCCTTCTACCCCTATAAATCCTTTGATAGAATTAATAGATAATGGAGAAGAAATATCTAAAATATTAGCGGATATTTCTAGATTAAGCCCTGATATAAAATATGATTTATCAGATTCTTGATCAATAATTTGAATCCTTCCCTCATCAATGTGAGATTTTTCCAAAACAATATTATGAATCATGGCCATGATACTATTCTCATGAGAAGAATTGACCTTATTACTCTCTTTAGAAACATTAAACATGCCTTTATTTTTAGGGAGATAAAAAGTAACATAAGGTCGATCAATATGCATATCACAAACGCGAATTTCACCAAATAAAAGAGGGAAAAAATGTACATTAATTGATATTTTTTTTATTCTTGATTCAAAAGAACCATTGTCTCTTTGATCTATACCAATATCTCTAAAAACTATTGCAGGGAAAGGTAAAATGCTAACTTCAATTCCACGTACTACTATTTTTTTCCCTATAAAAAGAGATGCTTGGCGTTCAATTTTTTCTTGAAAGTCTGTCCAACTTATAAAAAAAGGAATCGAAAATGCGCCCAACAATAGAACAGATAATAAAAATACCATACTAATTAATATCCGTCTAAGCACAATGATAATCCTGTTTAAAAAAGGAACAACAAACGAATGAAAAATCACATTGCAATCTTCCTTCAATATTCTCATACAAAAAAATTCAATTGATGTATTATTAAAGGAACCTAACACGGACTGTACTATGATTATAGTGACTGATGAGTAGAAAAATAATAACAGAAAAAGTAAATTATTGAGAAAAATATTTTTATAAAAAAGTTAAATATTTTATATCATATCCCATTCAAACCATAACTGTTTTATTTCCTACTATCAAAAGGAAATATGTTTATTTCCACACGTTGATTGTTCTTACGCCCTTCCTGAGTATCATTCGTATCAATGGGACGTTTGTAAGCAAATCCTTGAGGAGGCGCAAATCTATCTGGAGAAACACCTTTCTCTATTAAATAATCAGTAATAATTTGAGACCTTTGCTGTGAAATTAATAAGTTGTATTCTAATGTTCCAATGGAATCCGTATGTCCAGTAATTGCAATTTTTGTACTTGGAAATTTGTTCAAAGTAGTGGCAATGGAATTTAAAACGGGTACAATGTCTTTGTGCAAAATTGAACCGCTCGAAAATGCTATATGCACTGGTATATGACATGTAATCTGATCATACTTGCGAATAATACTAACATCCACATCCTGCAATTGCATACGCAACTCGTCTTCTGCTTTATCTAAATGACTTCCAAAATTTGGTTTAATGAGAATAATGTTATTTTCATTATTTAATTTCTTTGAAAATAGTTTATGATTGCCTTTATTAGAACACCCTGACAAAGCAGTCATTACAACCATTAAAGCACCTGTTCTTTTTATCATTCCAACCATTCCTATTTATTATGAGCAAAATATTCTATTTTAGCCTCTTATAACTTATCGTCTATGTATAATATATATTGATTTCTTGTATTTTTATCAAATCTTTGTAAAATGATTTCCACGTAATATTCAAATGGTTATAGGTGGCGCAGTGCAGCAAGATGATAAAAAATCTTATTTTCTTAATATCTCACCAGCTAATATCATCGATTCGCACAACTATCTTGAAGGATTAAATCCTCAACAAGTACACGCCATTACCTTTACTGATAAATACCCTCTTCTCATATTGGCAGGGGCTGGTACTGGCAAAACGACAGTTTTAATAGCCCGTATGTTGCATTTAATTTATCAGAAGAAAATCCCTGCTTCGAAAATTCTTGCTATGACTTTTACCAATCAAGCAATCCAAGAAATGAAAAATAGATTGGCTTGTTTGAGTGGTCATATCCCCCAGATTCAAACTTTTCATTCTTTTAGTGCAAGCATATTACGACAACATGGCAATGTCGTTGGTCTTCCGACTGATTTCACTATTCTTGATTCAGGTGATAGTCGCACAATTATCAAAGAAATACTGAAAAAAAACAAAATAGACGAAAAAAAGTGGTCTATTTATCAGGTTACAGATAAAATCGATTATTGGCAAAACCATGGTTGGAATCCAGAAAATATTCCTGAATCTTCTTTATCTGAAGATGAAATAATTCCAAAAGAAATCTACATTGATTATGTCGATCATCTCCAAAAAACAAAAAGCTGTGACTTTGGTGGATTGATTTTAAAAGCCATAGAAGCATTACATCATCCACATATTTTAAAATACTATCATCAAAAACTTTCCTATATCATGGTCGATGAATATCAAGATATTAATACCGCACAATATTTATTGTTACGATTATTGTGTCAAAAAGAAGATAAGCAAGACAATGCTTCTATTTGTTGTGTTGGTGATGAAGATCAATGTATTTACGAATGGCGCGGAGCACAATTTTCTCATATCATCAATTTTCAAAAAGATTTTAAAGAGGCTAGTATAATTAAACTTGAGCAAAATTATCGCTCAACTTCTCATATTCTTAATACAGCCAACAAGCTTATTGCTCATAATAAACAACGATTTAATAAAAATCTATTTACCAAACGCCATTGCCCTGATGATTCCAAAGTAACAATACATGTCAGTCAAAATGATACTTCTGAATTATCAACCATCATCACAGAAATCAGGAAAATTCAAAACACAGGAATGTCTTTAAACAATATAGCTATTCTTGTGCGTACAGCTTGGCAAACACGCAAATTTGAAGATGCGTTCATTGAAGAAAAAATCCCCTACAAAGTAATAGGAGGAAGTTTTTATGATCGCCAAGAAATTCGCGATTCCTTCGCTTATTTTCGCTTAATATGTCAAGGAAATAATGAACAAGATTTTAAGCGTATCATCAACCTTCCTAAGAGAGGAATAGGAAAAGAAAGCTTTAGAAAAATCCAAAATCATGCCGCCCAGCGTCAAATATCTTTACTTGAAGCCAGCGAAGAACTCATTAAGAATAATGAATTTCGCCCTCAGATACGTAAATCATTGCATACTTTTGTTAATGAGATTCGTCGTTGGAATAGTCTAACCAATCAAACAAACCCTATGCACCTTGCGCAGATGATCCTTGAAGAAAGCGGTTATATTGCCATGTGGAAAAATGATAAATCTTCAGAAAAATCGCAAGAGCGCCTTGAGAACATAAAAGAACTCATATCTAAAATAGAACAATATGAAACTTTGCCAAGTTATATTCTCCAAGCCCCCCTCAGAGAGGGTGTAGGTCCTTCTGTCATTAATCCTAATTACCTCCAAATCATGACCTTACATGCTGCTAAAGGACTAGAATTTGATACCGTCTTTATTCCAGGATGGGAGCAAGGGCTTCTTCCCCACCAACTTTCACTCAACGAAGGCGATTTAGAAGGAGAACGCCGACTCGCATACATGGGGATTACGCGTGCAAAAAACAATTGTCATCTTTTTTATACTATCAATCGACGAACACATGATTTTACCCGCACAGAAAGATATCAACCATCCGAAGTATCGCAATTTTTAATAGAAATCTATGATCCTTCTCATGTCCAAGAAATTATTCACGATAATATTTATGGTTCTTTTTCCAATAGTTAGGATCAAACATATAAACAAAGTTATCCTGTTCATAAAAAGATGATCAGATTTGAAGTTGATGATCTAATACGACATGAAAAAAGCGGCATAGCAGGTATATTTCACATATTTCAGACAACAAATTTCAAATTCAACTTGATTACCATAAGCCCAAAAATATGAAATAATAACGTAAATATCAATAATTAAGATTGATCATTACCCTCATTGAGAATATTTTTATAGAGTACTGAGAGCCCAAAAAGAAAACTTAAAACGATACCAGTTGGCCTATAAGCCGGGTTCTGTATATTTCCATAGAGGAAAATGGCAACCATCCATCTAGGATGATATTTACATACCACCTCATGCAACCTACCCGGATAGCTAGATCGAAAACAAATCGGGAGTATTGCTACTCCGCGCTATCCCTATTTGGTCTTGCTCCCAACGGGGTTTACCCTGCCATTTCTGTTACCAGAAACGCGGTGAGCTCTTACCTCGCCATTTCACCCTTACTTTTATTGTTATAAAAGCGGTATATTTTCTGTGGCACTTTCCCTAAAGTCACCTTTGCCGGACGTTATCCGGCGTTGAGTTTTCGTGGAGCCCGGACTTTCCTCACCCAATCAGGTATAATCCCAATAAAGCGCGGTCACCCAGCCAACTGGCCCATGGATATTAGCGAAAATATCTCATAAATACCATAGGAAAAAATCTTTTATGACAAAAAATATGCCTCCATAAAAGCAAAAAAAAGCAAATCATCTCATCGTTATAAAATATAAATATTTCTTTTATTTTGCTCATTGATTTGACATAATCGTTCTTAGGAAATAATGAGAATGTGTGGTTTTTATGACTTTTAAAGGACATTGTATCTTTGCGTTAGCGAGTGTTATTCTTGCTAAAAAAGTGAGTTTTTCACCTGCTCTTGCAGAGGGTGAATGGGGTATAATCGCTCTAGGAGCGTTGTTATCTTGTCTTTTGCCAGACATTGATCATTCTCAATCTTTCATCTCAAGGCATCTGAAAATTATTTCTTTTTTCACTTCATATATATTAAAGCATAGAGGCTTTACACATAGTATACTGGCCGTTATCTTATATGTTGAATGCATCCATCAATTTTTCCCATCAACACTGATTCCTTATCAGGATTTTCAAGATGCGATGATTATTGGTTATGTAAGCCATCTTGTCGCCGATATCCTCACTCCAGCTGGCATACCATTATTATGGCCCTGTCCTTGGCGATTTTGTTTACCTGTATTACACCCTAATTCTTCCGTTAGAGAGATATTATTTTGCGTATTATTTCTTATTTATGCTACAGTAGTCATTCACTAAATTAACCAAAACTACTTTTTTATAGATAAAAATATAAATGTATAAAAAAATAACGCTATTCTAAAAGAAGACTTTTATAAATACAATCTATTAAAAATTAACATTGATTTATAGGATTGCAGAGTAATAAAATTAGATGTTTTTGTAATTGAAAAATTTAAATATGAAAAAAATATCCACTATATCCGTTCCCATGCGTTGGATTGGGCCTATAAAAATAACGGGAAACGTTGTCCAAGATCAAGTTAACGTCCCTCTTGCGACATATGAATCTCCTCTTTGGAATTCCGTTAAAAGAGGTGCATATATATCAATGCTTTGTCAAGATGGCATACGTGCGACGCTTATTGATGAACGCATGACGCGTTCTATTTTTTTCGAGACAGAACATGCTGAAATGGCCTTGAAAGCACTCCAAGAAATAACCATTAGAAAAAAAGAAATAGAACAAATTGTAGAACAAACAAGCCAATTTACTCGTTTTATTCAGTTACATTCCCAAATAGCAGCCAATCTTCTCTTCTTGCGCCTTGAGTTTTCTACAGGAGACGCTTCGGGACATAACATGGTAACAAAAGCAGCTGATGCCGTTATGACTTGGATACTATCACAATGGACTTATTTGCGTTATGGATCTATTTCTGGAAATATTTGCTCCGATAAAAAAGCAACCGCAATCAATGGCATAATGGGAAGAGGAAAAAATTTTGTAGCAGAAATAACCATCAATCGCCAAATATGCCAAAAATATTTACGCACTTCTCCAGAAAATATTGTCCGCCTTAATACGCATAAAAATTTGATAGGAACTTTTTTAGCCGGAGGTATACGCTCAGCCAATGCTCATTTTGCCAATATGTTGCTTGCTTACTATTTGGCAACAGGACAAGATGCCGCTAACATTGTTGAAGGATCTCAAGGTTTAACCTACGCTCAATTACAGGATGATTCCCTTTACTTTTCTTGTACGATTCCAAATTTAATTCTAGGATGCGTGGGAAATGGTAAAAATATTCCTGCTACTAAGAAAAATCTAGCAGAACTAGGATGTACTGAAAAACGAAAAAATGGAGAAAATGCTCGTCGTCTTGCTGCTATTTGTGCGGCAACCGTGCTCTGCGGAGAATTATCTCTCATTGCTGCTCAAACTAATCCTGGGGAACTTATGAAAGCACATCTGCTCCTAGAAAGGATGCATTTAAATGGTGAATGATCGTAAAATCGACCATATAAACATCATCTGCAAAGATTCTCATATAGATCGCAAAAAAAATTTTTTTGATGATTGGCATCTTATGCATAGAGCTTTACCAGAAATATCTCTTGATGATGTTGATCCATCCGTTGATTTTTTAGGAAAAAAAATATCCTTCCCTCTTCTTATTTCCTCGATGACAGGAGGAAATCATAAACTTATACAGCGCATCAATCGTAATTTAGCCATTGCAGCAGAAAAAACAAAAGTTGCTATGGCTGTCGGCTCACAAAGAGTCATGTTTACTGATCCCCAAGCTGTCAAAAGTTTTGAACTACGTCAATATGCTCCTCATACGGTTCTTATCTCTAATTTAGGTGCAGTTCAATTAAATTATAACTTTGGTATCAAAGAAGCAAATCAAGCCGTTCATGTTTTGGGAGCAGACGGGCTGTTTCTTCACCTTAATCCATTGCAAGAAGTCATCCAGCTCAATGGTAATACTAATTTTGCTAATTTGAGTTCAAAGATTTCTCTGTTATCATCAGAAATGGATATCCCTATTATTCTTAAAGAAGTAGGCTGTGGAATGTCTCCTATGGATATAGAATTAGGATTAAAAGCAGGTATTCGCTATTTTGATCTTGCTGGACGAGGAGGAACATCTTGGAGTCGTGTCGAAAGTCATCGCGATATCACCGATAATGCTGGAATATTTTTTCAAGATTGGGGAATTCCAACACCTTATGCCTTAGAAATGGCTCGTCCATACTGTAAAAAGGCAAAATTTATTTCTAGTGGAGGAATCCGTAATGGAATGGATATATTGAAATCTATTATTTTAGGAGCCTCGATCGGAGGTCTTGCCTCACCTTTTTTAAAACCAGCAATGGATTCATCCGAATCAGTTATTAGTGTAATAGAATCTCTTCGTAAGGAGTTCGTCATATCAATGTTTTTACTAGGCATTAAACGTGTTGAAGAGTTATACTTGAATACATCTCTTGTACGACATCAACGGAGTATGTGATCCATGGCAATCGGAATTGAAGATATTTCTTTCTACACTACTAATCAGTACCTTGATTTATCTGTTATAGCAGACAAACATTGCGTAGATATTGGAAAATTTTATCACGGTATTGGACAAGAACGAATGAGTGTCTTACATCCTGATGAAGATATTGTCACCATGGCGGCGGCGGCTGCCCTTCCTATCATTAAAAATCAAGATAAAGACTTAATCAGCACTCTCTTTTTTGCTACCGAAAGTAGCATTGATCAATCTAAATCTGCTGGTATATGGTTACATAAACTTTTAGGTCTTCAATCTGCCTGTCGCGTTGTAGAGCTCAAACAAGCTTGTTATAGCGCGACTTGTGCTTTACATATGGCGTGTGCATTAGTAGCAAAAATTCCACAACGCAAAGTATTAATTATCGCCTCTGATGTAGCACGTTACGATCTCGGATCATCTGGAGAACCAACTCAAGGATGTGGCGCTGTTGCTATTTTAGTTTCATCCCAAGCCTCTATTTTAGAAATTGAAGATACTACGGGCATTTATACAAGCGATTGTATGGATTTTTGGCGCCCTAATTATCGTAGTACGGCATTAGTTGACGGGAAATACTCTACAAAGATTTATTTGCAATCATTAAAAGCTGCATGGCAAGATTATCAGAAAAACAATGGTCACGATTTTAGTCAATTTCAATATTTTTGCTATCATCAACCTTTTACACGCATGGCAGAAAAGGCTCATATTCATTTATCTAAAACCGTTGGAAAAAATATTTCTACTTCTGAAATTGAAAAACACATTGGCAAAACGATGATTTATAATCGTCTCATTGGCAATAGTTATACCGCGTCTTTATACCTTTCTTTTATCTCTTTACTAGATCATAGTTCTCAAAACTTGGCAGGAAAACGAATAGGATTTTTCAGTTATGGCTCTGGTTGTATAGCAGAATTTTTTTCAGGGATTATACAAAAAGATTATCATAAAAAATCACATAAGGAACATCATCAAAACATTATCAATTCTCGTATTCCCATTACTTATCAGCTATATTACGATTTACATCAAGATATTGTTGTTTCTGCTGAAGGAGATTGTACAATACCTCATACAACAACAGGTCCATTTCGTTTAGCAACAATCAAAAACCATAAACGAATTTATGAAGAAACAAACTTTCAACAATTCCAAAGCCATCAGCATTGCTCCAGCTAAGGTCATTTTAAGCGGCGAACACTCCACCTTATACGGAGCATCAGCGCTGGCTATGACAATTTCCCTTTATTTAAGGGTCTCACTCACAATCATTGAATCCCCCCTCATCCGCATTTTAAACCCAAAACCCATTGAATATTCTTTTGAAACATGTCGTTTGATTGCTCAAAAAATAGATCAACGTTACAGTGATTATTTAGCAGGAAATATTCTAATAACATCTGTTCTAACCCAAATAGATGATCTTATTCTTTATATTTTTAATCGTCATATTCGTGATATTCCTCATGGAATATCATTGGATCTTGATTCGAAAATCCCTATTGGAGGCGGTTTTGGCTCTTCTTCTGCCATTATTTCTGCGCTATCTCTCGCTTTGAGTGCCATAACAGGCAAAACATTACAAAAGAAAGAAAAACTTATTGACGAAACAAGTTATATTGAACGTCTTCAACATGGAAAATCTGGAATTATTGATTCTACTGCAATTGTGACAGGGGGAATCGTGTATGTAAATCCTTCTCATACCATTAAACATGAAAATCTTCCCGGAGAATGGTGGGCTATTAATACGGGAAAGCCAGAAAGTTCTACAGGAGAATGTGTTTCTTTTGTTGATCAATACTTTTCACACAGCAATATCTGGACCGAATTTAATGCTATTACGAATCAGATGATGGACGGTGTTCAAAAACAAGACGAGGAAAAAGTTTATTCTTCCATACGCACAAATCAATCTCTTTTACAGGCTATAGGTGTTGTCCCTCAATCAGTAGCTCGATTTATTCGCTCCATTGAAAATAAAGGAGGATCGGCAAAAATTTCAGGAGCTGGAAGTGTTCGAGGAGAGCAAGCCGGACTTGTTCTAGTAGGAGGCTATAATCCACAAGAATTAGCAATTCTTTATGGTTATACATGTAATAAAATAAAAGGAGAAAAGAATGGGACAATGCTTGCAGAAAATTCGTGTTAATGCGCCAGGCAGCATAGTCTTGATGGGAGAGCATGCTGTTCTCTATGGACAAGCAGCACTGGTGTTTGCTATAGACAAGAGAATTTCTCTGTGTTTGACATTGCGTAAAGATCGTCTCATTAATATCAACTCATCATTGGGTCAGTATTGTGGTTCTCTTGATCTCCCTATGTCTCATCCTTCATTTTCTTTTATTATAACGGCACTAGAGTATATTAAACCAGAATCTGGTTTTGACTTAGAGATAACTTCTGAGATTGATTGTCGATTGGGTCTTGGTTCTTCTGCTGCCATAACAGCATCTATAACAGCCGCTTTATTAACACTTCAATATCAAAAAAAACCTCCAAAAGAAGAAATTTTCAAAAAAGCATACGATATTGTTTTGAAAACACAGGGAAAAGCTTCTGGCATAGATCTTGCTGCTTCTATCTATGGAGGCTTAATTTTTTATCGTATGTCAGAATTATCAGAGTACAGTATAGAACATGTCTCTTATAATCTGCCTATTCATCTCGTCTATTCAGGATATAAAACGCCTACTTCTCAGGTTTTAAACAAAATATCTCAAGTAGAAATTGAATATCCTGCAATCAAAAAAATCAATCAAACAATTTATGCGCTTATGGGAGAATTAAGCGAAATATCTTTGCACGCTTTGCGTGATGGTAATATAAAATTATTAGCTCAAGCAATGAATCGACAACAGGGATTATTAGAAACATTGGGAGTATCTGACCCAACACTCTCCGATATTGTTTGGAGACTAAGAGAACAATCTCTTGTTATGGCGGCTAAAATTTCAGGATCAGGATTAGGAGACTGCGTTATTGCTCTTGGAGAATCCAGATCACAATTTCTTTTTTATCCGTCAATAGATTGTAGTATGCATTCAAAAGGAATATACATTGCCCCTATCACTTCGTCATATTCTACGCATTTATCTGGGTAAATGCAGCCCTCAAATCAACAAAAAAGGGAGCGCCTTTCTTCCTAGTAATATTGCATTATGTAAATACTGGGGAAAGAGAGATGAAAAATTAAATCTTCCACTGAATAATTCTTTATCTTTAAGTCTTGGACGCCTCGGAACTTTAACCGAAATTACGGTTATCAATGCAAATGAGGATTGTATCATTCTTAATGGTCAAAAAGTCTCTCCGCAGAGTGATTTTTTTAAAAAAACCACTCAATTTTGCGATCTTTTCCGTCAGTTTGAAAAAGTCTATTTTTTAATAGAAACCTTTAATAACATTCCAACAAAAGCAGGATTAGCCTCTTCCGCTTCTGGTTTTGCAGCATTAACTTTAGCATTATTCCGACTTTATTCTCTTCCAGAACACATCGAAACGCTCTCACGTGTTGCACGCCTCGGATCAGGGAGCGCTTGCCGATCTTTCTATAGAGGATTTTGTGAATGGATATGCGGAACAGATCCAAATGGCATCGATAGTTTTGCTATCCCATTAAAGAATCAATGGCCTGATTTACGCATTGGACTTTTAAATATTATCGAAACAGAAAAAAAGATAGGATCTCGTGAGGCAATGGAGATTACACGTCATAGTTCGCCTTTTTTTACACAATGGAATCAACAAATTCCTGTAGATTTTGCGCATATTAAACAAGCAATTGTTGATCAAGATTTTATCAAACTTGGAGAAGTTTCTGAAAACAATGCCTTAAAAATGCACGCAACCATGCTCACCGCTTCTCCTTCCATTTTATATTGGCAAGAAGAAACAATCAAAGGTATGCAAAGAGTATGGAATGCGCGCCAAAAATCTATTCCTATTTATTTTACTTTAGATGCAGGACCTAACTTAAAATTTCTATTCACACACGATAAAGAAGAAATAATAAGGGAAAATTTTCCCGAAATTATGGTGATCAATCCCCTTGATAGCCCTAACTTACAAAGTAATAAAGATGATTTTCAACTAGGCAACAGATACATTACTTAAAAGTCCTATGTATAAATTTTTATAGATTGTTGTCAAAATCCTAAAGTCTGGAATTTTTAATCAAAGAAGCAATAAAATCATTTGAAGAAGAATGAGGATATGATTTTTTAGGAAACTCATCTTGATCCATACTCCGCAAAGTATTTAAAAGAGAATCATTAGGAATACCGTCAACAGGAATATTACGAATTCTTTGAAAAAAATAAATTGCTTCGATAGTCTGGATATTTAAAACACCATCGCAGAGACCGTAGTAAAAACCATATTGTCGTAATTTTTTTGTATTTTTTTTAATAGTTTTTTGTTTTTTTCTACTGAAGAAGAATCATGTAATAAGATTGTATCGTACCGATCGCCCATTCTTTTGACTTTAAAAGTCATACTTTTTTCTTGAAAAAAATCCTTTGAATTATGGTTAGACCCTAAAATAATGCGATTCGATTGAGAATGACGTGTCGTAAAAATAGGAGAAGGATGTTTTCCTTTCTGATTCCATAAAGCATTGAACAATATCCATAGAAAAATAACAATGTATCCTATCATCATCAATACAAATGTAGGATGACGAGATATAATTTTTCCTAAAATCCAGATTATCTTTGAACATAAACTGAGAAAGCTGATTTCATATTTTTTTGCAAACATTTTTTTCAATTCCTATAATCATATCTTATATAGGCGATTGATTCATTCAACAAATTTATCATTAAAAACTTATTTGTAAAAAAATTGAATCAATGAATAAAATACTATAAAAAAAGTAAAGAGATATTTTAACCATATTTTCTATATTCAACAAACCTTTTCATATATTTCACACATCCTATGTTTTAAATACACCTATTTAAATCGAAAAATGTGACTTTTAATTAAAAATTAACCTTATTTTTACAAAAAAATTTTTTTATAATTAATTTTTTATTATTATATTAGGATAATAGTTATATTTCAAAGTAATAATTATCTTTGGAAAGACATGAAATGCACAGGGTGGTAAATAAAGATGTTTTTTATTTTTAAAAAGGTTTTTTGGATATCCCTATTCTTCATTGTCATCTCTAATCTATATCCAGAAAATTCATTAGAAAACACAAAACAAAATGCAGAGACCGAAATAAAAGACATTATTAGTCTTACGAGTGGCACTATTAGTTACGCAAGTAATATTTGTAATGAAAAACCAGAATTATGTTCATTATGGGAAAAAAATTTTTATAATTTTAAAAAACATACCCTTAAAGGAGCAAAAATAACATATAAATTTGCAAAATCAATCCTCAAAAAAAATGAAGAAAAAAGTAGTGAATTCATTTCAAAACAGCAAAAATGATGTTTGGTATAAGGGTTGAAAAAGATTGATATATCTATGATAGTAATATACGATCATAGATATATATGAATATTATACGATAAAAACATTTTATGATGATGATATTGCTATTTTCATGTATTAAATCACTTGTTATACTTTGGATCTGAAAAAGACATGCAACACATTTCCTTATCCTTTCCGGATGATTGGCACCTTCATCTGCGCGATGGGGAAATATTAAAAATTATTATCAAGGATACTGTGCGGAATTTTAAACGGGCTCTTATTATGCCCAATACTAATCCCCCCATTATTACAACTTCTGATGTACGAGCTTATCGCCAGAGAATTTTAGACTCCCTGCCCTCACAATGTAATTTTTCCCCTTTAATGACTATATATCTGACAGAGACAACAGATCCAGATGATGTGGAACAAGGATTTCATTCTGGCTTCATTCAAGCGGTAAAATTATATTTCGCTGGTAGTACAACAAATTCTCATCATGGTATACATAATATTGATCGTGTAATGCCCGTACTTGAAAGAATGGAAAAAATAGGCATTCCCCTGTGTATTCATGGTGAAATACCCGATTCTAACATTGATATATTTGATCGAGAATTAGCTTTTATAGATAGAATTTTAGAACCTCTACGTACAAAACTACCAAACTTAAAAATTATTCTTGAGCATATAACAACTTTAAATGGCGTTCAATACGTCGAAAACTCTTCTAATATTGCCGGATCTATTACTGTCCATCATCTCATTATCAATAGAAATGCAATATTTCATAATGGTCTTAATCCACATTATTACTGTCTTCCAGTCCCTAAACGAGAGGAACATCGCCTTGCTCTTCGTAAAGCAGCTGTTTCGGGTAATCCACGATTTTTTCTTGGTACTGATTCTGCCCCCCATTTAGATTCTTTTAAAGAGTCATCGTCTGGCTGTGCTGGTATTTATACCGCAAAAAATGCTATTAACTGTCTTGCACATGTCTTTGAGGAAGAAAATAAGCTGGAAAACCTAGAAAGTTTTGTCAGTATCAATGGCGCAAAATGGTATGGCGTCTCAATCAATACAGAAAAAATATCCTTAGTACGACGCGAAAAACCCCTTGTTTTTGATAGAAAAATAACAACCTCAATGGGTTCTATTACGATTTTTGATCCAACATTTCCATTACATTGGGAAGTGGTTTATTAAAAAAGAATCAAAATTAATTTAAAAATGATAGTTTTAAATTTATGCTACCTGAAACAACAAGCGATGTTTGATAATATCATAGAGGATTTTAATAGTGATTTTTAGCGATTTTCCAGAACCAAAATTTATGGCAGAATTAGTAGCCAAAATGCTCTTTGAAATTAAAGCTGTTAACTTCTCTCCGGAAAAACCCTATCGCCTCACTTCAGGAATTGTTAGTCCTGTATATATTGATTGTCGAAAATTAATTTCTTTTGCACGCGTTAGATCAACGATTATGAATTTTGCTACAACAATCGTATTACGAAACATAGGATTTGAATCCATTGATATTATCGCTGGTGGAGAGACAGCCGGCATCCCATTTGCAGCATTCTTAGCTGAACGTTTAAGTCTGCCCATGATTTATGTCAGGAAAAAAACAAAAAATCATGGCCGAAAATCTCAAATTGAAGGACATATTTTTAAAGGAGCTCGTATCCTGATTATAGAGGATTTGATTACTTTAGGAGGTTCAATGGTTGATTTTGTTCAGGTTATTCGCAAATCTGGTGGTGTCGTTAAAAACGGGATTGGATTATTTTTTTATGATATATTCCCTGATATTACTGTTCGCCTGCGCGAAAATGATATAAATCTTCACTATCTCGCTACCTGGAACGATATTATGAAAGTAGCAACAAACCTAAAAATATTTAATCAAGATATTTTGGATGAAGTACAATATTTTCTTGATAATCCAATGATATGGTCGGAAAAAAATGGTGGAATTGGAAAAATAGAAAAATAAACATGATTCTCATATAATGGAAATTATACCCAAAATCCTATGGTAAAAATAAAAAAACCTTTTCTCTTTTCAATGAAATACCCTACCTTTTCTATTATGAATATGATTTTTTATCACATCATTAGAAAAGGTAGTGGGTTAGTGCTTTAAATAGAAACAACAATCTTCCATGCAAGTAACATCAAAACAACCGAAGATATACGATTTTGTATCTTTACGAAAGAAGGTGAAGTGAAATATTGTCTCAAATAGCTACAAAGAATGGAGTAGAACAGAAGAACAATAGTATCAATACCTGCCATAGTGCATGATAAAATAAATGATTGCGGCAGTATAGAATGCTCCATATTAAGATATGAAGGAACCATCGCTATAAAAAATGCCCATGCTTTTCCGTTCGTAATATCTGTAACGAAGCCTTTAATAAAACGATGCGATACACTAGCAAGAGGAATCTGGTCTACAGGCAGATCATTAAAAGGAGAAGTCCATGCGCTCCAGGCAGTATAGATGAGCCAAGCCACTCCGACAAATTTAATGACCAACATCGTATTTGTTAAATTGGCGAGAGCTTTTGCTCCTAAAGTAACTGAAAACATAAGAACCAATACTGCAATTTCTTGACCTAAGATCATCACTCTTGTTGGTTTCCATCCATGCTGCAGAGAGTGATTGATTGTGAGAATACACCCTGCCCCAGGAGCACTGGTTAAGAGGAGAGTAAAAATTGCAAAAGATATCCATGTTTGAAGATCCATAGCTTTTTCCTTTTTTTTAAATACGTTATGTTGGCTCTTTGTAATTAACAGCGGAAAAATTACCGCTATTGTTAAAAATAAAGAGGCAATAACAAATCGTATATATGATTAATGAAGAATTGCTACAACAACATCCCCTATAAGTGGTATAAAGAGTACTTACAAGAGCAATTAGGGAATTTTTTAAAAAATAATTTAAAAATATAGTTAAAATAATTGAATATTAGCTTCAACACAATAAATATTTTATTATTTTTACATCCTATAACAGAAGAAGAGCACACAACAGACTATTCAGAAGTGTAGATTATCTATTTTATTCCTAATTTATCTTTTACTATTTTTTGAACAATACCAGGATTAGCTTTTCCACCAGTATTTTTCATAACCTGCCCAACAAACCATCCAACTAAATTGGGTTTAATGGCTACACGAGCCACATTACTTGGATTAGAGTTAATAACTTCATCAACCGCAAGTTCAATAGCAGAGATGTTTGTGACTTGACGCAACCCAAGATCGTCTACGATTTGCTTAGGATGACCTCCCTTTTCCCACAATATATTGAAAATATCTTTTGCTATTTTCCCTGATATAGTTCCATCAATAATTAAATCTATTAATTCCCCTAATTGATCAGGAGAAATGGGCGTGTCTTCTATGTTTTTTGCTGATTTATTCAATCCTCCTAAAAGATCATTAATAACCCAATTGGCTGCAATCTTTTTATCACGATTGACTGCTAATTTTTCAAAATAATCTGCAATTGATTTATCAGATACTAAAACAGAAGCATCATAGAGAGAAATACCAAACTCAGTAATAAAACGCTCTCTTTTTGCATCTGGCAGCTCAGGAAGTTGTTTCTTAATCTCACGAATAAAATCTTCATCAATTTCCAAAGGAAGTAAATCTGGATCAGCGAAATAACGATAATCATGCGCATCTTCTTTAGTACGCAACGAACGTGTTTCATTTTTTGAATGATCAAATAAACGAGTTTCTTGTATAATATGCCCTCCATCTTCAAGGATGGCAATCTGACGACGTGCTTCATATTCTATAGCTTGACCTAAAAAACGAATAGAATTTACATTTTTAACTTCACAGCGCGTACCGAAAGAATCACCAGGACGACAAACAGAAATGTTCACATCAGCGCGCATTGAACCTTCTTCCATATTCCCATCACAAGTTCCTAAATAACGCAGTATAGTGCGTAATTTTGTCAGAAAAGCTTTTGCTTCAAGTGAAGAACGCATATCTGGATTGGTCACTATTTCCATTAGTGCTATTCCAGAACGGTTTAAATCAATACAAGATACAGATGCATACTGATCATGAATAGATTTTCCTGCATCTTGTTCGAGGTGAATACGCTCAATTCCCACTTCTATTGTTCTAAATTGACCAGATTTATCCGGACCAAGAGAAACAGAAACTTTGCCCTCCCCTACAATAGGTTCATTGTGCTGTGAAATTTGATATCCTTGAGGGAGATCTGGATAAAAATAATTTTTCCGCGCAAACACAGAGTATTGATTAATATGAGCATTAAAACTAAGACCCGTCATAACGGCTTGTCGAACACAATCACTATTTAATATTGGCAACATGCCTGGCATTGCTGCATCAAAAAAACTAACCTGCGTATTAGGAGCAGCTCCAAAGTCAACCGATGCACCGGAAAATAACTTTGATCGAACAGATAATTGTGCATGTACCTCCATACCAATGACGACTTCCCAATCACCTGTTGCGCCAGATATGAAAGACCCTGAGGGAGAGACATGATTATCAACCGAGACCATAATAAACCTTTAAAAAAGAAATGATTGCAAAACAACTAAAAAAGCAAAACCACGACTTATAAGCCATCCTAAATTTTTTATACCATCCTTCAATAAGAAAAGACGTTTGCTCTATAAAAAAAACCTTATTCCCATAAAACACCGACTAAAAGTCACGCTTATTACTACTTACCATTTGTGAGGCCGAAAGTACCCTGCCTCCTTTTCTATAATTTGCCCAACACTAAAGAGCATTTCTTCACGGAATGGTTGTCCTATTAACTGTAAACCGAGGGGCATTTTTCTATCACATAAAGCAGCAGGAACAGAAATAGCAGGTAATCCAGCCATGTTAGTAGCAACGGTAAAAACATCGTTATAGATATGCCCCATAGAGCCAGAATTATTTTCTTCTTTTCCAAGGGGAAAAGCCGATGTTGGTGTAGTGGGAGTAAGAATAACATCGACTCCTTGCTTAAATACTTCAGTAAAATCACGTTTAATAAGAGTACGAATTTTACGAGCTCGTAAATAATGCGAATCGTGACAATGGGAAGAAAGAACATAAGTTCCAATCATAATACGATGTTTGGCTTCTTTACCAAATCCAACGGAACGAGTCTTCTCATACATGTCGACAATGTCTTTTCCTGCCACACGCAAACCATAACGAACACCATCATAACGAGCAAGATTAGAAGAAGCTTCTGCTGGGGCAATAATATAATAAGCAGGCAGAGCATACTGAGTATGTGGCAAAGAGATATCAACAATTTTTGCACCAGCATCTTTGAGCCAAGCAATGCCTTGTTTCCATGTTTTTTCAATTGTAGGAGAAAGATGATCAAGGCGATATTCTTTGGGAATACCTACTGTTATCCCTTTAATAGAACGCCCAATTGATAATTCATAATCAGGAACAGGCAAATCAACACAGGTTGAATCACGATTATCATATCCTGCAATCGCTTTTAATAAAATGGCTGCATCTCTCACAGAACGAGTAATGACTCCGGCTTGATCTAAAGAGGGTGCAAAAGAAATAATACCCAGACGAGAACATCTCCCATACGTTGGTTTCATTCCAACTGTTCCGGTAAAAGATGCTGGTTGACGAATAGATCCTCCCGTATCTGTCCCTATGGAAGCAGCACATAAAAATCCAGAAACAGCGGCTGAAGATCCTCCTGAAGATCCTCCAGGGGTGAATTTTTCGGTAGAATTCACAGCTCTCCAAGGAGAAACAACAGGCCCGTAATAGGAAGTTTCATTAGAAGATCCCATAGCAAACTCATCCATATTGAGTTTGCCAAGCATGATGGCACCATTATCCCATAATTTTTGCGTAACCGTCGATTCATATTCAGGTTTAAATCCATCAAGAATATGACTACACGCCTGTGTATGAATACCTTTAGTGGCAAAGCAATCTTTAACTCCGATAGGGATTCCTTCTAAATCTCTTAGGTTACCACTTGCAATTCGCTCATCAGACTTCATTGCAAAGGCACGTGCTTTTTGTGCAACTATTTCTACATATGCATTCATCTTACTATTATAATCTTCAATAGCTTGAATATGTGCATCAATGAGTTCTACGGCAGAAATATCCTTGTTTTTTAGTCGATCTCTAGATTCTGAGAGACTCATACAGTTTAATGCTGACATTTAAAAAAAGCCTCTATTAAAATTAACCTATAAAAGTGCCATTACGCCTTTCATTACTCTACAATCTTAGGGACAAGAAAAAAATTATTCTCAACATGGGGAGCATTGGATAGTATAGAATCCACTTTACCGCCATCACAAACTATATCAGGACGCAATACCATTTTCATGGGAAGAACAGACGTCATAGGTTCTACACCATCAACATTGACTTCTGAAATCTTATTTAAAACACTCAAGGTTTGGTTAAAGCGTGATAAAAGCAACGGAATATCTTCTTCCTCTATCAATATACGAGAAAGATGGGCAATACGCTTGACATCCACTACATCCATTACCATCTCACAAACTCCTCATCTCAAATGTCCTATAATTCTACTGAATGATTTTCTCTTAATATGAAAATACCTTGCTAAACCGAAATTAAAGATAATACTAACAGAGATCAGCACTTATCTCCAAAAGAAAAAAGCGATAGTTGCAAAAAAACCATAAATAAATTCTACTTACCATAGACGAAAAATGTCATTATAACTTCAGGGATATTGATTAATCATTGAAAACACGACAAGTACGTAATGTTTCATTATTTTACTCAATAATCTTCTAAAACACTATAGCGAAGAAAGCGACAATTTACATGTCAATACTTCTTATCGAAGACTTGGTCAAGTCTCTTAAACCTAATCAACCTATAGCATCAATCGATTTAGGAACAAAGAAGATTGGCATTGCTATTTCTGATCTCGGTAGACGTTTTGCTCATCCTCGTCCATTTCTTATCAGAAAAAAAATTACGCAAACTGCTTTAGAATTACTTTCTTTTGCTACAACAGAAAATATTGCGGCTTTTGTCATTGGATTACCATTGAATATGAATGGTTCCGAAGGTCCACGTGTACAATCTACCCGTGCTTTTGTACAAAATATGATTGATAGAGAAATTAACGTGCCTTTTATTTTTTGGGATGAGCGACTTACAACAGTGTCGGCACAACAGATCTTGATAGATATGGATGTATCAAGGAAAAAACGCGCTCAAAAAGTTGATTCAATCGCTGCATCTTTAATTTTACAAGAAGTTCTGGATAGAATTTCTTCTTTAAAAAGCAGCGAAGACAAAAAAATGATCCCTAGCCTATAAATAATAAAGACTAAGGATCATAATTTTTTATTGATAAATTCATCAACAAGTCGAATTCTTTTATTATTTTATAATAGAATATTGGTTATGATGGCATTAGAATCGTAAAGAAAGACCATAAACAATACGTCCAGTTTTAGCGTTGCTTAAAGTCATCGCACTATTAATCGAATCAACGATACGATATTCAGCGTGCATAGATAACATGCTAGCAAGTTTCTTTTCAATACCAACAGCGTATACTTGATCCAACTTAGTTAAATCTAATTTTAAGACATCAGCTACACTTTTCAACGATGATACATCTCTTAAACGCACTCCTACTGCTCCATAAATAACAGTATTTTGGAAAAGAGAGGAATTTGCATTATCAAATGTAAAACCGCTCCGTAGCATAAGAGATATTGCTGAGTTCTGAAAAGCTGCATTAACTATTTGACCATTCGTAAAATGATTTTCATATCCAATAGAAGCACCATAAACGAGAGTTCCCTCTTGAGAATCAAAACCAAACGTAAACTTATTTAAAGCAGCGTGAACGCTTCTATCTCTGATGATACCAACTGAATCCTTACCAACCAAAGCGGCATTAGCCATATCTACAGAAATATAGCTTCCTTTCCATTTTGGTATAGATGATTGATAATTTAATGCAGGAGGATAATACTCATAAGAGTTATTTGCTGCCATCGCACTAGATGAAAAAAAGCCTAAAAACAAGCTACTATACAGTAACTTAGAAAATATTCTTGCAGATTTTCTATGGTCTTTTTTTACACAATTCATAAAACTGTCTCCGTAAATATTTTTCACCAAAGTTCAATAATAGTAAACTTAAAATTATCGACATCAAATATTGAAATTATCCTACTATAAAATATAAAATAGTAATAGTTGTTTTTAGTGTCATAGTTAAACAATCTATAAATTATTATTAAAGAATAATTTAGATTAAGTTGTTGTAAATAATTATTTTAATAGCTTTTTATAATAAATATATTTGCAAATAATAGAGAATAAAAAAGCTTATTTTTTAATAATAAATTATAATAATACTTAAAATATATTGCAATAATAGTAATTATTATATACAATATTAGATATCATCATTCCTCATTATATAACCAAAAAAACATATTATCCCCTCCTTTTCAGGAAGGGATTTTTTTAATTTTATACGATACAAAATATAGAAAATCAATACGAATCACAATTATATTTGTATGTTAAAATCATTAAAATATTTTTTTGTAAAAGCGTACTTTAATTCTATATTGAAATATTTATTTTATTACGAATGATGAATAAATTATTTTGATATAGTCATTGTAGAATTTTCTTCTTTCAACGAGGGATCAGAAAGTTTGTCTTGTGAAGAAAATGATTTAGAAATGAGAATATTAGTCATTTTTTGATCATCGATATTAAGATAATTCAAAGCATCAGGATTAGTGGAGCGAAGGTAATCTTGTGCTGATTCTAATACTTCAGACGTCAAAGAAGAAGATTTAAATTTTGCCATCGCAAATTTTAAGGCATTACTTGCCGCTAAATGTAAGCTATTACGGAACATATTTTCTATTTCTAATTGCTTTCCTGATTCCGTTAATCTCAACAAACCTTTTAAGGGCATCACCACACCATTAACGAATACAGGGATAATAAGAGAAACGACTAATATAACAACAGGTTGAAATATTTCCACTAAATTGACGATATAATTCATTCGATAACCTTTCTTATAATATAATAATGTTTTCTTGATACTGAATACTGTGTCCTTTTAAAATTATTTTATTATGGGACACATCACTCTCTATGAATGAAATATCCCCCTAAAATTAATTGATTTATTTTCTTGAAAAAGAATTTTTAAAAAGGATTCTATCGTCAGAAAATGCAAAAAACATGTACTTACTGACGATAGATCAAAGAAAAAGTAATCATTAATAAGAATAATTCTAATCTTTTTGTTGATGAATACGACGACGTAATTCCTTCACTTCCGCAGAAAGTTCTTGTATCGCCTTGCAAAGATAAGGCAGAATCACAGAAGGATTAGGCGATAAATAATCCCCGATTTTATCAACTAATATATCGTTGATTTCTTGTAAATTATTTGCTGAAAAGCCAATAGGATATCGCAACGAAGAATCCATCCCACTGGAAGGAAGATAGCTAAAATCAATAAATTTAAACTTCTCAATAAGATCTAGGGAAGAAGCAGATGATTTCCCATGAATCTCTTTTAAGCGTTCGTCAGAGATAAAATAGTTACATCCTACTGCACCCATATCTGTATCAAAATGAATATATCCCTGAGAGCGCTCCATATTTAAGACGGTAGTTTTTTTGATATATTGTTTAGGTATTAAATCTATCGCAAGATTAGCTGTATATTGAGCTGAATCAATTCCTTGCCACATCGTTTTATTGCGTGGATGGCAAAAGATATCCCCATCATTCATAAATTCGGCAATTTTATTGGTATTATTATAAAATTTTGCCCCATTTTTAAAAATAGCCTTATGCAATTCTTCATTATTTTTACAGGCAAACAATTCTCTTACAAAGGAAGAAAGAGGAGTAGAGGCATATTTATTGGAATCAGCCGTATACACAATATGATTTGCTTTCTCAGCATGAGAGACTAAACTTTGCAAAGCAAGAGGAGCTAATTGAGATGTCCAAACTACTCCTTGTAGTTGCTGATCAACCTGTAACAAAAGATTCTTTCCATTCCATCCCAAATAGATTTTATTATCTAGTTGTCCTTTCCCCCCTCCCTGTTGAATAGGATAAAAAGGCAATAAAGTTGCAATAATTTTACCCTTTGTAAGATTGTTTGCATCATCCATGCCTAAATTAATACGCGCTTGAGAAGCATTGGCAGCTCCCGTTCCTCCAGCACAAATAGGACGAGGTTGATTATTATCTAATGCCAAATCTTCTAGTAAATTATTATAGGCGCTACTACTAATATTACTGTTAGGATAAGCTTTGGATCCCGATGGAATAATATAAACTTCTTTGATACGAGGCATGGATATTTCCTTTTGAAAAAAATGGAAATTAAAATAAAAAATAGAAAATATTTTTTGATGACAGTGGTGAAGAAAAGAAGCTAAAAAAAATAGGCTTGATAGCGAAAAAAAATAATCTTTTGTCGTAGCAGTTATGATAAAAAAAATGCCATCAATCTTATGGAGAGCAGATTATTTTCGAGGAGAAAGAATTTTCGAAGTATTAAACAAAAGACCATAATCAACAGATTGTAGCCCTTGAGAATTTTTAACAACGGCATCTGGGCGAATTTTATTTATTTCTTGTGCCATTACGCCAATACGTTGCGTTCTTTTAGGATCTGAGACATATCGATACTGATAAAGATTTCCTACAGGTTTAATATCACGTTTCATACGACGATCAGATAAAATAGATCCCACTAATTTATTTCCGATATTAATGGAATCATAGATATTTTGTTTTCTTTGTTTCCATTCTTGAAAGCGATTTTGATAATCATTTTGAGATATTTCTCTATAATCAACCGGAGTTATAGCTATGGGGTTGTTCTGAGTAATAGGAAATTTAGACGCAGGTATAGTCTGCATAAGAGATAATATTTCGTGCAATGCTTGCTGTTTTTGATCTATTTTTTGCTGATGAGATTGCGCTTGCGCAAAATTATGAAAATAAGCTTGTTTTTCTCGCATATTATCCAAACGTTCTTGCTCTTCAGAAGATTTTAAGAGCGCTGCTAGGCGTGCATCATTTAATTTTCTATTGTTTTCATCAATCGTCCTATTCCAAGAAACTGATCCTGGCATCAATCCTTGATTGCTTAATCTTGTTTCCAAATCTTCTCTATCTTGCTTTAAGCGTGGTTGCAATCGATCAAGCAGCGTATTTTCATATTGTTGTCCATTATTTTTGCCATAATCATAGAGAATACCTTCTTCTTGTTCTGGCTGAGAAAAATGATTTGTTCCCTCAGGAATAGGATTATGTGCGGGATCAGGAATAGCAAGCGGCTGTTGCAAATTCATAGAGTTATTTTGTGGACTAGGCATAAAGTTTTGTAGACGCTGTGTAAGAAGATTGGAGAATAAAATATGATTGGCATTTCGTCGATTATAAAGATCTTGGGCGACAGGACTTAATTCATAACTACGAGAATAGCGGGGAATAGATAATTCTTGACCGCTAAAAGGATCAATCATTTTATCTACACCCTCTTGTGTATATCGTAAGATACCATCTGGCGTAATCTCATTCATATTTGCTCTACTCGAATTGAATAAAGAATTATTAATATTTTCAGATAATTGCATAGAAGCAACAGCTTTTGGATCTGGAGAAAGGAAAGATTGTTGTTTGCCCATGTAGACACCTCATGATTGTAAAATTACCAAAATAACCGCGAATATTGTGAATATTTTCTATTTTTAAATATGAAAAATAACCCATTAGAAAAGAGAAAAACTTTATAATGGAGTGTCATTCGTTGATAATACTATGATGATTTGTGATTAAATAATGGATCAACAAAAGATTGTTTCTGAATCAATGTATTTTGAAGATCATGTTGTAATATAGATATTTTTTGTATTATATTGGTGGTTTTCAAAAAAAAATAAAGCTATCGACTTTTGTAGACAAAAAATCATTGATTAATTCTATTTTTAGCCCAATTTTCATAGGTGATAACATAAATATTTTCAGCTTCATGTTCTCCTCGCAAACGTGGAATACGATAGCGAATAGCCCCTAAACAAGTGAGCATACGATGTTGCGGATAATCTTCATCTGGCACACGATGGATAACAGCTTGACATTTTAACTCATTCCAAGGATAGCCATAGATTTCCCGCAGTGTTTCTCGAGTAAGCCATCGTTTACAATCAGATGCTCCGGATAATTCTATCACATGAGATTGCGGACAATAATTATGATATATAACTCCAGCCATCAGGATGTTGTTTTTAAGGAATCCAATACTAACAAATCGATCCCAACCTCTAGATCCATGCTGAATACGTTGTGCAACAAAATCCGCAATAGCCTGATTAATTGCGGGTGTTTTTGTTCCCCCCCAAATAATTTCCATTGTATTATATCCTTATTCAACTAAAAGTTTTGAATTATTGATTTGAATATCATTGATAAATTTTCCAGAAGAAACGATGACACAACCTACTGCTAAAAAATTGCCATACGCGACAACATTTTGAGAAAAATTGAATAATTTCTTTTTTCTTATAAAAAAATTATCTGTCCATTGGCTCTCATCCCATATAGAATTATCCCATAATCCACTATTAATAGGATTGGCATTAACAGTTTCTTTGAAAAAATCAGGATAGCTTTTATCGTAATCAGAACGAGAAAATAATTTGAGATATGGGCGTTGATATGCTTGAAGAGATATATGGGCTTGGCAAGCTTTTCTTTTTACACCTAAATAAGAATAAGACTCCCGAAAAGGAGAAAGATAAATAGCCTGAAAAGGACGATTATCATCTGATCCCGAGATATCTCCTTGCCAAAAACTCCCTTCATAATCTCCGAAAAAGAGATTATCATTTGCAATCACATACGATTGAGTAAACCAATTATGCAAACTTGCCCAGTAATTATTATTATCAACATTCATGACCAATGTTTTGCTCGAAAGAAGAGAATGTTGCGGACAACTAACCAATAACATATTGCGTTTTTCCCAAAGGGTCAAAGACCATCCTGTCGGTACTTCCATGATTGCTTGGTTCCATTCTTCTTGAATAGCCGACGATAAAGGAAGGTTTGCTCCTTCTCCCTGTAAAAGAATATTTTTCATAGAAATCAAACCATTGGTGGTTGCAATCCATACATCATTTTTAACAAAGATAATGGCTTTTTTCCCTAATGGACGCCCAATATGATAAATAGCTTTAAGGGCAAAAGAATCAATACTATCAGGATTATCTCCACCATAAACAGCCACTTCGCCCAGAGTAGACAAGAAGACACATAGGGTAGACAATCCATCACCACTTTCTGTCGACCATGAAAACCCTGCAAACAATGATCCCCCTGCTTGCATGACTCCCCCAAGTGGAAAAACTTTAGCAACTCCTCCTAAAGATCTAACGGGAAGATACCAAGCATCCATGCTATCTGCTGCGATATACCATTGACGATTTTTAAAAAGCCATCCATATGAAAAATATATGGGATTGATGTCGCTATGACCCTCACAGACTATGGGAGGATAATCGGATTTCCAATCATTTCCATCATAAATCTGACGTTCATCTTGACCATTTAATGCAATTAAAAAAGTTTTTTCTGGCGTTGTATAATGAAATGTAGACCAATCACCAGATTGCATTCCAGATAAACATCTTATTGCAGGTTGCATTAAAGAAGCATTGGTGACATCATAAATTTCCCGATGATTGGCAAGAAATATTCTCTGTTGAGAACTACTACAATAAGAGAATGCGGAAATAATATTGCTACGATGATTGAGGGTACATATTCTTCGACACCCTCCTCGAATACTTGGACCATTTGAAGTAGGCCAAAAATTACGCAAAACACACGATATATTGTCTTCTAATTGTTGTGTTCCAACAGGAAAATGTAAAAAATTATGTTGTTCTCGAGAGAAGAAAGATGATTGTTCTGTTCCGATATTTTTTTGATTATGATATCGATTCTTCATTAAATAAGACATTTTATCCTCCAAGGAAAAGGATCTTTTCCGCGATAACAGCAGAATCAAATTCTCGCAAATAATCATCAAAACTCAATCCTTGGGCACGACGCCAACGCCAAATGATGTCTTTGATTAAAAGATATCTGGGAAATATCGTACTATCATCGTCTGCTGTGATGATTTGCTTTGGATTTTGTTGACTTCCGATCACCCAATTTTTAGAAAAATATCGAAAAGTCGCAGGAGGAGAAGGAGAGAGATGCAAAATACGATTATCAATCCAATACCAAGGATCCTGAGAAGTTTTTTTAACGATTTCCCAATCAACAGAATGAATCACCGGTCGAGCCAAAGAATGATCTGGCATAATCACTGCCCCACTAGGAAGTGGTCGATGAAAATCTTGCGGAAGATGAAATGGCAGACTATTAATTGTTACTGTCCGCAATAACTCTGGCCAATCAATGCGCAAACTAATTTCCTCACCGGATTGCTACAACAAAGATATAAGTAATACCGCATTTTCATCTTGATTTTCATAAATTTTTTCGAATCGTGATAAGCCAACTAAATCACAAATAGTATTTAATAATGTAAGTACACTCATGGCGTCAATTTACCACGATTCAAAGAGGTATCTGCCCAACGTGAACGAATATCATTCTTTTGTAATCTTTTAATAGATTCTTGAAATAAAGCACCAGCAGTCGAAGCTTTGTCTATTTTTTGTTCCCATAAGGCTACTTCTTCTATCAAACCATAAAGATAAAGATCAGGAGATCTTTGAAGTAACCAATTGATAGGATTATTATCTGTCAGAGGTGGAATGCATGCATAATAATAAAGCACTACATCTTCTGAAGATGGGGGCGAAACACAAATTGAATCAGCCGTAATGATATATCCTTTGTTTTTTTGCAACGAAATACTCAAAGGAAGATGATCTAATTTATTGCCCTGATGATCTGTGAGAAAGCGCATTTCGATAAAATCATCTGGTAGTATTACTGATCCTTCGACCAGAGAAAGAAAAGCCTTTTTTTCCATTTCTCTCAATCGCAACTCACGGTTAATTTTTACTTCAATTCTATGGAGAAAATCCTTGAAAAGACAAGTAAATCCGCTTTTTTCAGTATAATGACTCACATCAATTAATAAAGAAGCATAATCTTTTGCCATTATACGCATCCCTCCGAAGTACGCCATGAAGCGTTATCTCTATTATTTAACCACTTGCTTACCCATTGATCATCTCCTTCGCTATGTGCTTGCAAAAGATGAGAACTTCTTACAACACTTAAAGGAACACTCGCTATTCTTTGCCAATCTTCTCTTTTTTTCCCAGAAGATACTGCACAAGCTTGATTAAGATCTAGAAGCTGTGATACCGGATAATCAATACGGTATACATCCCGCTGATTATCCGATAAATACCAAATTGTTCTTCCTGTTTCTGGATCATAACTAATTAATTTCCAAGAACCATCATAGATATCCATTATTGCTACTTTCTTAAATTGTTTTCGATAAACCAAAAAGATCAGAAATCACTCCTATAGCTTTTTCATTCTTCACTTTGAGAGTTCCTTCTCCAATCAATACGCCTTTGTTAGCATCTCCAGTTTTAGCAATATTTTTATCTTCTTGAATGTTACGTAACCATAAAAATTCTAACATATTTGGATCAATCAAAAAGGCATTGCGTGCAGTTTCGGCATTGCTTGCCATAACACGATTAGGATGCACCATAACTTTCCCGAATGGTCCATCATATATATCTGCAGTTGCAACAATGGTATTGTTTTTACTGTTATCCGATACAGCATAGCGAAAAGACGCAACATTTGAATCCGACATAAATCGAACGAATTCACTTTTCACATATGGTGAAACGACAATATGACGAAAGTTAGCACCATTTTGATATCCTTCTTGCATGACCGCATCAAGGAGTTGTTTGGTAAAAGGTCTTTGTGCTCCATCTTTGGCTTTCTTAGTCATTCCGCTTGTAGGATCATATCCTCCGCTAGCACCACCTGTCCCCCTATTAACATTTGTTTTAATCCAACTACTCAAAGAAGCAAGTTTACGGGGAGATTTTTTTTCAGATTCCTGCGCACTCACAAGAGCAAATTCAACATCTTTACGAATTTCTAGGGCTTTTTTTAATTTTTGCTCCTTATATTTTAAAAGAGAACCCGTATCATCTATGGATTCTTGTGTTCCAGAAAGAATCCAACTTTTACGCATAATTTGGGTATAATTACCCATTCTTTCAGGAGTGGAAATTGATTCGAAACTATATTCATCTCCTTCTAATTGGGCATTAGGACCAGGAGATGAAAGATCATCAACAACCCATTCTGGATGAATTGACCGTGTGCTGCCCTTTTTAATCATCGAATAAATAGGGGTATCTTCTGGCGTAATACGTGACACAACATCAGATAAAGATTCCTTGTTGGTAGAAGAAGAAGTGCTAATGAATGTATTAGTAATTTCAGTCATAATATAAAATTATCCTTTAATGAGAGTGAAGTGATTAAAATTAATTGTTGTGAAAAGTATGAATGGTATGGGCATTATTGTAGAGAACTGACTAAATTGTGCGCGTAGGCTATTGAAAAAAGCATGGTTCATCGCCTAATGCTTCATTCAAATAATTTTGATATTGAACAGATGTATTTTACAAAAAAATTCTTTTTTTATACGAAATCGATGTCTAAAGCATCATAAAAAGATCCACTTTTCTGTAGTTTTTGTATAGCTCTTTGCTGTGATGTTATGCGATGATGATTGCAGCTTTTTTTTCTATTAGGAACACTGCTACCAGAAGGTTTGTGACGAATTTTACGGTAGACATCCTCGGATATTTTTTGAGATTGCAATCCTAATTGTGCGTAATGTGCCAGAACAAGTAAACGATGATCGATAATATTTTTCATTTCTTCTTCTTGAAAGCCAATCTTTTTTCCTATTTTAAATATATTTTGAAAGAAGGATTCCCGTTGTGCTGGATCTTTTGTTTGCGGAAAAATATTTTCTAACTGTTCATTTTCATTTTTTAGTTTTATTTCCACATGTTCCGCGTCTAATTCTTTGGCGATTTTGTCAGGATAGCGTCCTTCTTCAACGAAATGATTGATAATGTTCAAAGCCTGCTGTCGTAAATTGATAATATTCTGATAAGCAGATGGATCTGTTTGTGCCAAAGAAGGATGAGGATCAGCAGGCATATGATGATTGATTAGTTGTGCTAATGAATCTGCGCTATGTGCCAAAATTTTTGCTTGCTTTTGTACATAATTTTTTTGTTCTACAATATCTTGCTGTTTTGACAAATAATCTTGACGACGCCAATAACCATCTTTGAGTTCAGCAATGGTAATTTTTTCACCATCATCCAGATGAACTTCGTGTAAATCATTAATTTCTTGCAAATCTTCATCTGAATCTTGTGAAGTTGGTTCACAATCTAATTCTTGCTCTAATCCTTGCTGTTGTGCAATATTTTCATGTTCAGTATCTTCATCTTTATCTTGTTTTTGTAGATGATTAGCAGATTTATTGGTCATCTGCTGATTTGTATTATTGTACTGTGCATATTGTGTATTCACACCGTTACCCAATATTTGTTGCGGTTGATTGGTGGCAGATTCTAGAGCAGAAAACGAATCGTCTGATGTAATCATAGGATGACACTCCTTTTAAAAAAGATTGATTCTAAATAAAAATATGATGAGAACTCATACCCGCAGGCATGATTTAAAAATATACAATAACCACTGATGCGTTTTTTCTTACAAACCGATTTACAGCTGTACCTATTTTTGCAATCTTTCTTTTTCTTTAAGAAGATATTCCGCCTCTATTTGTTGGCTTTTAAGGCTGATTTCAGCTTGTATTTTAGCACGCTTGAGCTCCATATCGGCTTGCAATCGTGCATAAGATAGAAATTGTTCAAATTGTAATCGCTGTATATGTTCATTCATCGGATCAGCTGTTAAATGATCACTGACATCTGGTCTTGTAAAATATTCGTTTACATTTTGAACCCCAATCGATTCAGCCAGACGTGCAATGCCGTTATATAAATTGGTAGAAGACACAAAAGGATTATTAATACCAAATGTTGCAAGAATTTCTTTTTGAAGACCCAAAAGATGAGAAATCATCATAGTATCTTTTTCACGACTTCCCGATCCTAAGCCAATATTTACTTTAGCATCCATATCTGCATTCCAATGTCTTGGATCAAATGAAATCCATTGGTCTCGCAATCTCACCATGCGCACTTTATCTTGATGTTGAATAATCAAGCGTAATAATCCTCGAAAAAGACGCTCTAATCCTTGAGCTAATGTACGCACAATCAGCTCTACTTGCCCTACACCACTTTGCTCAATCAAAGAAGTCGCCGTAGCCGTCATATTTTGTAATATTTCTGGAGAAAGACCCGAAGAGATATCAGAAATACCGGTACGATCAACCAATTCTTGGTCCAAATAGTGCAACATCGAAAAAGACTTGTCAGCGATCATCGGCACACTATGAATTCCTAATACACTGCGAATATCCATTCCTGATACAACACGAATGGGCTTGCCGAATTGTGGATTTAATACACTTTCTGGATCCACAATTGATCCTTCTTGGACAATTGTTTGCGGTTGATTTTGCCAATAAAGATTATCTAGTGTTTGACGCAATAAAACAGTTTTGATTTTTTGAATTTCAATAATAGAGGATGCTAAACTTTCTCCTACAAAACAATGAGGCGCCCGTATAGCGCGCAAACATGTAAAAGGCAATTCATCCCATTCTTCATTAACGAGAATATTGTCTTTTCCTGTTCCCCCAACCATTACAACACGACGTAATTCAGCGATTCCATCGTTATCATAGTCAAGTGTGACATATAATTCATAATATTCAATCATCTCCAAAGCGGTATCAGAATGATGATATTTTGAAAGTTGCCATGAATTTTCATTACCTTGCGAAGATGCTACTTGTAATTGATTAATATATTTACGATCATATCCCATAGAAATGAGATCAGAACGTGTAAGGTATAATTTACGTCCAACAATCGGACTTTTTTCAATATCGGTTGCATCAGGATGAATGAGAAATTCATCAGGTGGCACAGCGTCAACACATACTTTACCTTGAGAGTATTTTCGACGAATACGAATATCGTGAATGATCTCTTCCCGATCTTTTCTTTGAGTATGTTCCAGCACTTCAACCTCAGGATCACTAATCAAGAGAACGAAGGACTGTTCATCTAATCCCGTATGTAAGCTTGTTGCACATTTTTCTTGTAACTCATAGCGCCACGTTAAAATACCAACACCAGATAATAACGCGTCATAGATAGAATCTTCCACAGAATCTCGTCCTTTTGATTCTGGAAAAATGATCTGATTGACATAATCACTTGCAGCAATAGCCATTTCTTCATCCCCTTGCCGAACAGGACAATATTCGACAAACTTATGTCCAGAAAGAAGAACGCGACAAATAGAAGGCATAATTTTGCGAATTGCAGCCCGCAAATCACACGAGACGACCGAAGAATGTCCCACTACAGAGGGAACATCACGCATAATTCCGTTATAATACTCTTGCGAATAAATATACGCATGTTGCCTCTCTGCTAGCGTCTCTTCTGCATCTGCAATCAAACGTGATATTTTATGTGAAAAATTTGTTTTTAGATCATCAGTCATCATTGAATATGAACTTCTTATTTTAATAATGAAATGGAAAAAATAGTTTTAAAACTACAATGAAAATAAATGTATTTTTGTATTAAAGACTCAAAAATATAAGATGTGCATTTTTCATATTGACGATATCAAAAGGATATATTAAGCCGCATACTATACTCAGGAGTAAATATTTTTTAATTCTAGCGATGGCATTACATCAAATGTTTTTGACAATATGGATCATATAACTTTTCTTGGAGTATATTTCCATGAAGAGCATACAGGCCTAGAAACAGAAAAACGTTTCATCATTAAACCATAACGACTTGCACAAATCAGATCTTCTTTTTCTTTGATGATTCGTCCTTCGCGACGATGATATTGACGAAATTCATCCAACCATTCTTGACAATCGCTAAATACTTTCCAGCGCCCCGATCGCATACGATCCAATATATCAGAAACTCCTGCCTCAACGCCATTGCTACCATCATCAAATGTTGCACATTCTGGCAACATTTTCATTCCTTGTTGGCGATATTGAACAGCTAATTGTTCACCCGAACCTTTATCATGTTGCAATCCATCATGTGGCCAAGCCCAAGGCAACCATTTCCCCCAAGACTTCAATACGGCAGCATGGAAGAGAGGAGTTTGTTCTCGACATCGATAATTTTTAACAACATAGATCACATCTGAATCACGATTCCACGCAAGCTGCACCGCAGCAAAAGGATGATGCCATCCAAAATCCATCCCTCCTATTTGTGACCAATGTTCGGGAATATCGAAAGAAGTGATGACAATATCTTGTTCTAAAATAGGAAAAATACGTCCTGATCCCAACACGGGTTCTCCTTTTGTTCGCGCTTCTCTCTCATGAAGCGGATAACTATTGATAATCCGTATCCTTTCTTTTGCAGTATAATGCGGTGTTTCTTCCAAAGTCATGCGGATCACCTGTCGGTCTGGAGAGGAAGAAGAAAGATAATGTTCAACAATATTCGACCGCCCCTTTAAAGGAGTTAAAGTAAGAGCAACCAAACCTTGTGTTGCATTAATTCTGGTCAATCCCTCAAAATATACATCTTCAGGAGGCTCTTCATCAAACCATACATAATCTACGGTATTAGATTGCCATTTTTCCCTGCCCTGCTCATAAGCTTTCAATAACAAAACAGATGTTCCACCTGAAACATGTTTGATCGTGACAGTAGTATATGCTCCTGCAACATTGAAACGACGTGTCATATTAACGATTGTATGCGCTGGAATCATACCACTTCCTTGCCGATCTAAAGACATTGGCTCCCCTAACAAAAGACGTTGAATACCATCACGCGTTAATTCATATGATACAGATCCCGCCACCATAACGATTGGCTTAACAAAGCGATGTCCTAACCACCATGGTGGATAAAAACCCGTCAAGTGTATTGCTGCTTCAGCAGCCCCTGCCAGCGTCTTTCCAAGTTGATTTCCAGCCATAAAAAGACGTTCTCGTGCTATTTTTCCCAATTGATGGAATAATTTTTGCTGTTCATAAGGGTGATAAAAATCAAGACGACGAAATTCACGTTGTTTTTTTAACTTTTGTAGGACAGACATCTTGATTCTTAGAATCTGTGACAAGCTGTAATTCTTTTTCGAGAGATCGAATGATTTCACATAATTGTTCATCAGTTAGTGGATCTCCGTTTATTGTTTCTTCTTCTTTTATATTCTCTTTGGGAAGTATTTGAGCAATAAGGCGCAAATATTGTTCAGGCTTTTCTTTGCGCAAATTTTTTACTACTTTGCGACCATGTTTAGAAAAATCTTTAATTAATACATTTTTATATAAACGTTGAAGAGAAATATCTTGATGAAATAATTGATTTTTTTCAGAATATTTTACTTGTGTTGATGAAGGCATGACGAGAGACATTTATTACACTCCTCTAAAATAACCATCTCATTTTTATAGGCATAATTACAAAAATTAACGCAAAATCCCAAACAACAACCAATTATTGTTGATCTCATGAAGCCCTGTATGTTGTGAGAAATCTAATAAAAATAAGATTGTTTTTTAAACGTCCCTTATGAAAAATTCAAAAAACACTTATTTTCCGACAATATAGCAACTATAACTTTTCTTTAGAAAAAAACCATTACACTACGATTGCGTAAGAATCCTTGTTCATAGCCAAGAGCAACCCTCATGTTTTTTCAGAAAAACGACGAAAAGAGGCGATCATCATCTCTAATGATTCATCGCCTATTAAAAATATTTTATAATCATGGCTATAATACAAAAGAACGCCACATACTAAAAATCATGTTCAGCGCTCTCTGTTATTCATAATATTTTAACTTTATTTAATAAGGCTATATATACTGAATTTAGGATAAATGTCAACAACATTTTTAGGAATTTATAGCAAAAAGAGAAAATTTTCATAAAAAAACGCATTTATAAGAATATAAACCTACTAAAGACCATGCAGTCCTTAATAATTGATGTGCTTATTTTTCGCATTCATACCGATGAAAAAAGAATCTTTCAATTCCAATACGTTTTATGGTAATTTCAATATGCTTTATTGTAAAAATGGACTGCGTGAGAAATTTTACGAAGGGCAAAGACAGGGGCTTTAATAAATTTTTTGATCGTCATAAGATAATAAAAAGTTGAAGAGAGTAAAAAAATACCTAACGAATAAATTTGTAAATGAATCAACATAGTTTTCCCTTAAAATATAAACAGAGACATGTACGAGCACAATCCTTAAAAGGGTATGCTCAATACTATAAAAAGTAAACAACATTGGAGCAGAAATTACAATTACTTTTCCAAATAAAAATTGCTAATGAAAAAACAAAAAATATCTCTAAAAATAATTATATATTATATTATAATATAAAATTATAAATAAGGTGTTAAATATTTTTGTATACTACACACGACACTAAAAATAATTAATGACATTTTGTATACTAATATTAATATTGAGTATATCGCATTAAATACATTTAATTATGATGTATAATAAAAAAAATATAAGGACTATGATTTATTTGTTTGAAAGAAAAAATCAATATTTAATAGTTTATTTATGACAATATCGTTACAAGTATAGATCAAAGATCTATAATAACTGTATTGATTATTATGAAATGAAGTGTTAAATTATTAAAAATCAACATATCTATGACTATATTTCATGGAGTATTTTATAGTATTGTATCTTATTGGCACAATTGTATACGTTTGAAATAAGAAAAGCAATATTTTCATGATCCATAAAAAAAAGAAAGTGATATAAATATGCCAAGACGTAGAAAAGATGAATCACATTTGTCGAATACAATATTACGTGAAAGAATGATTTTCGTAAATAATTTTCGCAATACTCGGAAAGAAGCAAAAATAACCCAAAAAGAAATAAGAAATCGCACTGGTTTTGCCCAATCATGGATTAGTGAATTGGAAACAGGAAAATCAACTATTAATATCGATAATATGATTATTCTAGCTCATACCTTGAATACCCCTTTGTGGAAACTTTTAAAACCTTAGTGGGTGTATGCCCATTTAATTTTTTAAATATCTTTAAGGAATCGCCATCAGAAATGATATTTATATTATGTAGATATGGCGCTTCTTTTATCCTACAAGGACTTAATGCGACCAGCTATGCTACATTGCATATGCATCCACTTAATATACCCTCATTTCCCTAATGGCACTGCAATAATATAGCCCCATTTTCCAAATGGCACCGCATTATAAATCGAATATTTTATTTTGCTCTTTATACAAAATCATTCTATTTTTTGTTGTTTTCTCAGAAGAAAACGATCATCTGCAACGCCATTTTCTCGTTTTTCAAACAACATCCTAAAAATATATTATTAAGTTAATAATCCTATCTAATGGAGATATTTTTCTAAAAAATCACTCTATTATACTTTATGGCATAATATGGAACATAAAAACTATATAAAACAATGTTTCCCCTAGATTTTTATTGAAAAATGTATTATAATAAAGGAATAAATTCTTTTAGTGGCGTTTTATGTACTTTTTTGATAATTTTATTTTATAAACATAGAAATATTTTCCTTTAAAATATTTAGAAAAATTTACGATAAAAATAAATTTAATACTCAATCTTTCTTATAATTAACAATTTTTTTACGTTTATTTCCAAAAAAATATCTTATCCTAACATAAAGAAATTCTATTATCTATTTGAAAAAATAGTACTTTTAAAAATTTATATCATAGATAAAAAGAGATTTTACAATCGACTAAGAACAAGAGTTTGTGAAGATATAAAAAATACTGATCTTCCAATATTTTATATTGTCTTTCTTCAACATATTAAGAAAAAATTCATAAAAAAAATATAGTTTTTATAGGATAAATTGATGGCAACAGTTGAAACCGATTTTTTTGTAGAATTTGAACAAGAGATTTTAGGATCTTTATTATTAAACGGTAATTTAAAACCAATTATAAGCTTTTTAGATGCAAAACATTTTATTGACCCAGTTCACAGTGAAATATTTCGTGCTATTTTATTAGCACACGAGAGGTTTAATGCGATTAATCCATTAATTGTGAAACGCCTCATGAATTCTGAAATTATATCTCATTTTGAGAAACAAACGAAAATAACTTTTTCTACTTATCTTGGCAACTTGCTAACATTAGCCACTACAATTAGTTCCGAAGTGATCAATGCAGCACGACGAGTTGTACAACAATGGGCTAGAATAACGATTTCTCAAGAAGCAAAAACGCTCTCGTTATATACTTCTCATCCTAGCTGCAATACTACTTCTCTAATCCAAAAATTCATGCAAAATTTTGAGGATATTAACTCAGAAATTCGCTTGGCAAACAATAAATGCACAAGCACATCTTGTATTTCTATTGCCCATGCAGCAAAAACAGCAATGATATCAGCAGAACAACAAAAAGAAAAAGATGGGAATACTGATCTCAAATGGGGATTAAAAAGTATTGATCATTTAATAGGTGGCGTGCAACTACGTGAACTCATTCTCATAGGTGCACGCCCTTCTATGGGAAAAACAACTTTTGCACTTTCTGTCGCATTGCAGATGACAATGAGTGGTCATGGCGTTGCATTTTTTAGCCTTGAAATGGACAGAGAAAAAATTGGTGCCAGAGCCCTATCCAATCTTCTTTATGAAAGCCCTGCTCGCATTCCCTACATTAACCTCATCCGCGGAGAGATCAATCAAGAACAACATCGCTCATCCAAAGAGATATGCGAACAACTACAAAATTTTCCCCTCATTATTGATGACCGTACTTTTCCCACTATAGTTGAAATTCGTACACGCAGCGAAAGGATAGCAGAACAAGCACAAAAATCTGGTAAGAGTTTACAAGTAATTATTATTGACCACCTTGGTCTCATACGACCTTCTAATCGTTATCAAGGCAATCGTACTTATGAAATTGCCGAAATAACAGCAAGCCTCAAATCGATAGCACGTGAATTAAATGTAGCCGTTATTCTTTTATCTCAACTCAATCGTTCTGTTGAAAATCGTACGAATAAAATTCCACAACTTGCTGATTTACGAGATTCTGGAGCAATTGAACAAGATGCCGATACCATCGCATTTTTATATCGCAAAGCCTATTATTTAGCACGAGAAATAGGAGGAACCTCTGATGAAAAATTTGAACGACGTGATAAACTTGAGATTCATGAAAAAAAAATGGATTTTATTATTGCCAAACAACGTAATGGGCCAATTGAATCCGTTTCCCTTTTTGCCGACATGCCATATTCCATAATAAAGGATGGGAAAGAATAGTGAATAATCGTCCATGGTACAAACGCTATCCAGCTGATTTTATCTCTGGTGTTTTAGAACTCACCCTTGAACAAAAAGGAGCGTACAGCATTATTATTGATCTGATGTATGATCGTGGAGGATCAGTTCCTGACAATGACAAATACATTGCAGGTGTTTGCGGATGCTCTATAAGAAAATGGAGAAGTATCCGTATCGTACTAGAAAAAGCTAATAAGATTTTTTCTAAAGGAGGGAATATTTATAATTATCGCGTTGAAAAAGAGATGATAAAAGCCATGAAAGCCATCGAAGAACGTCAGGAAAACGGTCGAAAAGGTGGAATAAAATCTTCTCAAATGCGTACTCTTACCCATAAAAACAACAACTTATTTCAAGGAATACTTGAGTCCGCGCACGCGTCCTATAAACCAGAAGCTATAAATAAGAAAACATCTAATCATTTTTGGAAAACAAAAAAAATATTTTTAGAACCATCTCAACCTCTTCCAGATCATCAACTTCCATTTACAAAACCTATGGAAGTTGATGAAGAGTATTGGAAAAAAAGACTATTATGGGCTAATCGTGATGGAATCTGGCCTTCAGATTGGGGTCCTGCTCCAGGGAAAAAAGGCTGTCTTGTTCCGGAAAAACTACTTCAAGAAACTAATCTTCAACCATTTGAATAAAATTTTTTTGATAACTATTTTTACATTAGAAATAAATTTGTATTTTCAGTCCATTGAAAGAGTAATTTTTACAAACATTTCTCATACAAAAAATAATAAATTTAATACAAAAATATTTTTAAAAGCAAATTAAAGGAGATATTCCATGGTCAGTAAAGACGAAAAAGGTTATAAAAATAAGTCTACTGGACGCCCATGTAAAAAAGGAGTTGCACGTACTGATAGCGGTAGAATTTCTCGTTCAAAAAAAGTAAAATTATCCACCGAAAAAATTGTACAAGAAGCAAGAATGCGTCTTTTTGGATTAAGTGCTTTTCAAGCTGCTCAGGCAGAAGGTGGTAGTCGCGTTGGTCGTTTGAGACTTACTGGTAAAATATCTTCCACACAATATCAGTCTTTTATATGTTTTTCTCATCAATATCACCAATATATCAACATGATACAATCACCTAATAGTTTACAACGCCGTGGTGAATATTTTAGAAAATATCCCTACAGCGAGGAAAGAGATACACAACGTTGTTTAGCTATTAAAAAAAATTGGCTATCCTTAAAAAAAGCAATAGACGAAGCCCAAAATAACTCATCTCATAATTTATGGAAAGCGCTTGAATATTTTCTTGCACGAGATAGCCATACGACTTACTCTACCCCGTTGAGTTTAGAACTGGCTTTATGCCATGCAACCGATATTCTCATTGATCATTATGGTATTGTATCTTCCAAATAAAAAACAGATAAATCCACCATAGATGGTGTATTTTAAAAAAATATCTAAAATATTTGTTGCGGGTCCTTTACGATGACAAATGAGCAGAAACTATACTCCCAATGACACGAAACAAGAATAACCAAAAGCAATATAATAAAATCCAGAGATCAAATTTAATACAAAAAAGAAGCCCCACTTTCTGACTTCTGGCAACCCTACTTTCTTACTTCTTATGTAAGATTAGCTTTGCTTATAATCATTTATTTTGCATGCAACCTTTTCAAGGTATAAGACAATATAAATAATACAAAATTTCTTATTTCATACCAGAACAGGATCAGTAGCAACGATAATATACCACAGATAAAAAACGAAAATATCATACAATCAAGACTACTTTGAAAGTATGTTTGTAGAATAAAATAAAGAATACTCAATAAAGTTATAAAACTAGCTATAATAGTCGAAACTCTATTAAATACAATTCCTGAAACAATGCTTACCAAAGGAATTATTCCTAATAAAAAGAACTGAAAGTACATATTATAGGATATTTCTTCTCCTTCTATACCACTAGGATAGATGACATACAGTGATATCAAAACACACACTGGTAGCATTAATGCATGGCATAGAATGGATAGTTCTCTATAAGAAAAGTAGCGTTTGGAATCTTGTAATTCAAAAGAAATACCTAAAAATAAGATCAATGATATCCATAATATAATAACATAGATTCCATATTCTCTAACAGACGAGAGATCGTATATTTGATAAATATATAATAATGTAAAGAAAATTGATCCGATTATAGCGAGAAAAAAACCGACGAACAAACTAATCACGAGTCTATATCTAAAGAAAAAGATATATTGCAAGCATGCAACAATAAAAACATATCCCCAGATAAATAACCTTTCACATAAAAATAAATTTTTGAATTCATAAAAGTAATGAGAACATAAATCCTTAATTTCCAAAGAATCTCTAACGAATATTTGAGTTATGTAAAAAATGATCGTCAAAGATATCAAAAAGATGATATAGAAAAATATCTCTAAATAAACACGCCTCTGACCCCTTATAGAAAATTCCATTGCAATCAATGATAGTATAGTAGAATAAACTGCAAAAGAGAGAGAAAACCATTGTTTCTCAATACATAATATGAGACCTGCTATCAAAAAAAGAGACAAACTCATAAATAAGAAAAAATCTCTAATACGGTAGCTAAATACTGGAAATCCTAAAGGATTTTTGCAATCATCTTTTAATAATAATTTGTTCTTGATCATAATCAATATACAATAACCTTATAATAAAAAACTGATCAACACTGAGCAAATATGAAGATCAAAAAATATGACAATCATCATGGCTATCAACATATAAAAAACGTTCAATATACGATCAATTTAATATCTATTAATGTTCCATAGATTGATTTTAAAAAATACTTTTTTGGCAATACTAAATTCTATGATAATAGCACATTATTTTAACAAAAAAACAACAAACATATAAATTTATAGCATTTAGCATTTAGCATTTAGCATTTTATGCAAAATAAATTTTTCAAAAAGCAATATTAATATCACGAAAAAATATCCAAAAAATGCATGATTCCTATTATGAAATCATGCACCTTTGTCATTTTTGTATATCTATGGCTTTTAGCTTACCACAAGAAGACATTGTTATAGAGAGATTGAAAATTAAAGATCTCCATCATCTTTTCCCAAAATCTTATATCACTTGCTTAAAAGTATTCTTTATCTATTTATTTTGATCAAAATATTTTGTGATAAGCGACTCATTGACATAGACCGGATACTGCTGTCTCAAATAGGCAATGGATGAATCTAACATATCCTTCCCTATCATTTTTTCCAAAGAAAGGATAAATTTCTTTTTATCATCCATAGGATTAATCTTAGAACGGACTACTTTGAACACAACTTGTTCTGCCCCATTCTTGATAGGAAAGCTTTTTACCATCCCCACAGGACCAGAAAATACCCTTGAAATACCATCATTTTCTAAAATTCCCTCTTCTGATTCTTTTGTCATACGAGTAATATTACTCTTGACTGAAATGAATTTTCTAAGAGAAGATGCCATATCCGCAAAAGATTTTCCTTTATTACACGCCAAAACCAAATTCTGCGCTTTATTCAACACGGCTTCTGTTTGTTGAATGCTCTTCCAATCTTTTTTCACTTCCGTCAAAACTTCTTCCAATTTTCTATCACGAGCAGGAATAACTTCTTTTACTTTAAAGATTACATAGCTTCCATCAGGCAATTGTATGGTATTATCTGTGACGAGAGCATCTTCCTGATTAAAGATACGAGACAACAAATGATCTTTATAAGGTATTTTTTGTACTGGACGATTCTTCATGTCCATTCCTAAATAATTAAGCGGAGGAAGATCTCCAAAAGAAAATTTCTCTTTTGTTGCAATATCTTTCATTGTCTTTCCTGAAGAAAGAAGATCCTGTGCTTTTTTATACTCTTCCAAAACTACCTGACTTGCTTTTGCAAGCCGAACTTTATGTTCAATACTCTTTTTGATTTGTTCAAAAGGAGTTGTAAAGCTAGGTTTAATACGACTGACATGAGCAATCACATATCCAAAAGATCCATGGATCAAAGAGGTATAATCCCCTTCTTTTGCAAGAGCAAAAATTGGATCTGCTAAAGAAGGATCAGGAATATATTCTTTAGAAAAACTTCCCAACGAAATATCAGAAAGAGATTTGCCTTTTTCTTTAGCCAATTGTATAAATTTTTTCCCTTTCTTCAAAGATTTAAGAGCTTCCTCTGCCTCTTTTTGATTTGGGAAAACTAATTGTTCTACTGTTCGAATTTCTGGGGAAAAATATTGATTTTTATTTTTTTCATATTCTGAACGCAACTCACTTTCTGTAACAACCACATTCTTTTCTTTTTCATTTACATCTAACGCAATATAAGAAAAGCTCTTGTATTCTGGCGCTCTATAATTCCCTTTAAACTTTGCAAACCACTCTGCAAGAACCACAGGAGCAGGATCTACGACAGCAGGAACATCATGAGCATTAAGAACAACATACTCAATGGTTCGATTTTCAGAATAATGCCGCATCATTTGCTCTGCTAAAAAACGGGAGGACTTGTCCCCTCCTATAAACATCTCAGCAATATCAGAGCGTGAAATCATTTTTTTATAAGTTTCAACATACTCTTTTTCGGATACACCTTCCTGAGCTAATTTGGATAAAAATACCTCATGGCTGAATTTTCCATCTTTTCCATAAAAAATTGGTTGAGATCCGATAAACTCAAAAACACGACTATCAGGTGCTTCCAAACCCGTATCTTCAATAAACTGATCAATAGCAGCTCCAGCGACAAGATGCTCCGTAATTTTTTTATCTAATTCAGCAGAACGTGCTCTTTCTGGAGGTACAGCAAATCCAATTTGTCTCGATAAAGCATCTAATTCTTGTGTCCAAATCTGAATAAAAGCGGAAAGAGGAATTTTTTGATTGCCTACAGAAACCACTGTTGATTTTCCTGAAAAGGAAAAAAAAGCATCTGACACTCCCCAGACAATAAAAGGAACGAACAAGACGACGAGAAAAATCTTTGCAACCCACGTACGGGAAGCCTTGCGTATTATCTCCAACATGATAATTTATTATCCCCAAAATCATTGAAACATTTTAACTACAGCTCTATGTTGAGATGTAGTTAACAGATATTTGGTAAATATACAATTTATTTCGGGTTTACGACTATATCTTTTGGCAAGCGATCAACAGAATATAAAGAAGAGCAATAATGCCCAGCACATTGAGTGGGTCATCATCATTGTGTCATAGGAAATTATGATGATTATCATATCCTAGTTTTTTTTAATATGTAACATAATAGGAATTGATATTTTTTCATAATACTACAGTTTCACCTACGATGATTTTCTTCTAATGCTACAATCAAATTTATATCACCGACATTGTCTTGCCAGAACAACTGTTACGCTCACTTAAACTATATAGTGAGTTGACGATAAAGTGACGATTGAATAAAAGACCTTAAAATCATAGGGAAATTACATTCTGTATAGAGTTTATACAGAATATTGAACGTATCTTGATTCTAGGAATGATAAAAAAAAATCCTTAAAACCTTTCCGACTAAGACACCAAAAAGAAAGACATTTACAATAACATAAAGTTTTATAACGTTTTCATAAGTGAAGGGAAGAAGAATTATACTACAGATATTTTTAAAATATATCTTGTATTCTTCATGCCAGCAATATATTTTTTTCAAAATTTTACCCAATACATTTAATCCATTTTAGAATAGTTCTGTAAAAAGACAAGAAAACTCTTGAACTTATAAAATACATAGAAGGAAAAAACCACCTTCAAATGAAGTAATTTATTTGAAGTGCAATTATACTAAAACAAATTAATATTACATTAAATGATAAATTCATAAAACCAAGTAATATAATAACAATTATTACTTTAAAATATATTAAATTTAATTAATAATAATAATAATAGACAGTATAACCATTATGAATGGATACACTCAGGCATTATAACGATATTTCTATACTTTCATAGACTGTATTTTTTGAAGAAAAATATACTATCTCACTTTGAGACATACTAATTCTTTTTAAGAAAATCAATACTTAAAATGGATTATATGGTAAATAAAATTTAATATGCTCAAGAATATTATTCTTAAAGGCGAAATTAAAGAGGTCAAGGCAAAGCCAGAATTTCAATGCTGATAGTAAGGCTATAAAAAGACATATAATATGATGAAAATATTTTTTTAAACCCTTTTTTTAGATAAAAAATATACTAAGAAAGAGAGTTGATACTCATTCTTTTATTTTATATTATTATAGCGTTTTTTATTGTTATGCTTTTGTTAAATTTTAAGATATACGTCTATGAAAATGCATCCTCCTCTGAAGCGATTATTTGTCAATTTTTCTTTACAGCCTAAAGCTCAAGGCAAAGCAAGCGACGCTCAATACCACTATCTTGCCCATGTATTACGTATGAAAGAAAAAGAAAAAGTTCTCATTTTTAATGGTGAAGATGGAGAGTGGATCAGTACTATTTCCTACATAAAAAAAAGCATTTCTTTTAATGTCGAACATCAAACCAGGACTCAAACAAAACCATCTGATTTGCACTATATTTTTTCTCCGATTAAAACAAATCGTCTTGATTATATGATTCAAAAATCAGTTGAAATGGGAGTTTCTGCCATTCGCCCTGTCATCACACGTTACACACAAAACACACATTGTAATGTGAATCGTATGCGAACTTACGCAATCAGCGCCGCAGAACAATGCAATATTATTTCTCTTCCCTCTATACATCCCCCTATTACATTGGACACTCTGTTGGAAGATTGGGATCAAAATCGTCATATTGTTTTTGCTGACGAAACATGTATTCATGAAAATTCAAAAATTCAAGCGATTGCACATATCGTCCATATGGCAGTTCTTATTGGTCCAGAAGGAGGATTCCACCCAAAAGAAAAAGAAAAATTGCATTCACTCCCTTTTGTTACTCCTATTTCGCTAGGTCCAAGAATTTTACGTGCCGATACCGCAGCAGTAGCAGCCATAGCCTTAGTTCAATCTACTTGTGGGGATTGGTATAAAAGGCAACCGTCATTATGTTCTAAACAATCATAATTTGTGCATATGCGCCTATCAATTCAATATTTGCCCGTCTAAGGAATAAACATGATACGCACTTTATCAAGCAATACTATTATAACTTCTACCGATGATTTGGTAGAATACATGGCATCTGGTGTGAAATCACAACAAGATTTTAAAATTGGCACAGAACACGAACATTTCGTTTTTTCACGCTCAGATCATCGCCCTATTCCTTATAGGGGGGAAAAAGGCATTTTGAATCTTTTACATAAGATACAAAAAACGCTTGGTTGGAAAGCTATTATAGATAAAGGCAACCTCATAGGACTCATAAATCCCGCCAATAAAGCTGGAATATCTCTAGAACCAGGAGGTCAATTAGAGGTTTCTAGCGACACTCTGCAAAATGTTCATCAAATAAAAGAAGAAATTTTCTATTATATCAAGGTTCTTAAAGAGGCAACAAAAGATCTTGATCTTGGTGTATTAGGCATTGGCTTTAATCCTAAATGGACATTAGATGAAATACCAATCATGCCTAAATCACGCTATAAGATCATGAAGGAATATATGCCTCAAGTAGGAACCCAGGGTTTAGAGATGATGTTTAGAACTTGTACTACACAAGTAAGCCTTGACTTTTGTAGTGAGCAGGACATGGCGACTAAATTGCGGGTTTCTTTAAAATTACAACCACTTGCTACAGCATTGTTTGCTTCTTCTCCGTTTACAGAAGGACGCCCTAATGGATTTCAATCATGGCGTAGTGAAATATGGCGTCATACTGATAACAATCGTACAGGAATTTTACCTTTTGCTTTTGAGAATAATTATGGTTTTGAAGATTATGCACAATGGGCACTTGATATTCCAATGTATTATGTTCTTCGTGATAATGAATATCATGCATGTACAGATATAAATTTTCGTCAATTTATGAATGGAGCGCTCAAAGGAAGAGTTGAACAATGGCATCCCACAATAGGAGATTGGGAAAATCACTTATCCACCCTATTCCCAGATGTACGCTTGAGAAATTGTCTCGAAATGCGTGGAGCAGATGCTAGTACATCGGAAAAAATTCTCGCTATTACCGCTTTTTGGACAGGGCTACTTTATGACTCATCGGCATTGCAAAATGCAGATGATTTAACGTCTACATGGTCTTTTCATGATGTCAACGATTTGCGCAATATTGTCCCTTCTGAAGGACTAAACGCTAAAATTGACGGTCAATCTTTAAAAAGCATTGCCGCTCAAGTTCTTTCTTTTTCACAGAATGGATTGAAGAACCGTGCTAAAGTGAATTTTCAACGAGAGGATGAAACGATTTTTCTAAAACCGTTAGAAAAAATAATCCATAGCGATCAAAGTTTTTCTGATGAAATACTCACCGCTTATCATGGTAGATGGAATAATTCGGTAGAACCATATTTTGAAGAATATGCTTATTAAAGATTGATTTTTAATGTTTTGAGAGAATCTCTGAAAAAGAAACGGTGTCATAAAAAAATAAAACAGAGATTTTCTGTTTGAAAGGGATGAATAAAAAAAATTTTAATCCACCTTTCTACAGCGAATGACACCTTTAAGATTTTCGACGATATTGTTCTCTATCGGGTAAAACATAACACGTTGGGGATTAACAGGAACAGGAAATAGAAGAGATTTAAATGGAACTTTTTGAAAACCTATTTTAGTATAATAATCAGCATCACCAACGAGCACAACGACTTCTGATCCTTTTGTTCTAGCCCCTTTAATAGCCATCTGTATTAATTTTTTTCCAATTCCTTTGTTTCTGTATAATGGATGTACAACTATAGGTCCAAGCATATATCCTTTTATTTTTTCTATAGAAATCGGCATCATACGCACGGATCCTACAATTTTTTCTCCATCGGCGCACAGAAAAGACAAAGAAAGATCATGCGTTCCCTGTTCACGCAACAACATAGCTGCACGAACAAAACGACCAGGACCAAATGCTTCTGCATGCATGGCACAAATAGTAGAATCGTGATCAGCAGTTTCTGGAAAAAAAATCAAGTTTGTTATCAACGCATACAATCTCACAAAAAATGATATGATAAAAAATTGCTTTTTGTTTTATATTAAACCCTTTGAAATTAAAATATTGACAATATTATCGTCCTGAAGATAGCACTAACGATGCTAAAGAAAATATATTGTCTCATTCAACGCATTGCGTTATACAAAGTTGCAAAGAAACTGTCTATAACTAAAAAATATTTACTAGAAATATCTAAAACAATACTTATGACGATCTAGAACCGAGATACTCTCACTGCTCCTTATTATCACAAATATTTCTAGAGAAATCTTCATGGCGTCATAAAACTATCCGCTACACTTTCAACTGAAGCAAGAGCTACAACTCATGATCTCGTGGTAGAATACGGTTAGGAAGACTGTATCGCAAGCAGAAATACATACCAAAAGAGGCAAACAGAGTGCGACTGAGCATTAAATCTTCTAAACTTGTTGCGTCTCCTCTTTTACCGCGCACAATCTCCTGAGCACCATAAAAAAGTGAGGAGGAAGATAAAATAACAGCATTATTCCTTACTTATAACAGTATAACAAATACTTCTCATATTTTTTTGAAATAGTTGTTATGGATAAAGCATGAATTTTTTCCATTCTCCTGTAATCGTTTCACGAGAAAATACAATACGTTCATGAAGACGATAAGGACGCTCTTCCCAAAATTCCACATATAAAGGACGAATCAAAAAACCAGACCACCAAATAGGACGCGGTATTTCTTGTGAATCATCATAAAGTGCGGAATACTTCTGTACGGACTTTTTTAATATATCAATAGATTCCATCTTCTGTGATTGTTTTGAAGCCCAAGCTCCTATTTGACTGCCCCGAGGACGCGAAGCATAGTAATCATCTGACTTAGATGGACAATAATTTTCTACTAGACCCCGTACACGTAATTGTCGACATAAAGACTTCCAATGAAAACACAAAGACGCTTGGGGATTTTCTTTTATTTCTTGCCCTTTAAAACTTTGCGTATTCGTGAAAAATACAAAACCATTCTTATTGAAATATTTAATAAGAACAACACGTGCATTCGGAAAACCCTTACGATCAGCAGTAGCTAATACCGCAGCATGGGGATCATTGGATTCGCTCGATTCTGCTTTTTTCATCCATTGAGATAAAAGCGTAAAAAAAATCTTCGTCGTTGATAGAGTGATACTGTTGCATAAAACCATAAATTTCCATTTTTTTAGATTAGATGAATATACTAAAAAAATCTATATAGATATTTTATCTCAGTAAGAGAAAATTACTATATATAGTAAACTTGAATATACATACAATGTGTGTAATACATGTTGGGGGGTGGTTTTATGCTACATAGGTTTCTATCCACCCCCAACAAATAAAAACATGATAGTACATACCCTGTTAATAAAATAAATATCAGAAATTTTTTAGGAGTTTTTAAATGCTTGCAGTGGATTCCCTCATGCAAAATAAACGAGGAATTGTTTTTGGTGTTGCCAATAATCGTTCTCTAGCGTGGTCAATTGCTCAGGCATGCCATGATGCAGGTGCAGAAGTAGCCTTAACATGGCAAGGTGATTCTGTTAAGAAACGCATTGAAAGCTTGGTAGATGGCAAAAATTTTTACATGGCAGGAAATTGTAATGTTTCCGAACCTGAAACAATTAATGAAGTATTTAGTAATATAAAAAATAAATGGGGGAATATAGATTTTATTGTTCACGCTGTTGCTTTTTCAGATAAAAGCGAACTCACAGGACCGTATATTAATACAAGTCGCGAAAACTTTCTAAAAACAATGGATATTTCGGTATACTCCTTTACCGCTTTAGCAGCCCACGCAAAACAGTTGATGAACAAAGGCGGAAGCATGTTGACGCTTACTTATCTTGGTGCCGAAAGAGTGATGCCACATTATAACGTGATGGGCCTTGCTAAATCAGCTCTGCAAACTTCTGTTCGATATCTTGCCATGGATTTAGGAAAAGATGATATTCGAGTCAACGCAATATCTGCTGGTCCCGCTAAAACTCTTGCTTCCTCTGCTATTGGAGATTTTAGATATATATTAAAATGGAATCAATATAATTCCCCTCTTCGTCGCAATATTACGCATGATGAAGTAGGTAAAGCAGCTCTTTACATGCTTTCTGATCTTTCTAGTGGTGTGACGGGTGAATGTCATTACGTAGATGCTGGATATCACGTTGTTGGAATGAAAGCAGAAGACGCTCCTGATATCTCCGTCGTATAAATATTTTTGTCCTATAGAATTTTCTACAGGACAATATATCGATAGACCTTTTTTTATAAATGAACCCGATGTATTGATCAATTGGAGACTTAAAAAAAAAATGATTTTAACTATTTCACTTCTCTCTTCAAAAGCAATGATGATATGCAATTCAACACAATATCTGCCGGCTATGCTAAAACCCTTGCTTCCTTTGCAAGAGTTATTATTTTCTTTGCAACAATTCTTTCTTCCTTTGCAACAATTCTTTCTTCCTTTGCAACAATTCTTTCTTCCTTTGCAACAATTCTTTCTTCCTATACTATTGAAAATTTTAGCGATACTCTAAATAGGAATCAATATCATTCCTTCTTTGCCGCAATATTCTCATGATGAAGGAAGGAAAGCAGCTCTTTACATGCTTTCTGATCTTTCTAGCGGTGTGACGGGTGAATATCATGACGTAGTTTGGATATCAGGTTGTTGGAATAAAAGGAGAAGATATTCTTGCGATCTCCGCCGTGTAAAGATTTTTGTCCTATAGAATTCCCTATAGGACAATATATCAATAGACCTTTTTTTATAAATGAACTCGATGTACTTGATCTAGTAAAGACTTAAAAACAAAAATTATTTTAACTATTTTATCCCTCTCTTTAACAGAACACATGATTTTTAATCAAAGCATATTCATGGTATAGGGGTAAGTTGAATGGTTTCTCTAAAATGATCAAACGAAAGTACGTAATGCGGGATTTTTTATTTATTTTAAAAAATGCAATAATACAACTTAATAGAATTATTTTTTTAACACCTTACCTATTTTTCTAATGATTCTATCATCAGGTTAAATGCTGTTTTAATAAGTTGATGAGTTGCTGTTGGAGCATTGGCTTCAACAGTCAAAATATGACGACAACGTCGCGCATGAGGAAAGCCATGAAACAAACCAATCATATGACGCGTAATGTGGGATAATTTTCCCCCTGCTTTGATATGGCGATCAGCATATTTACTCATAGAATCACTAATTTGTTTCCAAAAATCCTTATCTATTGTTTTCTTTTTAGGGGCAGATCCTGTTAAAGGATTCATAAAATATTCATCTACAGAAGCAAGAATAATACTATTTTGGTATGCAGATCGACCGACCATAACACCATCTACATGAGGTAAGACCTGTAAGATTTGCTGCATATTGTCCAAACCACCATTAAGACCGATAAAAAGATCTGGATTTTCCTTTTTGATTTCATAGATAATGTCATAATCAAGCTTTGGAATTTTGCGATTATCTTTGGGGGATAAACCACCGAGTATGGCCTTACGAGCATGGATCCATATCCCTTTTACCCCTGATTGTTTGATAGATTTTATCAAATTTCGCAGAGCAATCGCAGGAATTTGATTATCAACCCCTATACGACACTTAACAGTTACCGGAATAGAAAGAGCATTCTGCATTGCTGCGATACAATCACCAACAGATTCAGGAGTGAGCATGAGACATGCTCCAAAAGATCCCGCATGAACATTAGGTGAAGGGCAACCAACATTGAAATTAATTTCATTATATCCAAAATCTTCAACAATTTTTGCTGACTCAACGAGTTTAGCAATATCAGAACCACCAATTTGCAAAGCAAGGGGCTTTTCTTCAGTACTAAAACCCAAAATATTCTGTCTATTTCCATATAAGATTGCATCAGCAACAATCATTTCTGTATAAAGAATAGCATTATTAGTTAATAACCGAGCAAAAAAACGGTAATGTCGATCAGTCCAATCAACCATTGGAGCGACACTAAAAACCTTAGCTGATCCATGGAGAAGAGAATTGTTTTCTGGAAACTTCTGATCTAATACATATGCCAACATTCCCTCTATTCCTTAAAATTTTAATTAAAAAGCACTTTGTACACCATTTTTTCTCATCAAAAATACTATTTTGTTAGAAAATTGTAACAACATACTACATATCAATTTGTAAACTATTGATAATACGCTACTTTTAAGCCATTTTCTCACACCAAAAACAAGGTGTGAAAATACTATAATTTTCGTTATAGCAATCCCGCACCTTTTAGGTATCAGATTAACACTAACTTTTCAACAATATCCCCGCGCCGAGACAACCCAAAACCCCCTTAACTAAATCAATTAGAAGCTGTATCATTGGTCTCAAATCTATTTATGCTTATCGCTCTTGAAGCTTGGTATGGGGAACAAGAATAATGAACAACATATGTTAATCACCTTATAGCTATTGTTTATAGCATGGCTTTTTTTAGCTTTTCTTGGTGTCTTAATATACGACCATTTCAAAAGAGAATAAGCGAAGACAAAACACATAAAAAACCTCTTTGCAAACGGCAAAACTCCAAGAAGTAGGAGGAAGAATAAGAAATGAATTTTAGTATCGGGTTAAAAACCTATTCGGTTGATTTATCGGAATTAATTAATTTATTTTGTTCAATCAAAGCAGGTAAAGTGAAAAGAATATGACAAAAAAGATGTACGAATTCAAAACATTCATTGGCGTCCTCAATATGAGCTTCACCTTCATGCACAGCTTTATTGCCTGCTAAACGAATGTGATTAGACCACTCATAAAGCTCTCTGGTAATCAAGTTTTGTTCTCTAAGAGATTTTATTTTATTTTTAAGATTTATATTATTACTAAAATCTATGGCTTTTCCTTGATCATCCGTGATATTTTTAATGGCGGTCTCCAATGCGGTACGGCACGCCGAAAGAATAACACTCGCATACCGAGGATTATTTTTGACCATAAGTTCTTTCGCAGAAAGCATATTATTAATAACCTCTTCTGGCCAACCTTGTGCAGATTCAATAAGAATAGTTGGTTTTGGGATAACTGTAAACATACGCTCGTTAATCATAGGTGCGGTGATGATTCGAGGGGCATCTATATGCCTATTAATATTTTGAATATAGTTCTCTTTAATACAGAGCTCTTCGTAAAGCATTTCTTTGAAAAGGAACAACGACAAGTTACCACAGCTCCTACAAGCCCCAACCGCATAAGCAGACAGATCGTCGTCATCTTTTATATATTTGGCAACACCCACATAACTCATATCATAACTCGGCTTTTGTTCATAGCAATGCCCGTACCAGATATCCGAGTCTGAGCTTTCCCAAATTAACATATCGTATCTCCACCAAATGGGAGGAAGAAAAAAATGAATATACAACTTTTAAATCAGGTTAGCGATATTTGCAACTACCATCATGGAAAACCAGATAAAACCCGTGTAGATATCTTAACACTTGTTGGAAGATATGGATCTCATGAGGTCTGTATGGCGTTATTAGAGAACGCTGTTATTATCCATGCCCACCTCCACTTTTTACAAAAATATAAAGACGATCACGAGTTAAAAGAGTTATATCAAAAGTTACAAAGAAGTGGTGATGAATAATTATTCTAATATTCGTAAGTTCGATTTTAGTAACTATAATTCTAATTGAGACTATTAAAGACCGTTGGGATGAATGGAAATGAGTACAAGGAATTAAAAGCCATACGAAAAGACAAGAACCATGAGTAAAGAACTTACAAAACTAGAAAAAGCCAAATTAGCGTTTAATCTCATACTCTTCTTTGGAATTGTTGGGATGATGTGTTGGTGGAAGTGGAAATGACGGTAGGTATCATGATTTATTGTTTCCTTTCAAAATATCTAAGATGTTTTCTCGCCACTTGATGCTTTGGACGATTGATCCTTTAACTTCTCTAGCAAAGATTGCATACGTGAAATTAAGATTTTTAATTGTCTCTTTCCGTAAATGTAATCATCGTTCCAATCATCAGCTTCCCAGGTTTCTTCATCGTCGCAGACCTCACGCAAATGAGAGTTGAGACATCTTACTAACGTATCTACATCCCACTGAGAGTCGTAATTCTCAAATAAAGCTTCAAAGCAATCGCCAAACAGTCGAAGACTGCAATTGTTCTGCAAATTAAAAATGTCATTAGAAACTCTAAGAATAGTATTTAATTTAAAATATAGACCCTTTAAACTACGGTTTTAACCCATTTGAGTAATACTAACACGACCTTCGCAACCACTTAATAAATAAAATTATAGAACTGAAACGGTTATTTGCCAAGAAAAATGGCTTAAAGATTATTCACAGTTATGCCCTAGCCAAGTGATTTAGGGTATCCTATTATGAAGTTAAAGGCTAAATACGTTAAAAGTGAGAGAGCTAGAATGTGAGAAGAGTACAAACCTCTAGCGATAGCTAAGTGGTCATCGAACAAATCAAAGAAGCATCTTAAAATCACCCCCGCCCTTTAAAGGCGGGAATAATTTATTACAACCATAAAGTGTAAGAAAAATGTATCAAATGAAAACTAAAACATTTTTAATAGCATCAACTTTAATCACCAGTGGCTTATTAGCTGGTTGTGATTTGGCGGATGAATCAAATAAGCTTACTCCTGATCAAATCTGTGATGGCATCGTCAAGCTTACTAAAAAAGAACAGGACGAGCTACACATTAAGTTAAAAAAGAAGTACGAAGAACATCTTAAGACAGGTGCGAAAATATATGGTAATTAAATCAAATACGTTAAAAGTGAGAGAGCTAGAATGTGAGAAGAGTACAAACCTCTAGCGATAGCTAAGTGGTCATCGAACAAATCAAAGAAGCATCTTAAAATCACCCCCGCCCTTTAAAGGCGGGAATAATTCAGTCCAACTATAAAGTTATAAGGAAAATGTATCAAATGAAAACTAAAACATTTTTAATAGCATCAACTTTAATCACCAGTGGCTTATTAGCTGGTTGTGATTTGGCGGATGAACCAAAGAAGCTAAATCCTGATCAAATCTGTGATGCCATTTGCAATCTTACTACAAAACAACAGGAAGAACTACAAAGTAAGGTAGATAAGAAATACGAAGAACATCTTAAGACAGGTGCGAAAATATCTAGTGATTAAATCAAAAAAGCCCCTTGAGAAGAATATCAGGGGGCTTTTAAGCAACAAATAAATGGGTGTTAGAAAGAAACATTGTTAAAGCTGATTCTACTGTAGGCGTAAAATCACCTAAATTAAAGATTAAAGAATTTGTAACATGGATGATAGAGAATATAGAACAGTATAGACGATTTCATCCAATAGGTACGAAAGCTAGGTTAGCTATGGAGATGATGTTGTTTCTTGGGTTAAGACGATCGGATGTTATGAGAGTAGGAAAACAACATATTAAAGATGGTTTTTTTCGATCCAAACTAAAAAGAAAGGAACACATGTTACTATACCAATAGCTAGGAAGCCACACAGTACACAGGAAAAGTATTCTTAACATCTCCATCAGGTATAAAGTACGCAAACGAGGAGTCGTTCGTAATATAATATGGTTTAAAAACCAATGTAAAAAAGCAGATTTGCCTAACCAGTGTACAGCACACGGATTAAGAAAAGCGGGAGCGACGATTATGGCGAATGCAGGTGTACGTTCTCATGAATTAATGGCGATGTACGGATGATAGAAACTAGCTATGGCTGAGATATATATACGAAGGAGGTAGATAATAAAAAACTGTCCTCAAATGCTATTGAATTATTGTCAAAAAGCATATAAAAAGTATAAGAGACGTATAAAAAAAAGCGTGAAATCAACAATGTGAAGATGTAAGGTTTAAAGCTTAAGTTATTGACTTTACAGTATTTTTATAAATAATCAATATAGGATTCTATAAACAACACAGTGTTATATTTGATTTTATCTTAGGATAATGATTTTCCAAACCCTTGTTTTGCAATTATTTGATATGTTTTTGTTGGTATTATTCGCAAATTTATCCTCCATCTCATATTAGGATTCATTGGCTATAAAATGGCAAAATTTTTTTGATCCATCTAGATAGCAATATATACACACGGAATACATCACGTGTTAAGAGGAGGTTGAATGCCTTTTATTGAGAATTTTTTCAGTTTTTTTCATCATCAAATATTGACCAAGCCTTCTTTTATGCTTGGTATTATTGTCATGTTAGGGAATATTCTACTTGGCAAAAAGATTATCTTTATTATTTCCTCTACGATTCAAACGATTGTTGGATTCCTTCTCCTGCGGGTAGGAGCTGATATTCTTGTCAATAAATCCAAAGCTATCATTACCAAAATTTCTATCATCCATCATATTGATGGCTTAATTATTGATCCTTATGTTTTTATGTTTTCCTGCATAGCATCTTTAGGAGAAAAATACAGTTTTGTCGGCTATACTGTTTTGATAGCGTTCATGCTAAATATTCTCATGGTTATTCTGCGTCGTTTAACTGGAATTCGAACAATTATACTCAACGGAGAAGTCATGTTTCAACAGGCTGGACTGATTTTCATTTTCTTTCATATAGCCTTACAAACAGATATATGGCAATCCGTCGCCTATTCATCCTGTCTTTTAGCATTATACTGGGGAATAACCTCTAATATATTATATAAACCGACTCAAGAAATAACAAATAATGCTGGTTTTTCTATTGGACATCAACAGCAAGTAGCATCTTGGCTTGCTTATAAAATAGCTCCTTATTTGGGCAATAAATCAGAAAACATTAATTCTCTCAAACTATCCAAATGGCTTCTTTTATTTAATAATTACGTTATTGCTACAGGCATTGTTATGACCCTATTTTGGGGAGTGGCATTATTATCTCTCGGTACTGACGTAATTCAAGAAATGGCTGGAAAAACACACTGGACACTGTATATTTTAGAAACAGGCATGCTCTTTTCTGTCGGTATTGTTATTATTATGCAAGGAGTGTCAATGTTCGTCAAAGAGCTTACTATTTCGTTTAAAGGAATTTCGCAATCTCTTATTCCGGGGGCGATTCTAGCTATTGATTGCTCTGCGATTTATGGATTTGCTCCCAATGCATTAATATGGGGATTTTTGTGGGGAGCCATCGGCCAAATATCAGCAATTTTTATGATGATATTCTTTCGTTTTTCTTTGTTAATTATCCCTGGCTTTATTCCCATGTTTTTTTCTAATGCGACAATAGGAATTTTTGCCAATCATTACGGAGGATGGCGCGCAGCATCTATAATTTGTTTTTTTATGGGAATAATTGAAATTCTTGGTAGTGTTTGGGCTCTTAAACTGGCGAAAACGGATAGTTGGATGGGAATGGCAGATTGGTCTCTTTTAGCACCATTTATTATGCAAGGATTTCAATGGAGTCGCTTTTTCATCATTTTCATTCTCTTATTTGCCATTGTTTATATGTTTCATGCTCGCCGTCAACTCAATCATGAAAAAAGACCTGATTAATCCTCATGATGAATGATATCTTTATTTAAATAATAAAATTTTATATAATTCGCTGCTTAACAAGAGTAAAAAACTGTTGTTAGAGAAATAGGGGCAACATTAGAAGCGATGCTGAGAACAAATGGAATCCTTTTAAATGTTTACACCTTACGTGAAAGTAACACCGAACCACTTCAGTCTTTTTTAGATTTAATTACAATTTTATGTGTAATGAACTAACAAAAACTATTGGCTTAGAATATAATATTACTGATCACATTTTTTCAAAGATATTTATTGGTATGACACCAAAATATTATTTGGGCAATGTATCGCTGGGATATAGATTATAAAAAATAAACTCTCTCATTATCTATGATGAAGGAAAATGAATTTGACAATTTTTATTGTCCTCCCAATCTACTGTTTATGAAATAAAAGCTACCTATAAGATAATAGAGGTAAGTCTTATTGTTTTTTATTCTCGTGATCATCCTCCAAGGATATAGAAGTGCGAAAGATATGATATGAGCGTTCATCTCGTTTGGCTACGCAACGATCTTCGTATTACAGATAACAAGGCACTTTATGCTGCTTGTAAAAATCCAAATGCAAAAGTAATTGCCGTTTTTATTGCCACACCACAACAATGGAACCAACATGGAATGTCGGCACGTCAAGCTACTTTTATCTATGCCACGCTTTTACAAGTACAGCAATCCCTTTCTAAGAGAGGAATTGTTCTCCAATATCACCAATGTTCTCATTTTGATGATGCGATAAAATGGTTAGATGTTTATTGCCAAGAAAAAAAAGTAACCGAACTTTTTTACAATCGCCAATATGAAATTAATGAACATCGTCGTGATCAGGAATTAGAACGACGCCTAAAGAATAGAGTTATTTGTAGAGGATTTGATGACAGTGTTCTTCTTCCACCAGGTAAAATATTCAATCGAGCCTGCGAAATGTACAAGATATATACACCATTTCGCAAAGAATTTATCCAAAATTTAACTCAATCAGATCTGCGTTCTGTTCCAGCCCCTACAATTCGTCAAACTGGACCTGTCATCCTAACAAAAGTTCCTCTATATTTTGATTATCCTTTTCAGGAAGTAGATCCTATTTTCCCTATTGGAGAATACAACGCATTACAGATTTTGCGCAAATTTTGTAAAGAAAAAGTACAATATTATGTTGAACAACGAGATATCCCCGCCATTCAAGGGACGAGTCATTTATCCCCCTATTTATCTATTGGAGCTCTTTCTCCTCGCCAATGTTGGAATAGATTAAATGTAGAATTTTCAGATGTACTTATCAAAACCAATAGCGGTGCTTTTAGTTGGCTTAATGAACTGATATGGCGTGAATTTTATCATCATTTAATTGTGTTTTATCCTTCTTTATGCACGGGCAAACCCTTTATTCAATGGACTGATAAAATAGAGTGGAACAATGACCCACGAGCTTTAGAAGTATGGAAACAAGGTAATACAGGGTTTCCTCTTGTTGATGCAGCAATGCGTCAACTCAATACAATGGGATGGATGCATAATCGTCTACGCATGATCACAGCAAGTTTTTTGGTAAAAGATCTTTTGATAGATTGGCGGATAGGAGAAAAATATTTTATGTCGCAATTATTAGACGGTAATTTAGCGTCAAATAACGGAGGATGGCAATGGGCAGCTTCTACGGGACATGATTCTGTTCCTTACTTTCGTATTTTTAATCCTACTACCCAAGGAAAGCGTTTTGATCCCAAAGGTATTTTTATACGTCAATGGTTACCTGAACTCAAAAATGTTCCTGACCAATACATTCATACTCCCCACAATTGGATTGATAACAAGAATACAATTCATCCTTATCCTCATCCAATAGTTGACCACAAACAAGCTCGTCAACACACTATTAGCAAGTATTCTATCGCCCAAAAACAATCAATAGCATAACAATTTTTTTCCTTTTCCCAAAGAAATAGTAGCCTTTTTATAGCAAAAATATAGCTAAATCAATAATAATTTTATGATCAGTAACATAAAAAATTAAGTTCTTGATAATAAAATGCTTGATTGCTATTATTTGCCATGTCTGCCTCAAGACTATTAAAAAAAATATTTGTATTAATATATTTCAGCATTACAGAAAGAGAAAACATGTTTTTAAGAAATATAATAACTCTTAATAAACAACAGAAAACTTATTTCTTTTATATATCTTCTATATTGATAGGCATATTTTTAGGAACAACAGATTATGTTATTTTTAATGATATAGCAGAAGTTATTGTCAATATTTTCATCCGACTATTTAAATTTATCAGTTTACCATTGATATCCTTATCGTTAATTGTCAGTTTATCGAAATGTATTCCTGAACAGGGTATGATTAGATTGTGGAAAAGAACTGTATTTTACACAATTCTTACTACCATGTTAGCGGCATCTCTTGCCTTATTGATATATAAGATCATCTCTCCGTCTAATATAATTATTAAACCAGATAACACTGTTGCAATGGGCAAAATCAGTTACTTACAGCATCTTGTAAACTTAATTCCAAATAATTTTTTGTCGCCATTTTTGGAAAATCAGGTTATGGGGGTTTTATTAATATCTGGTTCTATAGGTATTGCTATTCATTTTATAACAGATAAAAACATAAAAAATAACGTTATAATATTTTTTGAAGGAATGCATAGTATCTCTTTAACGATTACTCGATGGATTATGAGAATCATTCCTATTGCTATGAGTGGTTTTGTTGCTGTCACGATTTTACAATTTAAACAGGGATTGAATATCTCAGGATTAGGAGAATATTTATCGATCATCATATTATCTAATCTGATACAAGGTATCGTTATTTTGCCAATTATACTATATATCAATGGCCATAATCCTTTAAAGATAATCAAAGGAATGTTCCCTGCATTGGTTATTGCTTTTTTTTCCAAATCCTCAACGGGAACGTTGCCTGCAACGATGCGATGTGCCGAACAAAATCTTAATGTTTCTCCGCAAGTAAGTCGTTCTATATTACCTTTTTGTACCTCTATTAATATGAATGGTTGTGCTGCTTTTATATTAATAACGGTAGTTTATGTCATGCAAAATAACGGTATAGAAATGAGTTTGGGAAACATGTTTTCATGGGTTTTGGTTGCGACTATATCTGCACTTGGCAATGCAGGCGTACCTATGGGGTGTTTTTTTCTAAGCGCAAGTTTGTTAACAAATATGGGCATACCTATCAATATCATGAGTATAATCCTGCCATTTTATAGTATAGTAGACATGTTAGAAACATCATTAAACGTTTGGTCGGATTCTTGTGTAACCGTCATAGTAAATAAGGATTACTCCGATTCATCTCATCAGAATAATAACAGTATTGAACAAAGTGGTGTTGAACAATAGCATGGTCAAGACTCTTTATAATACTATCAATCCTAATCAAGATAATATTGATTTGCCAGTGTTTTCTTTATACTATTCCGTACTTTTGTCAAATTATCACTAACCATTCAATAACAATTCTCCCCTCTTCAATCTTCTCCTCTTAATACAAAATACAAGACCTTCGAGCTTCCTTCCTAGCAACAAAAGCTATATTTGGCATTCAAAAAAACGCTCTTCTCATCCCTCTAGATGTTTAGAGAGTATTCAAAGATATAATGATAGTCCTTACTTCCAGCGGGACATCAATACGCTTACAATCACAGAGTATAAAAATATTGCATTCCATTAACTCAAAGCAATGAAACTATAATCATATTTAACTTCATTTTTGGCCCATGAATAATTAAATACAATTTATGAATGAAGAAAGTAAATTAAGCTATATTCTCCTAGTCAAATTAATAAAATTATGATATCATTAACCAAGTTTTTATTATAAAAAAGTCAAGATTGTTTTATATAGTCTTAAGGATAAAAATAAAAATAAATATTATGTCTAGATATTCTTTTACAATCTATTCAATATTGCAATAAAAAAAATCAGACTTATTTTTATATCCTCAAGGAGAAAGTATGAATAGAGTAATTTCCACTTCTATAGCCGCAATAATAGCAATAACTGTAATGTTGAGTAGTTGTAATTCAAGCGAGGAAAAATCTAATACAGAAGATAAAGGGATTGAAGAAAATCAAAAATCAATTCCATCAACGCAAGAAATAAAAGAAACTCAAAAATCAATTCCATCAACGCAAGAAAAAAAAGAAACTCAAGCTACTCCAGCGGAAACTAAAACTAAGATAGAAAAACCACTTCAATTACCTCAATCTAATAAAACTGGTGGAGAAAATAAAAATACTGCTAGAAATGATACAACTGATGGAGAAAAATTAAGTAAAAATAAAGTAGAACACAGTAATAACCTTAAAAAAACAAGGTCTCAATCTAGTACAAAAAAAGAAAATAAAGAAAAAGAAGAAAAATTAGATAATAAAAAAAAGCTGAAGAAGAAACAACTGAAGAATAAAGAGAAAAATATAAAGAATAAACCGCTGAAAAAAGAAAATAAATTACATCAAAAAGAAACAACCCAAGATAAAGATAATCAAACTAAACTATCTAAAGATTAATTGAAAAAGTAACGCGGGACTATACATGACTATTACGAAGGAATAACTTCACCTGAAGCCGTTCCTAGTAATGACATTGAAGTCCCTCTTTTTATGATTATCCCTCCTCTTCTGCACAACTGTATCAATGTACTAAAATCCTAGGATATAAATGATACGGAATGTCGCAGAAGAAAAAATATCTAAAAAAGCCTCCTTCATTCTGCTTTATCTCCCTCCACGAACAATCCTCTTCACTCTGCTTGAAAAATGATGATCAACTTGAAAATAACGCTGATAAATTTTCCGATAAGAGAAATTAATAACGTAAAACAACAACTTAACTGATCCCTAACCAGAATCATACATATATGATATTACGATACCTTGAAAATACAAATCCCTAACCTTTTTATCACTAATTCTTCAACAATAGCTCTGCCTCAATCTCTCTTCTCGCAACCAACCCTTTCAACTTCTCGCAACCAACCCTTTCAACTTCTTTCCACCAGAAAAAACCCATCTTTTGCATTCATGAGATGCACTCTTCCAATCTTCAGAATCTACACATTTCCTTAAAGTTCTTGCCCGATATCTTCCAATTCCACAATTAAAAACAAAATCCCCAATATCTGATATGCGGTTTTCACCAGCATTAATAAGAATCGGGGAAACGGTAAATACTTGGCTTAAACACTTCGAAACATCCCATTTAAGAAGATCATCTGCTTGTTGTTCAGTTATGACCAAATTCTCAAAAACATCCTTACCAGTATGGCCATAACCGATAGTCCAAATACCAACCGGACATCGATAAGCGGATAGGAGAAGCCCTTCAAGTCTTTTGATTAAATCAATTAAAAGCTGTGGCATGATATTGACTCACGCAATCTATAGGTGTTATTTGTAGTACATTATATCATATTTGGAGAGGTAAAATATGGACATTAAAAAGCTAGGCTTAATATCAACTGTGGCCATGTTGTCAGTAACCGTATCTTTAGGTGGCTGTGATCTGTCGCAATCCGAAGCCCTAAGAAACAAAAAGAGATAATAAAAATTGAAGATAAAGTTAAACGTGACGATGCGATAAAGAAAGCCATTGAGCAAACAAAACATATCGGGGATATAAGAAGTGCGTTGGCGTCTTCAGAAATTCGAAATGACCCCAAATTGTGTGATATAGTAAGCCAAGAAATACTACGATCAATATTGAGTCATAGCCTAGACGACTAACACCATTTGATGAGCGTTAAGTGATCTAAAAGTAGATGAAGAATCTAAACCATCTAAAGTAGATGAAGGATCTAAAACAGCTGAAGTATATGAAGTAGCTGGTAACTCAGTAACTGAAACTAACTAACTCCTCTTCTTCTGCACAATTTTATCGGTGTACCAGAAACCAAGGATACAAGCGATAATATCTTGTTCAAATGGGCTTAAGATCGAAAGGGGGCTTCTGTCAAAGATGCCCTCTTTCACACCCATACTCCACCAGACCAATAACGGAAAAATAATCCAAAATAGTGTTGTAAGAGGACGGATTAAGGCGTTGATTAAGGCGTTAAAGGCATCAATCCATTGTATACCACTCTTGACTTGTTGAGCTTTTATTCTTGCTAATCTGATTGGCTGATCAACTTTAAGCTCTTCAATCCCCAATTTAATATCTGCAAGATCTAGTTGAGTAGAGCTTTGAATTCTAGTTTGCTCAAGCTTCATCTTCTCATATTCAATAGACCTCTTCTGCATGAGATGCTCAGAAATAACATCTATTGTTTTCTCAAATACCGAGGGAATAAAAAAATAAGAATCTTTTATAAAACAAATACAGTATTATCTATGTTTATACCTATGATAAAAAAAGCAATGTAACTTCTATGCTAGAGAGTTCACTCGAATAGAAAGTAAGGTTGATGATCTTTCTGATGTACCACAATAACAAAAGACTATTTTATTATTATAGAATGGTATCATTTCGTGTTACACCTGACATCTTTATCTGTTCGGAAATTAAAGATAAAAATTGCTCTTCATTCACGATTTCAATACCCAATTGGCGTGCTTTGTTAAGCTTTGATCCAGCATTATCACCCACTACAACAATATGAGTTTTATGCGAAATAGTAGATGAAACGATGGCACCTAATTGCTTAACAGCCTCTTGTGCTTGATGCCGTGTAATTTTTTGAAGAGTTCCTGTAAAGACCAATCTCTTATTGGCTAAAATTGAATTCCTTGAATTATCTTCCTGAGAATCCCAAACAGAAAGAGATATTTCGTTTAACAACGCTGCTATAGCACGATTATTCTCAGGATTCTGATAAAATGCTATAATAGACTGCGCCACCATATCCCCAACTAAAGCAACTTTTTTTAAAGAAACATCAGCATCATTTTTTTTATCAAGAATATTTTTTATTTCTGTTTCAAAATTTTGATAAGAACGATAAAACTGTGCCAAGGATCTAGCAATTTCTATGCCCACATGATGAATACCCAAAGAAAAGATAAATCTCTGCAAAGAAATATTACGCCTCTTATTAATAGAATCATAGAGATTGGTAACACTAACGTGCGCAAAACCAGGAATATTTTCAAGTTTTTTAAATGAAGTTTGTTGACGATGCTGTAACGTAAAAATATCGGCAGGAATCCGAATCGAAAAAGAGGGATCTTCTGATTTAAAGAAAAAATCCAGCTGTTTTTCTCCCAAACCTTCTATATTAAAAGCATCCCGCGACACGAAATATTTTAAATACTCCAACTGCTGTGCTGGACACATCAATCCTCCCGTACAATAGTGAGAAGAACCCAATTTTCCTGTTTTTGGATTAACAGCACGAACCACCTTACTCTGACAAACAGGACAAGAAGATGGAAAAGAAAACATCTGGGAATCAATAGGTCTCTCTTCCATAATAACATCTGTTACTTTAGGAATCACATCTCCTGCTCGTTTTACAAGAATCATATCCCCAATTCGAATATCTCTTCCTCCACGAATTATTTTACCTGATGAATCTAATCCTTTGATATAATTTTCATTATGTAATGTGGCATTACTGACAAAAACTCCACCCATATTGATTGATTCAAAACGAGCTATTGGCGTGAGCATACCCGTACGACCAATCTGAATATCAATTCCTAAAAGAGGTGTAGAGAATTCTTCGTCTGAAAATTTATGCGATATAGCCCAAATAGGACTACGCGAACGCTCTCCTAATTGTTGTTGCAAAGTAAAACTATCAACTTTATACACGATTCCATCAATATCATAAGGGAGAGAAGAACGAATTAATGCCGTTTCATCATAATAAGATACAATGCCCTCTAAGGTATGCGCTTGTTGAATTCTTTCATTTACAGGAAAACCCAAAGCTCGCATTTTCTGCAGCATCTCATATTGACCATCTGCGAACTTCTCAGATATTGTCCCTATTCCATGAACAAAAAACTTCAAATAACGGCTGATTCTACTCTTACTCGTTTGATTACGAGAACGTAACAATCCGGCAACTGTATTTCTAGGATTAGAATATAGTTTTTTCTTAGTCGTCCTCATTTCTTCATTAAGAACAAAAAAATCTTTTTTAGAGATGTAAATTTCACCCCGTACTTCAAAAATTTCTGGAACTTTGAATGATAAAACTTGTGGAATGATAGACATCATAGAAATGTTAGCACTCACATCCTCCCCAATATAACCATCTCCACGTAGCCCAGCATGAACAAATTTTCCCTGTTCATATCGTATACTAAGAGATGCTCCATCAATTTTAGGTTCAAGCGTAAAAACAATGCTGTTATAACAATCCTTTTTCAGATCACGATAAATTTTAGTCATAAAATAATTAATATCTTCGATCTGATGACTCTTTTCTAATGATCTCATTGGAGGAGAATGGGTAATTTTAAACAGTGAGAAGTTTTTTTCTCCCCCTATTTTATTGAGAGGTCCATTACTATCTGCAAGGGATGCAAATTCGGGAAAAGCCCGTGCGATAGCATCACAACGTTCCTTCAACTGGTCATATTCAAAATCCAAAATTTTAGGTTGTGAATGCTGATAATAGAGATCATCATGGTATGATATTTCATGTTGAAGAAAGGAAAGTTCTTTTTTCGCCTGTTCAGGGCTCAACTCTTCAATGGGAATAAATTTACGGTTTGCCATTTATTATTCCTAGAAAAATTCTTCTCTACATAAAAATTTACTCATCATTTTTGCGATAATTCAACAAGCCTTACGGCAGCGGCTCTTGCTTCTTCAGTCACATGACTTCCAGCCAACATCCGAGCAATCTCTTCACAGCGTTCTTGTGGTGTAAGGACTACAACAGTTGTTTCGGTTCTCTCCATATTTTCAAGGTTCTTCTTTTTGGATACGAGAAAATGTACATCGGCACGCGCTGCTACCTGTGGTGTGTGTGTAATAACCAACAATTGATTTTTCGTTGATAATTTCTTCAGGCGATATCCAATAGCATCAGCAACAGCACCTCCTACCCCTGAATCCACTTCATCAAACACCAAAGTAGGAACTGATCCTCGATCCACTAAAACAATTTTCAACGCTAATAGAAACCTTGATAATTCTCCTCCTGATGCTAATTTCATCAAAGGACCAGGGCTTTCTCCCAGATTAGTGCGAACGTAAAACTCAATTCTATCAATGCCGTGAAAAGAAATATCTTGTATATCTGATGTAATATTGACTATAAAAAGAACATTTTCTAACTTTAAAGCAGCAATCTCTTTCATAATATTTTTTTCTAATATTTTGGCAAAGTGACGCCTTTTTTCAGAAATATTTTGCGCTGCATGATTATAAACTTGTCGAGATTCATCAAGGGCACGTTCGAAAGAACACAATTCTTCACTTCCCGCATGAATATCATCAAGATCTTTTGCCATTTTCTTTACTAATTCAGGTATCTGATCAACAGAAACAGAATACTTTCGACTCATCGCACGCAATGCAAATAAACGTTCTTCAATATTTTCTAATTCTTGAGCATCATATTGAATTTCTGCAAATCTTTTTTCTATTTCGTGTTGTGCATCGGATAAATTTGCCTGTGCTTCATTTAAAAAAGAGATAGCCTCCGTCAACAAATCAGGAAATTCCGTATTTTTGCGTTCTAATCTTCGTAAAATTGAGCAAACAATTGCAATAGGCGATGAAGATTGATTGAAATCCTCTATAATACTTGCTAACTCAACAGCAATACGCTCTTTCTTTACAATCCTAGAACGCATTTCAGCCAATTGATTTTCCTCTTCTGGCTGAACAGCAAGCGACTGTAGTTCTTCTACCGAAAAACGTAAGAAGTCAATATCTTGAGCAGAAAATTTTTTTTTTGTTTTATACTCTTGCAATGCATCCGAAGCCTGACGCCAATTACGATATAATATTCCAAGATTATCAAGATCTTCTGCAAGATTAGCATAAGAATCAAGAATCTTACGATGCTCGCTAACATCAATGAGAGAACGATCCGCATGCTGACTATTTATTTCTATCAGCAGAGATCCTACTGAACGCATGAAGTTAACACTGACAAGCTGATCATTGACATAGGCTTTTGTGCGTCCATCAGGAAATTGCACACGACGCAATATCACATTATCTTCAAGAGTAATATTGGCTTCTGCAAACATATTTTTTAGTGCTTCAACAGGAGAAACGTCAAAAACAGCAATAACCTGTCCTTTTTCCGTATGACGACGAACCAGTCCTCCATCTCCTCTTCCTCCGATAGCAAGGAAGAGAGCATCTAATACAATAGATTTACCCGATCCAGTTTCTCCGCTCAGTATGGACAATCCTGCAGAAAAATCGATATCAAGATTCTCTATAATAACAATATTACGAATGGAAAGATGTGTCAGCATAAAGATATAATAGCAATTCTAAAATTAATTCTCTAGGGATATTCCCGGTTTTTATTTATTCAATTGCACAAGATCACTAACATAATCAGACCATAATCCCTTAGGATATTTTTGTTGAATCACAGATGCCATACTGGTTGCCTCATCAACTAATCCAAGCATAAAATATGCTTCTACAAGCCTAGCCATTGCCTCTTCCACCTGTTCTGTATCAAAATAATTTGCAATAACCAATTGAAACCGTAAAATGGCAGATACATATTCTTTATTTTTAAGATAGTAGCGCCCCACATACATTTCTTGACCCGCTAATTGATTCCTTCCAATACTCAGATAAAATTGAGCACCTTTGGAATAAGGAGATTTTGGATATTTTTCCAAAATTTCACTCATATATTGTACCATTGATTGTGTAGGGTGTTGATCATACGATACATTACGAATCTTCTGCGCATAAGACATGCCCACAAGATAATAGACATAGTCTATATCTTCTGAATTAGGATATTGAGCAATATATTCTTCGCCAAGCGATGCAGATGACAAATATTTTTTCGTCTTATACTTGGCAAAAGCAGACATCAATAAAGCTTTACGTGCGACATCATTAAAGGGCAATTCCTTTGAAAATGAATAAAACTCTTTAGAAGCTTTTTCAAAATTCTTATTTTCTAATAATTCTACTGCTTTTTCATAAAGATTACGCTGATATTTCTTATCTGAAATACTAGGAAAAATAAAATTTTGAGAAGGTTGATTCTGATGTTTACAACTTGCCAAAAAGGAAAGTGTACTAATAAAAAATATAGTTAATACAAATCTATACAACTAACATGCTCACTCTTCAAAAATAAAAATTAACTAACACCTTAATAGAATGAAATAACCAAATCATTATACTTTTTAACAACCATTCTATCCCATTAGATAAAATAAGAAAGGGTTAATCTTTCTATTTATCTGGATATACATAATCCTCAACGATTTCATAAGCATTCTTATCCGCAAAGAGAGCACATAAAGCCATATAATTTATTTTATGACTGACCCGATGCGAACGATAGCAACCTATCAACCGATTTCCAGATAATGCTATATCACCAATTGCATCCAGTGTTTTATGACGAACAAACTCTTCCCCTGAATAACGCAATCCTTCATCATTAATAATTTGGTCATCGGCAGAAATAACGATGCTATTTTCCAAAGAGGAACCTAATGCATAACCAGCTTGCCTATATTGATCAACATCTTGCAAAAAACCAAATGTACGAGCAGCACAAATCTCATCCCGAAAAACTTGTTTTGTTAAATTTCCTTCCCATTTCTGAAAACCTATGAGCTTACTCTTAAATTGAATAGAAATTTCAAAACGAGCAGTATCACAAGGGATAAACTCTGCCCAAGAATCACCATTTTTAACTCGAACAGGCTTAAGAATACGCATAAAACGACGCTTGGCTTGTAATGCTTTGATTCCAACACGCTCTATGCCTTCTACAAAAGCAAGGGCACTCCCGTCCATAATCGGAACTTCTGATTCATCCATTTCAATGATAACATTATCAATGCCATAAGCATGTAATGCTGCCATTAAATGTTCCGTTGTATGAATCTTGTAAGAACTTGATCCTAAAATAGTGCTTAAATTCGTTCCAACAACATTACTCCACGATGCCAATACAGAATCACAGACTTTTCCTGATTGTACAAGCTTAAATAATATTCCCACCCCTTCTGTTGCAGGGTGTAACTTTAAAGAAATACTTCTACCAAAATGGACTCCTATGCCCGTGATTGTTATGGAATCTGCAATCGTATGCTGTAATTCCAACAATTGATTATTTTGCAACATCTACATCCTAAAAATTTAATTTTACATCCTTATATCTTCAAAACCCCTTATCAAAGAGTTATAATTAACCAGATATACTTAAACTCAATTTAATGAGACTGACGACGTAAAAAAGCAGGTATTTCTAATTGATCTTTTTCATGATTGAAAGGTGATTTTGATTGTACATGAACATTCTCTTCTGAATCTTGAGGAGAAGAAACAATCTTCTCTTTCAAGTTAGAAACCGTAGCCTTATCTTTTAAAGGCGCAGAATCCCTCTTCGTAGATATATCTTCACGCAAACCAAAAGAGTGCGCAATACGTTTTATTAATGCCATAACACCCCGCTCTTCTATAGGATAATTTTCCTCTATAGATATTTTAGGAACATGCCGATGTGGATTAGAAGATTCGGGGATAATATCTTCATTAATAAAAAAATCTTTCTCCCCCTCTTTTACAGAAACATCTGTTTTATCATGATTAATATTATCCATCATTTCTTTATTTTGGATTAGACTAGAATCCTTAACGACTTCATTATCATGCGCAACATGATGATCATTCGTCAATTTACGAGAGGCAATATTGAATAGTTTTGAGTTTTCAAAAGGTTCATTCTCTGAATCAAGAGAGTTTTTTTGATCATCATCATCTTTATCTCTATGAAAACGATTGTCTATTCCCGTCGCAACAACAGATACACGGATGACGCCTTCAAGAGCCTCATCAAATGTAGCACCAAGAATAATATTTGCTTCAGAATCGACCTCTTCTCGAATACGTGTCGCAGCTTCATCAACTTCAAATAATGTAAGATCACTCCCACCTGTAATTGAAATCAACAATCCTTGCGATCCCTTCATCGAGGCTTCATCAAGCAATGGATTAGCCACTGCTGCCTCAGCAGCCTGTATACCACGTCCATGACCAGAAGCTTCTCCTGTTCCCATCATAGCGCGTCCCATATTGCGCATGACCGAACGAACGTCGGCAAAATCAAGATTAATCAAACCTTCTCTAATCATAAGATCCGTAATACAAGAAACACCCGAATAAAGAACTTGATCTGCCATAGAAAAAGCATCGACAAATGTTGTTTTATCAGTCGCAATTCGAAATAAATTTTGATTAGGAATAACAATCAACGTATCAACTGTTTCTTGCAATGCTTCTATCCCCGCTTCTGCTACACGCATACGCCGAGAACCTTCAAAGTGAAAAGGCTTCGTAACAACACCAACAGTTAAAACCCCTTTATTGCGTGCTATTTTGGCAATAATTGGTGCCGCTCCTGTACCTGTACCACCTCCCATGCCAGCGGTGACAAAACACATATGCGTTTTTTCTAAAATATTGGTAATTTCATCAATACATTCTTCTGCAGCGGCGCGACCAACTTCAGGATGAGATCCTGCCCCTAAACCTGCCGTAATTCCAGTTCCAAGCTGAATGATCCGATCAGCTTTTGACATTGTCAAAGCCTGTGCATCAGTATTAGCCACAATAAAATTAACTCCTTGGAGTCCTGATGAAACCATATTATTAACAGCGTTTCCGCCACCGCCGCCTACACCAAATACAGTTATCCGAGGTTTCAATTCAGTTATATCCACATTAGAGTGTTTTTCCACCATCTATCCATTCCTTCCTATTGATATTCTATGTTTTGATATTTCAGTTTAGAAAGGATCAAATAATATTTTGATTTTATATCCTTTAAAAATACAATGAAATATCCAAATTATGAACTCTTTCGAAACCATTTTCCTAATAAAGGAATCTTTTTTTATCCCACCTAAAAAAAGAATAATCTTCTCCTATATAATCAACTTCTTTTGCAACCAACTGTGGATATAACATTAATCCTATAGCCGTTGAAAAAGCGGCTCCCCTAGCTGAAAATGGCAATCCTGCAATGCCCATAGGCTTTCCTATTCGCACATTAGAACGCACCATTTGCCTAATCATCTCTTGTAAGCCAATTAATTGGCTAGCCCCCCCTGTCAAGACGATACGTTTGCCTGCCAAAGAACCAAAACCAGATTTGTGAATACGCCCGCTTATTAATTCAAAGATTTCTTCAATACGCGCCCGCACAATCCGAGAAATCATTGCTCTCGAAGCTTGAACGGGATTATTCTGATCATCATCAACAATAGCAGGAATAGATAAAATATCATGTTCATCTGCCAAACTAGGAATCACACTAGCATGCATAACCTTAAGACGCTCAGCATTCTCCCGAGATATAGATAATCCTCGTGCTAAATCATTGGTAACGTGAGATCCTCCGATAGCAATCATATCAGTATAAACTAATTTTCCTTCGTTAAAAACTGCTATCTTCGTCGTTCCACCCCCCATATCAATAACGATACAACCTAAATCAAATTCATCATCTACAAGAACAGCCAAACCACTGGCATAAGGCGATGCAACCATCTTGGCAACGGAAAGATGAGATCGATTAATAGCCACCTCTAGGTTTCTAAGCGCAGACTTTTCTACCGATACCATATGCATATCCACACCTACTTTTTCACCAAACATCGATATAGGAGATTTGATACCTGATTTTCCATCCAAAGAATAATCACTCACCATAGAATGTAGTAAGGTACGATTTTGCCCACATGAATAGCGTTTAGAATATTTTATAAGAGTATGAATGTCTGATTTTTTAACTTCTCTCCATCCTATTTTCATTTCAACATAATGTCGGCTAGATTCCAAATGTCCAGAAGAAACATTAACCAAAAGACTATCAACTATGCATCCTGCCATCTGTTCTGCAGAGTCAACAACTTGACGTACAACTCGTTCGACAGCATCAAGATCAACGATCGAACCCATTTTAACACCCTGTGATTGCTGACATCCAATGCCAATAATTTCAATTTGATGGGTTGTTCCTGGTAAAAGATCCGTTGCCTTTTTAGGGAAAAGCTTGCCTATCATACATACAGTTTTTGTAGAGCCAATATCTAATACTGAAATAATATATGTGCGATGAGATGATAGACCACTAATATATTGAGAATCGAAAGGAATTGTAAAAATACTCATTGTCCGCTCCTGCTCAATTCTTGATTACGTCTTTCAATAATTTCTTGACGATCTATGAATGAACCTGTCGTCAAACGAATAGCCATACGATCAGGCAATCTCATATCAATGACGGAAATATCTCTATCCAGAATTTTATATTTATCCTGTAATTCAAGAAGATGAGACAACGCTATATTCAACCCTTCTTCTGGAAGTTTTATAGTTATACCATTGTGGAGATGCAAATTCCATCGCCTTTCTGAAACCCAATTATATGCCTTAACAAACTGAGCAATACCTGAAAAAGCTAATAATTTTTCAAAGGACTTAATCTCTTTGTTGGCATTTTTTCCAATCAATATAGGCAAATGCATAAATTTTGTATTCTTTACCGCCACAATTACATTTCCATTTTTATCGATTAGAGAAAGATTGTTATTATCTTGCCATATTGCATAAGGATCACGTTCTATCAGACGAATTTCAATTGTATCAGGATAAAGCCTATGAATCTCAGCATGGGCAATCCATGGCAAAGCCAATAAATTCTTTTGAATTTTTACCCCATCAAAGGAAAGCACTGATTCAGATTTATCGAGTTCTAAAAGACGAATAACATCTCCTTCCGACGTTTCAACATTACCAATAATTCTAATTTTATCGATCGAAAAACCAAAGAAAGAATTGAACATATCAACGACTGAATGGGTATGCCCTCCAATGAATACGCCATATACCCCAACTGTCGCGAAGAAAAGAATAGTGATCATCAACCCAAAATAAGGAGGAAATATCTTGCCCAAAAAGGAACAAAAAATCAGAAAATTTCTCATGCCTCCCCAATCCATTGAAATAAAACACAAAGATAATGACACACCAACAGCAAAGCCAAATTTCCGATTAATGACTAAGAAATCTCTATGATTCAGCGCGAACATGAAGCATCCTCTAACATCCACAATAGAAGATCTCGAAAAGAATATCCCGCATACGCAGCCATTTCTGGAAAAATAGAAACATTTGTCATACCCGGTTGAGTATTAATTTCTAACCAAAAAATTTCTTTTGAAACAGGATCAAAGATAAAATCTGATCTACTAATTCCACGACAACCAATAGCTTGATGTGCCACAACAGAGATTCTTCGCACTTCCTGAAGGATACTCCATGGAATATTTGCTGGCAAAACATGTGAAGATACGGAAGATGAATACTTTGAATCATAAGTGTAGAAGTCTGATTTCTGTGAAACAATTTCAGTAACAGAAAGCGCTTGCTCTCCCATAATTCCACAGCTCAACTCAATACCATTAATATATTGTTCAACAAGCAACTGATCTCCATGAATCCATGATGAAGATTGTAATACATCCAAAGGAACGGATTCACCTTCTGTTACCACTATAACTCCTAAAGAAGACCCTCCTTTCAAAGGCTTAATGATATAAGGTGGCGACATAACGTGCTGAGAATCCATCGTGATGCGATTAACAAGAACCGAAGGACAAACCGATACACCAGAACTACTGACAATTTTCTTAGCACGCATCTTATCCATAGATAAAGCAGACGCTAATATACCAGAATGCGTATAAGGAATTTCCAAAAACTCTAATATAGATTGGATCAACCCATCTTCTCCAAAACCTCCATGCAAAGCATTAAAAGCAATATCTGGTTTCAAATGTGACAGAATGAGACCTATCGAACGATCAACATCAATCGAGGTTACTTTAAAGCCCCAATCCTCCAAAGCGGCAGCACAAACTCTTCCTGAAAGAAGACTGACGTCTCTTTCTGAAGAAATGCCTCCCATCAGAACAACTACGTGTTTATTTTTTATTTCTTCTTTGTTTACCATAAGCCGAAAATTAAACCATCTTCCCAACAACTAATGTAGTATTAAATACATCAAGGTTAATGAAGCGTTCATTTTTCTTAATTTTTCTTCAAAAAAACCATTTTTCATCTTTTAGTGTCACATCAATACATGCAAAACTAAAAAAATATCTTCTAAATCAGTGAGCGATTTTTTAATTCATACAATAAATCTTCATTAATACGATAGATTTATCCTGCAATGGACTTTTATTACTATATCTCTAACCTTAGCCTCTGCCCCTCTCGTTCTAGTCTCTTTTTCAAAAGAAACGTCCTATCCTTTGTTTTCTTTGTCGTTAGACTTCATCTCTCTTTTATCCTCTCATGCTCAGCTAAAATGTCAGTAAGAGATTGACCAGAAGCAATCTCATCCAAAATTTTTTGAATATATTCGCACACGTCTGTCAGTTCTTTTGTTAATGAATTTGACTCTATTGGAAAGAACGAGAAGATAATCATGCGACAGGTACAATGAACGTATTGTATCTTTCTTTCTTAATGCAAATTGATTCATTACCAAGCTATGTGATTTTGATTACTACAACAAATCACTCCGAATAATTGAATCGTGCATTTTAGTGTAGGTTTTAATTTCACCTTAATTGTCTCTCCGCTATAACTAAATAATTAGTCGATTTTATTGATCAATGGACTGAAAGACTAAACAAGAAAATTAGCACTAGTATTATCAAAAATTTGGGTAAAATAAATTGCACAAAAGCAATAGAATTATATAAAAGTATAAAACGTGTACCAATATTTTATGCGAGATATCATTTGACTACGCTATTAATAATAAATTACGTATAGGAAACATGGTGATGGGAAACAGCGCTAATGACGACAGAAAAAAAAGTCCTCTCCCTAAACTGAATGCTTCAAAAGATACTGCGAAGAACAAGGGGGAAAGGGAAAAAATAAGTCAAAATAATAAAATGGTATTTCCTAAACGGTATCACGAGTATAAGAAAAAATCAGCTAAAGCTCGAAAGAAATTTAAAAGCATAGTACTGTGTGAGTGTTTATTGCTGGTAGCTATTCCTACTTTAGCCTATCTATCGTATTTTTGCCAATCTTTTTGGTCAAGACTTCTTCTCTTTGCATTGTCCTTGATAGGAGCACTAGCCTTGCCATACTTATTTAAAAAGAAAAACAAACTTGAGCATGAATGGTACGAAAATAAGACTAAAGAAGAATCCGTTAAAGCTATTTCTTGGCTGTATTGCATGGGAGCACCTCCTTATAAAGATCTTGATAAGGCCAAAGATCATTTCATCCGCGAACTGATCTTAATTTCTAAGGATCATGGCCTTATTGCGCTCGACGATGTGTATAAAATTAACAATGAGGGGGAACAAGAATTCTTCGACAATGCACAAAAGCTTAAAGATATGGGAATATACGATAGGCTTAAATTCTACATGGTGGAACGCGTTGACGATCAATGTTATTGGTACCTTAAAAAGTCATCCCAAAATAAGAAAAAAAGAATAATATTCGATATTCTTTTATTTATCTTGATGACTTCACTTCCTTTTGTAGCTCTGCTTTTTACACCATTAATTGGTATAGTGCTTGCTGTCGCTTTCTTCCTCGTAAAATGGAAAACAATTTTCAAATACAATGAGTTAGAAAAAGTATACTCAAGCACTGCTCAAGAAATAAACCTAATTAAACTAGACTACTTATATCCCCTAGCAAGACAAAAGGAATTTATTTTTGAAGATTTTGTCAGAGACATAGAACCTGCTTTCTCAAGGGAATACACGAGTCCATACGCAAGAAGAATATGAAAAACAAGAACAATTGAACTACTTTTGAAAAGTTGAAGTTGGCCTTTAACCTCACTCTCTTTTTCAGGGTTAAAAATATAGAAGAAAAGTTAAACTCAGCATGGAATAGCTTGTATCCGAATAATGACTACATTCTTTCAGATTGGATACCGAGATCGGAAATTTACGCAAATCAATGTTTTACTTCTCGGCATGAGTTGGATGATTTAAAGGGCAATATCTCTCTTTTGGCTCAATAAATATAATTTAAAAAATTAAGCAGTATCTACAATAGGACCAGTCATTCCAGAGCTATATGAGGAGTTCAAAAAAAACATGGATCATCACCTATTCCAGAAACGGAAAGCTTGTCCTCCGAAGAGTTTGGGGAAATTGACCAAAAGGATAGAAATATATTAGACGATGTTTTTGAATTTTATGGGCAGTTTTCCACATGGAAATTACGAAATATGACCCATACAGAAGCGCCATGGAAAGACGCCTATGAATAATCAGGTTACGGAACTCCTCTTGAGACAAAAGATATACGAAAATTCTTTTCCAAGAAATTAGTTGAAACAAATGGATACATCGATTATTATCGAAATTAACGGGACACCATTAGCGATTGTGATTTGATAGAGAACACAACACTGAGACATTAAATCTAGTGCCGTTTATGATGATGGTTGTTATGTATAATATTTAATTTTTAGATGATTGAGACCGCTCTATACTTTTAGGCACAATGATTTCATCACCGAAATAGATCCAATCCAACGATTTTTGTGTTGCGTATTTAATTTTAATGGCTGTTTCTATGCGTGGTTTTCTATGACCGTTTTCTATATTGTCTAAACCAGCGTATGACAATCCTATCAAATTTCCGAATTCTTTTAATGTCATGCCTTTATCTTTACGAATAGACTTAATACGGTTGCCTATCTCTACAGAGTTAAATTCTCTCTTTTTTACAACATCCCTGTACAGTCTATCGACATGCTCCCCGTCATATATCCAATCAAAACCAACTTTAAATTCATTACGCAGAAACAAGGCGTAGTTGATGCTGGTAGAGCATATGCCCCTTTCAAATTGACTTATAGCACTTCTCATAGTTTCTGACACTATAGCCATCTCTTTGGTGCTAATACCCTTATTTTTGCGTATATCTCTTATACGGATTCCTACCGTTTTCCAATAATGGCGTGTTTCTGGGGTGATGACCATTTGACCCCTATTTGAACAGTTAAAAATCAGATCATATCTCATAACCGCTTAATACTTTAACGCTTTGTAAATAATATCACCAGTTGAAAAGAAAATCAATTGTTTAGGGAGTTAGTTAAAAGAATGGAATAGAAAAACCATCCTATAAGCCTAACGGGTTGATACCATGGACACGAGAAGATATTCTATTGTTCCGTAACTATTGGAAAGAAGGAACTTTACCCCGCTTGGCTTTTGAATTATGTTTGTATACTGGGCTTAGATGCTCTGATGTTTGTAGAGTGAGTCGCCAACATTTTAAAGGCAACGTCTTTTCTATTCAAACTCAGAAAGTATGGACAATTGTAACCGTTGAGCTTCCTGAAATCGTAATAAAGCTTCTTGAGATTACTCCAACAGGGAAAGAAACCTTCATCGTCAATAGAGAGAAAGAAAAGATGATAGCTGTTTTTGGTCTAAGATAATAAGATAAAGGTTCGTAACCTATTGATTATTAGTAGTCGTAATGTAGTCTTATTATTAATATAATCTATTGATATTAAGATACTTTTCTATTTCTTGAGAATTTTATAACTTTTTGCAAGAGATGAAGTAAATCTTCGTAAGATAATTTAAAAGAAGATTTTATCCATTCTTTTTCACAGTAAGATAAAATATTTCCTATTTTTTTTCCTGGAGGAATCCCATATTTCAAAACGTCATCTCCTCTTAATGGAAAGAGGGGTTTAATCCAGTGCTCAATATCTAAAATGATTTGACGAATATGACATATTTCTTCCCGATCAAGATTTTTATAATTGAGGGAGAGAAAAATCTTTAATTTGATTACTACGATTTCTCTACCATAGAGATAAAAAAATCTCTTCATTTCTTGTATTGAAATTTTTTCCCTCTCGATATTAAAGCCTATACATGCAAGTAAAAAATATTTAATCTCACGGGGCAAACTTAATTTTTTGGCTATGGATATGATAGATTGCTTTTCTCTTAAAGGGATAAGAACGATAAAACGCAATAAAGGATCAATTTCCCATCCAAATACTTTTTCCCCCTCAATCACTTGTGATAATTGATCAATAGAAGAATCTTGTACGTTAAGAAATATTTCTTTGAATATTCCTCCATTGTGCATATACATAATGGCATGAAGCGGATTTTTTGCTTCTAATATTTTTTTTATTTCTAACCATATCCGTTCAGAAGATAATATTTTCAAACCTGCTTTAGCTTGTATGCTGGCTGCTAATCCATCAGGATCAATATCATGCTGTCCATAATGCGCAAAAAAACGAAAGAAGCGAAGAATACGAAGATAGTCTTCTAAAATTCTATGATGAGCGTTTCCAATGAACTTTATTGTACGATTCTTAAGATCATTCAAACCTCCAACATAATCAATAACCCTACCCGCCTGATCTGCATACAAAGCATTAATCGTAAAATCTCTTCTGAGAGAATCAGCCTTCCAATCATGCGTAAAGACAACTTTTGCATGGCGCCCATCCGTAATAAGATCACTTCTCAGAGTTGTGATATCAAAAGATTTTTTATTCTTTATTATTGTGACAGTTCCATAAGAAATGCCAGTTGGAATAACCTTGTAAGATGTCTGAGAAAAAATTTTCATAATAACTTCAGGGAGAATTGTCGTTGCAATATCAATATCTTGAACACTAAGATTCATCAAACTATTTCTAACAGCCCCCCCTACAATACAGGATTTATCTTTTCCCTGGTTAAGTAAAGAAAGAATATGTATTAGATCAGGATCACAAAACCATTTATGCTGGGCAATTGATACCATTATAACTCACTGAAATTATAGAGAATAACAACTCATAAGAGGAAAAATATTACTCAAAAAATATATGAAGATTGTTGATAATGATCAAATAAAAACATCTCATGATTCAAAATAATCTGACTAATATCACGATCATCTCTATCAATGATTCAATAGCATACATAGCATAACTATGCGTAAGAACTTTTACTGGAATTAAGAATAATATCTTTTACTTGATCATAACAGGTTCAGGCTTTGAGAGAACTTCCGATATATATGATCGCAAAACATGAACACGCACACCTTCAGATATTTCGACTTCAACCTCTGAATCATCAATCACTTTGGTAATTTTTCCTATTATTCCTGCTGCTGTAACGATAGAATCGCCCCTACGCAAATTATGTAACATTTCAGAACGTTTCTTAAATTGTTGACGCTGTGGGCGAATAAGAAGAAAATACCATACTACTGCCAAAACAAAGAAGAGAAAAGCCATTTCTAAAGGCGAAGTTACAGAATTAATAGATGGAGCATCCGACTGTGCATAAGCTTTTGTAAATAGCATAAAAAAGATCTCCTAACAGTACAAGAAATAGAACTAATAAACAATTCAGAAATACGCGTATTAATCTTAACTACCTATTCCATAATTACAATTAAATATCTTCAAATAATAAAATTATCAAGAAATAAATGAATTCGATTTTTTCACTGAAAAAATATTTTCACTATATTAAGATGGAATTCTCTAATTATAGACTTTCATATCAATTTATAAATAACACTTATTTTCTTCCATAAATAAATCCCAATCAAGCCAAAAGTAAGGGATAGAACGATTTACCAAACTCATTTTAAAACAAGATATTTAAAAACATCTTCCATTAGGCACAATGCATAACAATATTTTTTAACAGACAAATAACCTTGAATACGACCGTGGACTTAAAACATAATAGCCATCCTACCCCTATTCTGTCTTACTACCACTTTTTAAAAAAAGTTAGAGCATATTTAAAAATTTGCATTTTGGGGCAAAACTTCCTCTAATCTCATGGGCAAATACGCAATAAATATACCTTTTATCCTACTTATTATAAATTATCTCATCTTTTGTTTTGAACTCTTGACTGAAAGGATCATACTAACCTACATTGAATGAAGATCCTGTTTTAAATTGAGATTTGTTGTTTGAAAGATAACCATGACTGCTAATTCTGATTTGCGCGTGCGCATTGCTCCCTCTCCTACTGGGGAACCCCATATTGGAACTGCTTATACAGCTCTTTTTAATTATCTGATTGCCAAAAGTACAGGAGGGAAATTTATCCTCCGTATTGAAGATACTGATAGTAAACGTTCAACATTAGAATCCGAAAATGCAGTTATTAAATCTCTCAAATGGTGTGGTCTTCATTGGGATGAAGGTCCTGATATAGGGGGGTCATATGGACCATATCGACAGTCAGAGCGTAAAGATATTTACCAGCCTTATGTACAGAATCTTTTAGATAAAAAACTCGCATTTCGCTGTTTTTGCTCCGAAGAAAGACTAAAAGAAATGCGTTTTTCCCAACGCAAAAAAAACATTCCCTCAAAATATGATGGTCACTGTCTCAGGCTTTCCTCTCAAGAAATAGAGCGTCTATCTCAAGAAAAAAAACCTCATGTTGTGCGTCTTAAAATCCCTGATCAGGGGTGTTGTACATTTCAAGACAAAGTCTATGGTCACGTGGAAATTCCTTGGAATGCTGTTGATATGCAAGTTTTGTTAAAATCAGATGGCATGCCAACATATCACTTAGCCAATGTTGTAGATGATCATCTCATGAAAATAACACACGTCGCACGAGGAGAAGAGTGGCTTTCTTCTGTACCCAAACACATCCTTCTCTATCAATATTTAAATTTTCCTCTTCCTGAATTTATCCATTTGCCACTTATAAAAAATCCTGATAAATCTAAATTATCCAAACGAAAAAATCCCACTTCGATTTCATATTATTCAGCAATGGGATACTTGCCAGAAGCCCTTATCAATTTTCTTGCTCTGCTCTTTATACAAAAAAATGAAGAAGAAGATGAATTGATGAATATGCAACAGTTAATCCATCACTTTAATCTTCTTAATTTATCAAAAGCAGGAGCGGTTTTTGATAGACAAAAATTAGATTGGTTGAATGGTCGTTGGATTCGAGAACAACTTTCTACAACTGACTTTATATCTCGTGTATCACAATGGACAAAAGAAGAAGATCGCCTGACAAAAGCATTGACACTTGCACAATCTCGCATTTCGACTTTTGCCTCCCTTCCTTCAATGGTAGATTTTTTATTTAAATCCGATCTTTATTTAACAAAGGAATCTTTTAAAAATATTTCTCTCACGCCTGAAGAAATTGTAACTATCTTGAAAAAGACACAAGAAGAATTTGAGGGTATTCAAATCTGGACAAGAGAAAATATTGAGACAGCGTTACGCAATGTTGCTCAAAGTTTAGAAAAATCTCTCAAAGTTATCGTCAAACCACTTTTCCTCTCTATAACGGGTTCTAAATATTCTTTGCCGCTTTTTGACAGCATTGAAATTTTAGGACGTTCTGTCGTTTACTCTCGCCTAAAACATGCAATACAGCTCGTTTTTTCTCTAATTTAGAATTATAAGAAAGAAGAATGAATAACAGCACTCTCCCTGAATCTTTGTCTTCTCATTCCATTGAAGTTCGATCTCAAAAATTGAATATTCTTCGACAATCTTTAGAAGAAGTTTATCCTGCCCATTTTCATCGCGATTTAACAAATGCTGAATTAAGTGAAAAATATTCTCATCTTCAAGACGATGAAAAATCTGAAGATATCGTCACCATTGCTGGACGGGTTTATTCTTCTCGTAATTCTGGAATGTTCATGGATCTTCATGATGCAAGTGGTAAGATCCAGATCTTTACCCATAAAAACACAACTGATCAAGATTCACAGAATTTATTGCCTATGATTGATCTGGGTGACATTATAGGAGTAACAGGACAAGTGCGTCGCACTAAACGTGGCGAGCTTACAGTTAACTCACAAACAATTACGATGCTAACCAAAGCATTAAACTCAATACCAGAAACATACTATGGGCTTTCTGATATAGAAACCCGCTATCGCAAACGGTATCTAGATATTATCAGTAATCCTGATTCTAAATTACGTTTCCAACAAAGAAGCCGTATTATTTCCCAAATACGCCATTTTATGGAAAATAATGGATTTATGGAGGTGGAAACCCCTATATTACAACCCATTTACGGAGGGGCTACTGCTGATCCATTTATAACACATCATAATATCCTTAAGGCTGATATGTATCTACGTATTGCGCCTGAACTATATCTCAAACGCGTCCTAGTATCAGGACTTACCGATCAAGTATTCGAATTAAATCGTAACTTTCGTAATGAAGGAATATCTTCTAGACATAATCCAGAATTTACAATGATAGAAGCCTATTGGGCTTATACTGATTATCGAGATATGATGAAACTAGTTGAAGATCTTTTTCATAATCTTGTTATAAGTCTTTACGGAAAAACAGATATTCCTTTTGGAAAAAAAGTCATTTCTTTCAAAAAACCATTTGCGTGCAAGTCTATGCCTCAATTAGTTAAGGAAGCAACAGGAATTGATTTTATGCTTTTAAAAAGCGACCAAGAAGCACGTGTTGCAGCACAAAGCATTGGAATTGAAGTTGAAGAAGACGCCATATGGGGCGAAGTCATGATGAACCTTTTCGAAGAAAAAATTGAAAAAAATATTTTAAATCCAATGCATATTACAGATTTTCCCAAAGATATTTCTCCTTTTGCAAAAGAAGTTGTAGGAGAGAGCCGCCTTGTAGAACGGTTTGAAACCTATTGTAACGGATGGGAAATATGTAATGCTTTTTCCGAACTCAATGATCCCATCGAACAACGTATACGTATGGAAAAACAACTCAAACAATCCCATAAACGTGGAGAAAAAATAATTCTTGATGAAGATTTTCTTGATGCAATGACTTATGGCATGCCTCCAGCAAGCGGATTAGGGCTAGGCATTGATCGCCTGATCATGTTATTGACCAATGCTCCTTCTATTCGAGATGTGATTCTTTTCCCTGTACAGCGCTTAAAAAAATAACTGTTAAATAATGCTGATGTTGAGATAATTTTTATTTTTTCCATATCCCAGAGCAAAAGAAGAAAAATATTTAAAAATCAATATTATTGTAATGGAACGGACTCTGTTATCTGAGCTTGTTTGCTTGATATCCGAGGAACTCTTTTAGAAAGAGATTTCAATTGACCACATGCTGCAAAAATATCAAGCCCTCGTGGTGTACGAATAGGTGATGAATACCCTGATTTCTTAACATATTCAGAAAATATCTCGATATCTTTTTGATCAGAACAAAGATAATCACATCCTGGCCAAGGATTAAATGGTATAAGATTTATTTTTGCAGGAATACCCTTAAGCAGTTTGATAAGTTCAATCGCATCTCTAGGGCTATCATTAATGCCCTTAAGCATAACATACTCAAAAGTGATACGCCTTGAATTAGACAAACCCGGATAATTACGACATGCATCCATCAGCATTTCAAGAGGATATTTTTTATTAATAGGAACAAGAATATTTCGAAGATCATTCTTAACTGCATGCAAAGAAATAGCCAGCATTACCCCTATCTCTTCTCCGACGCGCGCAATATTGGGAACAAATCCAGAAGTAGAAAGCGTGATACGACGTTTTGAAAAAGATAATCCCATGCTATCACTAGCAATTAATAAAGCTTTTTTTACATTATCAAAATTACAAAGAGGTTCTCCCATACCCATCATTACAATATTAGAGACCTTACGACCTACTAATGGAACCACCATTTCTGTCATATCTTCACAGCCAGGAAAATCTCCGAGAAGACTACGCACCAAAAGAATCTGTAAAAGTATTTCTTCTACTGTGAGGTTTCGTACGAGTTGCTGGGTTCCTGTATAACAAAAGGAACAGGTTAAAGAACAACCAACTTGACTAGAAACACACAAGGTACCACGCGATTTTTCAGGAATATAGACCGTTTCAATATCAACAGGATCACCGATACAACGTGCAGGAAAACGTAATAGCCACTTACGTGTTCCATCACAAGAAATTTTTTCATCAACAATTTCTGGATAAACAATAGCGAAATGCTGATCTAAAAGACAACGTATTTCCTTTGAAATATCAGACATAAAATGAAAATCACGCACACCTCGAACATAAATCCACTTCCAAATCTGAGAGGTACGCATTCTCACTTGTATTGGCGGAACACCTATTTTAAGCAGAGATTCTTCAATCTCTTCTCGGGTCATTCCAATCAAGGATTCTTTTTTTACGATATTCATAAATTATCCCTACTGAAATTTAAGAAACAATACTTGCCAAGGAAAAGAACCTTAACGATAACAAAAATAGAACGATTTACTGACATTTAGGAAGATCTGCTAAAGCATCTGACAAACCACTTAAAGAATAAACATAGCGTGTGTTCGTTCCACGTTTAGATTTTGCAGATACGATTACTTCTTTCCCTAATTTCATTTCCTTAATAAGAATTTCATTATCAGATTCTTTTTGAAAGGTAGCTCTATTGTTATGAGGATGCATGGTGAATATTTGTCCACTAGAATTTTTTCCTATCACCTCAATGGAAACCATTGTATTTTCATCTAAAGGATAGTCCATTACTAATTCTGAAATATACGAATCTTTCGTTTCTTTCTTGAGCCCAATCATAAAGAAATTAATTCCATGTTTGACACCTGTTTCTGGTTGAGCAGAAGTAGGAACAGTAACGGTATAACAAATTTTTCTATTTGAATCAGGAGAGTGATAATATACGAGCCACCTGATAAATTCATTGCGCAAAACGGGATTAGAATTTATAGAATCAGCATAAGCAAATGGCGTACCAGTAATTATCAATAAAACAAAAAATCGCCTTCCAAAAATAAAGAAATTTTTTAGAATCCTTAAAAACATTGTTATTCTTCCCTTCAGTATTGCACGGATCACTTTTACTCTAAAAAATATTAGTCCTTATTTCTATAAATAATTTAACAAAATAAAGAATATAAGATGTATGATGATACACCAAATATTACTAAATTCACTAACATTCATTAGAAAGTTACAATATTTTTTTACTGTTGTTTATGCTTTCCCAAACAAATCAAATATTGTATAATATAATTTCAGATGATAAAAAATATATCTAGCTGTATAAAGGTATTATCTCATACCAATAATCCTATTGATTTTGCTGTTCTACTCAACGGTGATCTGCAAATAACAGATCGTCTCCTACGTATTATCAAAGATTGTAGAATTATTGCCAGTGATGGAGGCATAGCTCATGCGGATAAGTTAAAAGTAGTGCCAGAATTATGGATAGGAGATTTTGACTCTACCGATCACACGTTACTGCAACAATGGTCATCGATTAAACGTATTTCTTATCTTCCTAATAAAGATATGTCCGATGGTGAAATTGCTATTCATAAAGCTTTAGAGTTAGGAGCAAAGAATATCATTTTAGTCGGAGCTATTTCTGGTCAACGCTTTGATTATGCATTGCAACATATCACACTTGCAATATATTGTAAAAAACAAAATATCAATGTTGCCCTGACCTCTGGCATTGAAGAGTGTTTTGTTCTGATTCCAGGGAAACACTCTTTTGATTTTCCTAAAAATAGTATATTTTCTATCGTTGCCCTTTCAGATATCAAAAATCTTACTATTACGGGAGCAAAATACACCCTCTCCAATTATTCAATGTCTCTTGGTTCTTCTCGTACTTGCTCTAATGTGGCAAAGGATAAGCTAACCATTGTTCTCGATCACGGATCAGCTATTATAATTTCTCGTCCCTATGATTTACAAAGGTTTTAATCTCATGAACTTACCTATTTTAAGACTTGATCATATTAATGCGACTATAGGAGGAATAAATTTACTACAAGATATCTCGTTGTCAGTTAAACCAAGAGAACGTATTTGCCTTGTAGGATGTAATGGATCTGGAAAATCAACTTTACTTAAAATCGCAGCTGGAATAATAGAACCACAATCAGGAACAGTGTTTCTCAATTCTCCTCATACATTAGGATATCTTGAGCAAAACCCAGATTTTTCTCATTTTTCGACGATTTCTGACTTCATCAACTGTAACAAAGATAGTACAGAATTCTCTTACAGCTTGAATTCCTTTCTAAAAAAATTCAATTTAACAGAAAAAGATAAAATTTCCCATCTCTCTGTTGGACAAGCACGTTGTGTCGCCTTGATCAAGATGTTGATTCTGCGTCCTGATATTTTGATTTTAGATGAACCTACCAATCATTTAGATTCTCGCACCATCCATTGGATGGAACAAGAATTACTTAATATCAATTCTTCTCTTATTTTTGTCTCTCACGATCGTTTTTTTCTTAAAACCTTGTCAACAGCAACAATATGGTTAGATCGCGGTTGTTTGCATCATCTAAACAAAGGATTTTCCTTTTTTGAACCTTGGAAAAAGAGCATTCTACAACAAGAACAAGCACATTATCATAATTTAAAGAAAAAAAATGAAGCAGAAGAAGAATGGTTACGATATGGAGTAACAGCTAGACGGAAACGCAATGTCCGTCGGGTCAAAGAATTACAAGACATACGAACACAATTACAGGAACAAAAAAGCTCTTTTCATGGTACAATTCAAGCACATCTTCAATCGACTCAATCTTCAGGCAAACTGGTTATAGAAGCCGATAAAATTACCAAAAAATATAATGATAATTTCATTGTTAAAAATTTTTCTCTTCGAATACATTGTGGTGAACGTATCGGCATTGTTGGTCCTAATGGTGCAGGGAAAACAACGCTCCTGAAATTATTAACCGGAAAGATACAGCCCGATTCCGGCTCAATTACTTTAGGAACAAATCTCAAAATTGCGATCATTGATCAAAAACGCGAAGATATCAATCCGAACGAGTCTCTTTCTTCTTATCTAACAGGAGGTTATGGAGATAGCTTACTGGTACAAGGAGAATCTCGTCATGTTGTGGGCTATATCAAAGATTTCCTTTTTCATCCAGATCAAGCACATTCTCTCATCAAAGATCTCTCCGGAGGAGAAAAAATGCGTGCTATTTTAGCACGTGTTTTGGCTCAACCATTCAACTTTTTAGTCATGGACGAACCAACAAACGATCTTGATTTTGAAACGTTAGATTTTTTAGAACAAACTATTACTCGTTTCCAAGGAACAATACTCATTGTCAGTCACGATCGAGATTTTCTAGATCGTACTGTAAATTCAACACTTTCTATGCAAAATGTTGATAATCATAATGGATGTTGGATAAAATATGCTGGAGGATACTCTGACATGCTTTTACAACAAAAACAGAACAATAATATTCCTCAAAAGAAAAATCCTCCCACCGAATCGGCGATACCATCAACTACTAAGAAAGATAAAAAGAAAAAAAGTCTTTCTTATGGTCAAAAATTGCTTCTCGAAAAATTGCCTCAAGAAATAAAAAAAATACACCTTAAAATTACTGAGAAAGAACAACAATTCAATGATCAAAACTTGTTTTTAAAGGATGCAAAGAAATTTTCTAAGCTTTCTCATGAGCTCAAAAATCTTTATCACGAAATCAAAGAAAAAGAAGAAAAATGGCTTGAACTTGAAATGTTGCAAGAAGAAGTTAAAGATAACAATGGATAATGATTTTCATTGCTATCAATCTTTAGATCAATAAAATCATTTCTTCTATTGAAAATGATATATCTCAATTTGTTTTATTTTTTTACACGCTCAACATATGAATTGTCTTCTGTAAGAATAACAATTTCATCTCCAATGTTAATATGCGGAGGCACTGTTGTGCGAATATCATTTGAAAGGATTGCGGGCTTATAAGATGTCGTAACCGTTTGCCCTTTAGCAGAGGGTTCTGTATCAACGACTTTAAATATTACATGACGCGGCACTTCAACAGATAACGCAACTCCTTCATGGATTAAAAGTTTCACTTCCATTCCTTCTTGAAAATATACTTTTTGATCACCCACAACATCGATAGAAACAGTCACTTGATCATAATTTTCAGGATTCATGAAATGATAACCTTCGTGATCTGCATACAAGAACTGAAAGCGCTGATCTTCAACAAAAGCACGTTCTACTTGTTCCGTTGTACGCCAACGCTCAGAGACTTTTACACCGTCAGAAATACGACGCATTTCCACCTGTGTAATAGGAGTTCCTTTACCTGGATAGAAATTTTTTGCAACAAGGACAACATAAAGCCTACCATTGACATCAAGAACATTACCTTTACGCACAGCAGAAGCGATAACTTTCACCATATTGAATTTATTCCTTATATTAACCGTAGAAAAAAGAACTATTTAATTGTATGATTTCAACTATATAATCAATTGAATTCACCTGTTTGTCTTGAAAATAAATGTTCTCATATCATGATGTAAAGATTAATTGTTGTTTTTTTGAAAATAAGAAAATATTCATGCACAGTATTGCTTCCAAATCTAAATCTTGGTGGAATCGTGATTTTCATCATCACCGCCGTCCCTTTCTGATCAAACGCAATATGATCCAAACCTCTTTGAGAGAATATTTTTTCAATAATAACTTTGTTGAAATAGATTCTATGTCTCTTCAAGTTTCTCCAGGAAATGAAACACATATACAAGCTTTTTCTACAGAATTGATCACGAAAGATCATACCCGAAAGATTATGTATCTGCAAACTTCTCCAGAGTTTTCTTGTAAAAAACTTCTTGCTGCAGGAGAGGAGAAAATTTTTTGTTTTGCACATGTCTGGAGAAATGGAGAACAAGATTCTCTCCATCAACCAGAATTCACAATGTTAGAATGGTATCGTGCACATGAATCGTATGAACAATTAATGCAAGATTGTATGGAAATTATACGATGTGCAGCAGAAAAAGCAAAAAAATCAGTTTTTTCTTTTCAAGGTATTACATGCAATCCTTTTAGTGAAGCAGAATATATCACGGTCTCCGACGCTTTTCTACGATATGCACATATTGATCTTTGTTCTACACTTGATCATTCTAGTCCACCAAATCGTAATCTTTTAGCTTTACAGGCACAAAAATCAGGAATACGTGTCGCTAATGATGATACGTGGAGTGATATTTTCTCTCGAATCCTTGTAGAAAAAATAGAACCCCATCTTGGTGTCAATCGCTGCACTATTCTTGATCGTTATCCTCTTCCAGAATCTGCATTAGCTAAAGTTTGTTCTGATGATCCACGTTTTACACAACGTTTTGAACTTTATGCTTGTAATATTGAATTATGCAATGCTTTTGATGAACTTATAGATCCTATTGAGCAACGGCATCGTTTTGAAAAAGAAATGAATGAAAAGAAAAAAATATACAACGAAACCTATCCAATAGATGAAGATTTTCTCGCTTGTTTAAAAGAGATGCCATCATCCTCTGGGATAGCGATGGGTTTTGATCGTCTTGTCATGCTAGCAACAGGCGCAACTAATCTGAATGAAATAATTTGGACCCCTTTTGTCCACATCTGAAAGAAAGAAATGCGATGAACTCTCACGATCAAAAATTAACTTCAGCGCAACAATTATACAAAGCAAAGCTCATTGAGCAAGAACAGATTAACACTATAAAAGAGATTTCAAATCATTATTCTATTGCGTTGACACCTTTTATGGCCAATCTCATAGATCCTCATAATCCCAATGATCCCATTGCTCGTCAATTTATTCCTCAGAAAGAAGAGATGAATATCTTGCCAGAAGAACGAGAAGATCCAATTGGAGATAGTAATCATAGCCCTTTAAAAGGAATCGTACATCGTTATCCAGATAGGGTATTGCTTAAATTATTACATATATGCCCTGTATACTGTCGATTTTGTTTTCGTAGAGAGATGGTTGGTTCACAAAAAGGCACAATCTTATCTCCCCAAGATATCGATGCGGCTCTTTCCTATATTCAAAATCATCCGAAAATTTGGGAAGTTATTTTTACCGGAGGGGATCCTTTAATTTTATCCCTCAATCGTTTGAAAACAGTTTTAAAAATGTTAATGGAGATAAAACACGTCAAAATATTACGTTTTCACAGTCGCGTTCCTATTGTTGATCCTCAACGGATTAGCCCTGAATTCATTCAATGTCTAAAAGAATCTGGAAAACCTATATATATTGCTATACATGCTAATCATCCACGTGAATTTTCTCAAGAATCTCTTTCTGCTATTTCTAAACTAGCAGATGCAGGCATCATCCTTTTAAGCCAGTCAGTGTTGCTGAAAGGCATTAATGATGATCCCAAAATTCTTGCAGATCTGATGCGGATTTTCGTAGAATCACGTATTAAACCCTATTATTTACATCATCCAGATCTTGCTCCTGGAACAAGCCATTTTCGTCTTACTATCGAAGAAGGACAAAAAATCGTTGCTAGTTTAAAAGAAAACATTTCAGGCATATGCCAGCCTTTTTACATTCTTGATATTCCTGGAGGATACGGAAAGGTGAAAATTGACAGCCATAATATCAAAAAAATAGACGATGAATCCTATCTCATCACTGATCACAATAACATTGTCCATCACTATCCACCAAGATCATAATTTGCGCAATCCTTACACTATTTCAGAGCACTATAAATTGAAAATACAATACATATCCGATAGTTGATACTTTTATTGTCATTCCATCCTACGAACTTTTTCCTCTGCCGTCATCTTCATCCGCTCAGCATTTTCTCGGGAGGTTTACTCCTGCTGAAATGCATCCACCCACACTGCATCTTCCGCCCTTCTTTTGTTTTTAAAGCTCGAATAAGAAGAAGCGAAGGAAACTAATAGTCTTCAAACCTCTTCATGGTTCGTCCTTTAATGGGTCGTCCTTATTGTTATATCGCAATTATAGCGTTATACGCATTACGTGTATACGTGAGAATAAACACCCTGCTCGAAGAATAATAAAGGAATAAATGTAAGATAAGTTATTGGATAAAATTTTTTTTTTTGCTTGTTATTCTTTTGAAAAAAAAGAATAAATAAGACGTTTTTTTCCTCAATTTCATCATCCCCTAAAGCAGGTCATGAACCTCGTTTGATGGCAAATCTCCACCTATATTGGCGAAGAAGCGATCGATAGACGCTCCTCCAAACGAGGTTGCATTCCTTAGATGATTTTGAAGTATCCTTCAACGAAGATATTGAGGATAACCTCAGCTTCTACAAAGCGCGATTACAAAGATTAAGAACAACAGCTTGTTCCCTCATCTTCTTACCTCTTACCCTACGAGAATTTGAGCGACTCGACTCTCATCAACCCTCGTTGCTCCTAGCATCATGGACAAGAAAAGTTTCCCGTTGTTGTTTCTATCCCCACGAAGCGATACTCTGGTTTTAATATCCTGCCAAATGGCAAGAACGACAGCACTTCTATCAAAGAGAAGAACTTTTTTCTTGAGGTTGACCCCTATTTTAGCAAGGAGTCCAGTAGTTTTCTTTCGTCACTACCCCTGCTGCACTCTTCACTTCCTTCTTTTCTTGTTTACTCCCACCAGGAATAGCTATGGTATATATTCATACCAAGAAAACGAGCGACTACCCCATCTTCTAATTTTCCCGTATACATAAATCACGGCTGGTTAAACGGGGATCTGACCTTAACATGACGTGATCCCTCGCGGACATGATCCCATTAATATCCTTTGCCATTTTATATGTCTAAATTCGTAAGCCATTGATAAAATTCTGTTTTTGCCGTGTTCTTTCACACCAAAAACAAGGTGTGAGAACACTATAAATTAGTGTATACTTATATCTACCAGTAAATATATGAATTTTTTTGCAGTTTTTATCGTATCAATAACCCCGCATTTAAATCAATTAAAAGCTGTGGAATTGTATTGACTCACGCAATCTATAGGTGTACTTGCATTTAAGGAGGATACGAAATGATTGACAGTGATGAAGAACTTAAGGAAAGAAAGGAGGACAACAAATGAGCTTCTTTGTGAGTCATGCTGAATTTAAGAGGGAACAAGAAGCATTAGGTCGGGCAATGGACGCTGGCTTTTATAGATACGATCCACCAGAGAAACCCGAATATAGTCTTGTATAAGATGACAAAATGTATAGGTAAAAAAATCATATAAACTATAGATAAAAAGGTTATACGTATAATGCAAAAACTGGTGTCGAAAATCGATTATATTATAATCAGTTTTATTACTTGGATTATTGCTTGGATTATACCTCTGACGTATACACAAAGTAGCAGAAGGTACAGATATAATTTGATAAATAATTATGATGACTACATTTTTTTCGGAATGTTACTTATTCCTTTTTGTTTGTTAAGTAGCTATTGTAGCTATAGAATTCTTACCCATCCTAAGTTTAAACAGTATATTCAGGAACATTGGAATAAAGCAAAAGAACCGATTTTTATATTACTTTTTTGTCTTTTTCTGATATGGATTATACCTCATACTGGCAAGACAGCATACGCTTTATACAGATCAATCCCTTGTGAAAATCCATTTGCATTATTCACCAACTTGCCTGTACTGTTTTTAGAAACTACATTTCTATCCACTTTGTACATGCAGTTATATAAAATATTCAGAAACAAGGGATAGTCTTAACCCCGCTTCTTCTGAACGATTTTGTCGGTGTACCAGAAACCTAGGGTTAGCGAACAACAAGGGATTGATTACCGTTTTATAGCCCATAAAACATTCCAACCAATGGCAACAAGATAACATCCCTATTCATAACCTCCCCCGTCAATAACTGAACTCAAACGAAGACGACATCAACGGAGTAACTGGAAAGCTCTAACCCAAGACGATGACATCTTCGGAATGAAGAGAGCTTATGTCTTCAAAATTACCAATGATCATCTAGGTATTGCTTGTCAACAAATATGTCGAATTAGAAAAATTGTTAAGGAGGGAAAATTAAGAAAGGAGACAAAACATGACTAACATTGAACAAAAACCACATCCCCATAAAGGACGTATCAGTATCCGTGATACAGCACGGATTGCTCAAGAAACAAATATTCGTATTGAGATTGAACGGGATGGAACAATCTATCGCTTTGAGCCTTTGAAGAAAAAGAAAAGGACAATCGCTGACGAAGAAGAAAATATCAGGCTATAACAATGGTTCGTAACCTACAAGGGTAATAAGTACGGTTATCTGAGGCATGTTATCGTATCTCATATTGACCAAGGAAAAGACCTTTTAGTCATTCTAACACCTGAGGGTTATGAGGCTTTTAAAGCCTATTTCAAAGATCAACCAGATATCAAAGTAACTCCTATAGCCATCTATCCCGCATCAGAAGAAGAGCGCTTAGAGAATCTCAAGAAAAGAGGATCTGAATCCAGCGAGGACGATGAAATAGATGTCTTAGAATACAAAGAATGGTTCGTGTGCAATGACGATTTGGACAAATCTGTCAGAAAAGTGAAAATAATAATAGAAGAGGTACGAAAAGCATGAGTGCTAAGGGGAGCATTGACATTAGAAATGTCGCTAATATATCAAAAGACACCAAAATCCGCATCGAGATAGAAAGGAATGGAACACTATACAGGTTTGATCCGTTTAGAACCAAAGTTGAAAAAGAAAAAGTAGAAGATGACGGACTTGATCCTTTTAGGGTTTAAATGAGCAGAAATACTAAATTACCTTTTGTGGTGCGAGAAAAAACAAGGCACGGAAAGATCATATACTATTTTAGGAAAGGCAAAGACGATAGAACCCGTCTACCTATTCCTAGTGATCCGAGTTTCATGCCCGCTTATTTGTCCGCTTTGTCAGGAATTCCAATAGAGCAATCCTCTATTAAGCCTGTCATTAAAGAGCCTCAAACGATGAGATGGTTGATAGAGCAATATCGTAAAAGCGGTCATTGGGCTAGTTTGGCATTAAAAACTAGGAAAAGAATTGATCAAGACTTTTCTAATATCATTAAAAACTCAGGAGATTTCGAATACAAAAAGATAACTGCAAAACACATTCGCTTAGGACTTGAACACAGAAAATCTACTCCCGCAAGTGCTGTTTTGTTTCTTTCTTCTATACGTTTAAGCTATGTAGGGACGAATAAAAATATCGAATGAGCATAAAAAGCCAACAAAGCCTTTAATGCGTACTACAACGCCAGCTAAAATGTTGTAACCAGTGTATCCAAGCAATCAAAAGAAATCATTTTTGATATTGCAAAAATCAAAGAATTGAATGTTTTTATGGATAATAACAATCCCCTTTCATATGCTCTGAGTTTATATATTTCTCTTCATTGACGACGAAAAAAATAGATTCATAAGAAGTAAAATCTAATCGATATTAACCTAAAGAATTCATTATAGTTGCATATTTTATACTGTAAAAGACAAGAGTAATACTAAAAATATTTTCTCTAGGTATTGATTATAGAACATTATTCCTATAGAAATGAGGCCTGTTCAAATTTTTACATAGAATTCCTTGTCGTGGAAATGATAGAGAGCATAATATTGATAGCTGGATCTTAGGTGTTGAGTTTGGGAGACAAAGAGAATATGCATTATCGGAAGTTAGGGGTATGTATTTTTTTTCTATCTATGGGATATTTCATATTTTCAGATTGTAAGATCCTATCTTCAAAAACAAAATCAGACATCCCTGTAATAAAAAACTTCCTTGATTCTCATATTCCTCAATGTGCTCACAATCTTGTGATTAGTGTTTGCTCAGCTCCTTTTTCGGGTATAGAAAAATTTTATCGACTGTTCCACGATAATCCCTTAAAAATCAGCGATCCTTTGCAATATGATCCAGATCAAAAAAAATTAGGTTTTTGGGGAAGCACCGCTCACAGTATCGTAGAAGGAGCTGTAATCTATGGTATAGGAAATATTATAGGCTCCTCTTTTTCCGCCAATCCTTTTGTAGCCTCCCTAGTAGGTCTATTGACCATTAGTGCGACATATGGTCATCAAACTTCCGAGAATATGAAACATCTTGGGATTGATGAATCTACATCTCAAACACTCGGTTTGTTATCTGGTGGTTTTTACATGCTTAGTTTTGCTATTCCCTATATCCATAGGGGAGACGTATCATTGAAAAAAATCATTAATGGCGCAGGACAACAGATTGCTACCAGAACAACAGAACAATTAACCACGAATGGAACTTTATATTTTCAAGGATACGAAAAAGAAGAACCAACTGAGGGTTGGAGTAACTATACGGTTATAGTTGATGTGATTCTAACAGTTGGCCTAGGATTGATTAGTCGTTATCATGGTATGAAGAAATTAAAAAAAAAATCAACAACATCTCAAATCACAATCCCAATAAAACAAAACCATCTATTCAATACAAAAATTAGCACTAAATTTTACAGCTAAAAAGGAAAAAACCACCAACTAGGCTCTATCCTCTGCTGATGATGCAATAGATAAAGAGGTAATTTTTTCTTTATTATGTATGGGCTATTTTATTTTTAACATTATAAATCACACCACCAATAGTATCCCTCATTGATAACTTGCACTCCACTAACATCGATTTTTTTAATCCAATCTATTACAGAAAAACCATGTATTACCATATGAGGAGCAACATCTGCTAATGGAACAAGGACAAAAGCTCTTTGGACAATATATGGATGCGGTATTGTTAAACGTTCTGTGGAAGAAGAATATTTCCCTGCCAAGAGGATATCAAGATCAATTGTGCGCGCGCCCCATTTTTCATTTCTCTGTCTTTTTAAATTATTTTCAATCGAAAGAAGAATATCCAATAAAGAATCGGGGGATATTTTTGTTCTGACGAGTGCTACGGCGTTTAAAAAGAAATCCTGATCTATGTTTCCCCAAGGAACGGTCTTATATAAACGTGATACAGCAATGATCTCACAATTGTTATGTTGATGAATGAGATTTAATGCATGAGAAATATATTTTTTTTTATCTCCAATATTGCTACCTATTCCAATAGCAATAAAATCATCAGGATTGATCTTAATATTTATATTCGACTCTGGTTTCCACATAATCCAGTATTCCTTGAATTAACGCACTGGGTTTGCGAACAGCCACAACGATTCTCACAATTTCTCCAAATTGTTCATGCAATGCCTTTGCAATATCTGCGGCAAGAGCTTCGATAAGATTTCTTTTGGTATTCATAATTATTTTCTCTGCTATGAAAAATACAGTACTATAATCAACTGTTTTTTCCAAAAGATCATTTTCCAAAGCAGTGTTTTGTGGAATTTCTATTTCTATGTCCACAAAAAATCTTTGTCCTTGCGCTTTTTCTTCTTTATATACTCCATGATAAGCAAAAAAAGCACAATTTTTCAAATATATTGTATACGTCTGATTCATTACTCTCGTTCTTTTGAAGAAATGTTTTTGGTTTTTATAATTGTATCCATCATACGCAAAGAATCTCTGTTTATGCTAACATTATGCACCCTAAAAATCGCAGCTCCCTCGATTCTCAAGAAGCAATTTGCCGCAGCTGTAGTTGCATCGGAAGATCTATCTTTCTGCTCCATTTTCCCTAAAAATCGCTTGCGAGAAATGCCCACTAATATCGGCAAATTAAATTTTCTAAGCTTTGATACATTTGCCATCAGAGAAAAATTTTCTTGGATTTCTTTTGCGAATCCAAATCCTGGATCTATAACGATGGCATCACGAGAAATACCTTCATCATGAGCTATTTTTAGTGATTTTTCAAGGAAATAGTATTGATCTTCAAAAACATCCGAAAGCTTTTTGCGACCACGCCCAGTGTGCATAATACAAACACCTGCTCCATATTGTGCAATTATTTTGGCCATATTTTTACCCTGTTGCAATCCACATACATCATTGATGATGTGTGCTCCTGCCCTAATAGATAATTTTGCTGTTTCCGGGTGATAGGTGTCTACAGAAATAATAGCATCAGTTCGATCAGCTAATTCTTCTATAACAGGCAAAATACGTTCTTGTTCTTGTTTGGCAGTAATTGGAATGAATCCAGGGCGCGTAGACTCACCCCCAATATCAATAATATCTGCCCCTTCTTTCAAAGAACTAATGGCATGGGCAACGGCTTTTTTAGGCAGAAAATAATTTGCGCCATCGGAAAAAGAATCTGGTGTAACATTAACAATAGCCATAATACGAGCCACAGGCCCAACACTCATACTTTTACCATGGGCAAGCTTCCATATGAATTCAGGATATTTTTCTACATTAAATTTCATTTTTTACTCTATTGATCCTAATACTAGGCTCATTATATTACCAGTTACAATTATATCTGTGTTTTGTGCCAATGAATAGCATCTGTGTATAACATAGTATTGTGGTATACTTAACCATTACGAATCGATAAGATGTGAATAGTGATCGTATAATCGTTGCTAAGTAAATGTGAAAAATATTTTTTCAATTTAATTCTTTAAGATAAGGCTTTGCTCATGCGTCCTCAAAAAGGATAAAATATGTCGTAAAGCTACATTACAACATGATTTTAGTTAAAAAATCATTAAGTTATTTTTAATCTATTGATTTTTTGAAAATGTTTTCATCGCATTTAATTAGGTTTTTCCGATAAAATTCAAAGGTTTATAGTAAATATTCTTTAAATGATCTGGGGGTCTAGCAATCTAAGGGTGTGTATATGAACAATAAGAAACAGAGTAAAACAGCTTATAGAAAATCACTTAAAGAACACGAAGAATTGTCTATGCTAAAACCAGATAAAGATAAAAAAAATTATCAAGCTAAAGATACATACGACCGTAATCAAAAAAATAATCACCTTCCTGACAAGGATATTCAATCCACATCTGGATCGGAAGATATGAAAAATACTAATGCCGAAAAAACTTTTAAAAGAATTTCTAACAAATACCTATCATCTGGATTATCGCCTGCGAATGATTTAAGTAGTGGAGGGATTACGCATATACTACAAAATATTGGCAAAAATTCCCTGAGCATAGCGCTTCGTAATGCTTTTATATCCTCTTTGGTATGGTTTGCATGTGAATTAGGATTTATTGTCAAATCCTATGCGAATTCATCTATGCCCTCGTTTTACGATTTTGCTATACGAACAGAAGCAATAATCTTTTTTTCAGCAATAACTTTTATCCCTATTTTGTTGTTTTTTCGTTTTTTATAATGATATCTCGTGCCCGAGATATGCATGATGCTTCTCAATCAATAGCTAAAATTGCGTTACGCCTTGTAGATCCAGAGGAATATTCCTCGGAGAAGATTTTGTCTATTAGTAGCGCCGTACGTAGAGAAATCATGACAATAACGGAGGAAATAGAGCGAGCTGTATCGCGCGCAAGCGATTTAGAAAAAATCGTTCGTTCTGAAATAGACGTACTTGAAGATAATTATAATAAAAACGAAGTACGTGCGCATAATATCACGCATAAACTCAGGGAGGAACGTGAGGCTATAGTTGATCATGGAATGCAATTGCGTACATCTATTGCTGAGGTTCATGAAGCATTAAAAGAAGAGCTTTCGCTCACAAGTGAGGAAATTTCTATTCATCTATCAAGGGCAACAGATTCATTTCAATCCATTGTTGATATGCGCATAGCAAAATTGACCGACAAAACAAATCGAGTCGTGCAAGAATCAGCGGAAACCATCTCTTCGAAAATAGATCAACTATTAGAGGTACTTGATTCATCATCTATGATCATTACTGAAGACTTTGATAATCGTATTGAAACTCTTTCTAATGCGCTTGATAATTCAGGTCGTAGTTTAGCTAATCATTTGAGCATACATGCGTCAATGCTAGGAAATAATACGGATAAGATTAGTCTTACACTAAAAGAACAATCACACCAATTTACAGAATCTTTCACATCACACATATGTGAAATGTCCAAGTTCTTTTCGGAAAAACAAAGTTCTATTACTAGTACATTAAATGATATGATCCAAAACTTACGGGTCTCTTTTCAGGAAAAAGAAGAACTTTTTCGTAATAATCTTCAATCCACTACAGATAACACACTATCTGAAGTAGATAATCGCACCAGTATTATAGAAAATACAATTAACAAATTCCTCACAGATACTGCCGAAACATTTAACAAGAGAATTGCTGAATTTGGTCATTTTTTCGAAAGAAACTTTAATGAGTTTGAAACAACCTTAAAAGACAATATCAATAAGCTCAATGGATGTTTTGAAAACTCACATACCAATATGGAAGATCTCTTTATATCCAATATCAAAACAATTGATTCTAATTTAGACAAAAAGACCTTGATTCTTGAAGGTACTCTTTCTACTAAGCAAAATAATATCACTCATTTAACTGAGGCAAATGCAGAAAAACTAGAAAATATTTTAACAAATAGTATAGACAATCTCAAAGGTGTTCTGGATGAAAGGCGTCAGAAGATTGATACCGATCTTGGAAAGAAATCAGAAGAACTCTGCACTTCCTTTGACTCTTCATATCAAAAAGTGAGCAATGTTATTTCTGAGCGGGAGAAATCGTTTTCAAATTCTCTCATACGAGCACAATTGCAGTTTGAAGAAGCCCTTGCCGGTCGTCCTCAATCAATTATTGATTCTATTTCCAATAATATAAAGAAATTGACAGATACTATTTATGACAAAACAATGGTTTTGGCGGCTGCATTATCAGAAAACCAAAAAAGTCTTGATAATAGTCTTAAAAAACACGCTAGTGACGTCGTAAATAAAATAACAATTGCTGAATCTCAATTAGTAAACCGCTTTACTGAAAGCTCTGAACAGATCGTCTTTTCCTACAGTAATAACAATAATAAATTAGAAAAAATTCTCAAACAACATCTTGCATCTCTAACCGATACGTTCAGCAATAAGAGTAGTCATGTCAATAATATGTTAGAAAGCTCTGCTGAAAATATTAAAAGTATGCTTTCCACCAATACAAAACGTATGGAAGAAGTTTTAAGCAATGGTAGTGAAAATATTGGATTAGAATTGTCAACAGTCAGCAATACAATTAGCCACTCTATTGACGATGTTAAAGCCATATCAACGGAATTAGAACAAAGATGTCAAGGATTGGGAAATGACCTTATAAGCAATGCGAATAAAATTCTATTTTCTCTTGAAGAAGCTCAAGAGTTGTTAAACAATACTTTTGCTAAGCGTAATGAGAATTTTGTAGATACTTTATCAGAGAATCAATCAAAATTTGAACATAATCTTGTAAGTAAATCTCAACTCATAATTGGGAGCCTTTCTCAAGATATTAAAAATATGACAGAAATAGCCTATGCTAAAGCAATGGATATGGCTAATTCTCTTACTAAAATCCAAGGTAATATTGGTGTTACTTTAGACAATCATTCTCAGATAATATTGAAGAAGATTTCTGATGCTGATACGAACGTTGCCCAAGCATTTAAAGAGCGTATGGATAGCATTTGCCTAGCTTATAATGATAACCATCAAATTTTGGACAAGAAACTTTCCGATCACATAAATATTTTACAAGACGTTCTTGCAGGAAACGAAAGTAAAATGGATGGTTCAATCGAATCTGCATCACAGTTCATTAAGAAGATCCTTGATGAAAATTCTGCTCGCATTGAGGCATTGTTGAATTACGGCAATGATTCAGTGAACAGTACCTTATTATGTTCTCATCAGAAATTTGATAGATTACTAAAAGAAAAGTCGGATGAACTTATCCAAGTTCTTGATAATAGTGCTTCTTCTTTATCTACAGCAGTGTCTAAAGAGACAATTAATTTACAAAACAACTTGAAAGAAAGAGAAGTTTCTCTATCACAGACGGTGAATGATTCTTCTTCCTCCTTCAAGGATTTGTCAGAAAATATTAATGATCTAACCCAAAAATTGGTTTCAGTTGTTGGCAACATGTCTCAATCCACAATCGATGTTTCTGGTCAATTAGAAGCATCTATGGATTCCGTAAACGAAAAAGTCCAAAAATGCAGAGAGTTCTTTGGAGAAAAGATTGCTATCTTTATGAATGAAATATCCAAAATAATGGAAGTTTCAGAACAAAGAATATCTCAAAGAACACAGGAAATTTCACAGCAACTACTACAAAACAATGATGTTGTCACGGATCAGATCATAGACAATACTTCTCGTATTAGCGGAGAAATCGATAATATTACGAAAAAATTTGTTGAAACAGGTCAGCTTTTAGAAGAAAAAGAAGGAAAATTCCGTTCTACATTGAATCACTTCAATAATAATCTTTCTGAAGTTTTCCATGAAGTCGATCAAGTTGTTTTATCTCATACCAATGAAGCTCGTTCTGTAATAGAGAAACGAATCAGTGAGGTCAAAGAGATTGTTTCTAATGTAGATAATGCATTAAATGTGCATGAATCGACTATGCTCAATAAATTTAAGGAATATGTAAAATCCTTTGAATCCAATATGGAAGAGTGGAAATCTCTCTTGGATAAAAACAATAATTCTATGCAATTATCTTTTGATGAACGCTCTACTATTTTAGATAGTCTCCTTTCGCAGCGTTCAGTTGAGATTTCAAATTCTATTTCTGATGCCTTTCATAAAGAAGGAGATGCTGTTGCAAATATCATAGATAAACAAATATATGACGCGGCAAATGCACTTAAAAAACTCGAAGAATTGCTCATTAATGATGTTGAAAAAATCACCCATAGAATTTCTGATAGTAGTTTAGATGTAACAACAATCCTTAATGCAGCTACGAATTCTCTTAACAAAGTGGACAAATCTTTATTTCAAACTACTAATCGCATCATCGACACAACAGGACAAATTAGCACAGTTCTTTCTGAATCATCGAAATTATTTGATAATAAAATTAAAGACCTCAACGAAATATCTAAAGATGTTTTGTTCCGTATGTCTGAAATCGTCAATAAATTCGATAAAAATTCTCAAATTCTCTTAAAATCGCATGATTTGCTTGTAAAAACACAATCTGAAACAGGCTTGGCTCTAGATAAAGGGGCAAATAATTTAGCAAGCTTGACCAATAAATTGATTTCCAAGTCTTCTGAAGCGCAAAAGTTTGTTATATCTCTCTTAGTGGATATTAAGAAGGTTGTTGAACAAACTAATTTTCTTTCAGACAAGGTTGTTAAAAGTATGACTCATGGTCTCCAAGCATCTTTCTTGGATATCGAAGGGACCTTATCAAACATAGAGATGCGCAGTCGTGATACTATAAAACTTATTGATCATGATTTGACTAATATCGGAAACAAAACTGTCAAAACCATTGATAAAAGTTTTGGCGAAATAGAAGAGAAATCTCGCAATTTATCAAATCATATAGCTCAGAAGATACATTCTTCTATTCCTAATGTTGAGAATGCTTTCTCTACTCTTGAGAAAAAATCAGATCAATCTATGAAGGAATTTTTAGATTCTCTAAATAATAAAGTGAATACGTTTACTGAGAAATTATCGAAAACAAGTGAAGAAATTTCCTTGACCTCTCATAAAATAACCGAAGAATTGAACGATTCTCGTAATGTTTTAAAACGTGATTCTATATCATTGGCTCAAGAAGCAAAAGAAAGTGCTGATACCATACGCAATGCCATAGAAGAACAGATCAATACACTAAGAGATTTCCAAAAATTAGTGACTGATTCCGTGCAAAGTAACCCGACTTTTTATGACAAAAAATTGAGTTCTGATAACAGTAATCCACCCCAATTAGACAAACCTGAATCAAACAAAGAAATCACTAAAAATAAGTCAATCAAAAAATGGTTTAACGATATTGTCCATTCTGCTACCCTTAATAAAGGTAAAATTTCCTCATCTAAAGATGGGAATTTATTATATTCTATCGATTCCCTTGTTTCAGATATTTCCCAATTTATTGATTGTGATGCCTTCGTTGACTTATGGAAACGTTATACACAGGGAGAAGATGATCTATTTAGCCAACAGTTATATACTCTAAGAGGACAGAAATTATTTCGCAATATTCAAGAAAAGTACGTAAATAATCTAGAATTCAGAAGTGATGTTGATTCTTATATTACTAATTTTGAAGAAATGCTTTCTGAAAGTGTTCATTCAAGTTCTGATTCTAATAGTGTTACGCAGGAACATATCATGTCGAATTATGGAAAAGTTTACACGATGCTCGTTCATGCTTCTGGACGAACTTTGTAAAGTGTTATGCAGCAAGATATCATGTCGCATTATAGAAAAGTTTACACGATGCTCGTTCATGCTTCTGAGCGAGCCTTGTAAATAGATTATGATGGTCTATTAATGACTTTATGTCATTGAATTTTAATATTATTTGTACGATTATGAATGCTTCTCATAGACTGAGGGATGTTGTTTATTCTCTCTTTTCGAAAATATTTAAAAAAATAATTTAATTGACTTTATATAAAATATATAATTCATAATCATATTTTACGATATAATTTTTAAACAATATACTATTAGGTATATAAATAATTTCTTTTTTTTGTATTAAAATATATTTTTAAGTTTTAAGTATGATTTCAAGAATTTCTACGATTGCCTTTCAAGGTATAAAAGGAATCCCTGTTGAAGTCCAAGTTATGGTATCTCCTGGTAGAGTTGGAATACAAATAGTTGGATTGCCAGATAAAGCGGTGATAGAAAGCCGCGAAAGAATTCAATCTGCGCTTTATTCATGCGGTCTTGCCCTTCCTGCTAAACGAGTTACCATTAATCTTGCGCCAGCCGATTTACCTAAAGAAGGTTCTCATTATGATCTTCCTATTATTCTTGCGTTAATGGCATCTATCCAGGCAATTAATAGAGAGTCGCTATGTCGTTATCTAGCAGTGGGAGAAATCAATCTTGATGGATCATTGGCTGCAATTAATGGCGCACTTCCTGCTGCTATCTGTGCTAAAAATTTAAATAAAGATTTAATATGTCCCAAAGTATGTGGATCTGAAGCTGCATGGGCATCCGATAGCTTAAATATTATAGCTCCTTCTAATATTTTAGAATTAACAAATCACTTGAATAACAAACAACAATTATCTCGACCATTCAAATCTGAATATAAAAATCGTACTAATCTTGCAAATTTTTCAGACATAAAAGGTCAAAAAACTATTAAACGTGCTCTCGAAATAGCAGCAGCTGGAGGACATAATTTACTGATGATTGGTCCACCAGGAGCAGGCAAATCAATGCTCGCTTCTTGTTTACCATCAATACTCCCTCCTTTGTCATTAAAAGAATCCCTTGAAGTATCTATGATTTACTCGTTATCTAGAAAATCCTCCGATGAATCATCTTTTATACAAGATCGACCTTTTCGCACTCCTCATCATTCTGTCACTACGGCAGCATTGATAGGAGGTGGAACACAAGTATTGCCGGGTGAAGCTTCCCTAGCGCATAATGGGATATTATTTTTAGACGAACTTCCTGAATTTTCCCCTCATACGCTTAATTCTCTACGCCAACCGCTTGAAACTGGTGAATGTATTATTTCCAGAGCTAATCGCAAAATAAGCTATCCTGCACGTATTCAATTAATAGCTGCCATGAATCCTTGTCGATGCGGTATGTCTAGTAGAGATGAAAATGTATGTATTCGTGGTCCACGTTGTGCGATTGAGTATCAATCACGCATTTCTGGTCCTTTAATGGATCGAATCGATATACGCATAGCAGTACCAGCTGTCCCGGCAGCTGATCTTTTTTCCTCTACTAAATCAGAACCAAGTGAAATAATAGCTTCTCGAGTTCTTCTAGCAAGGAAAAACAAAAAGATAGGCTAGAAGGAATAGGATCTTTACTCACACATAATGCAGTTTGTTCTCCTGCATTGATAGAAAAAATAGCAGTTCTTGATTTAGAAAGTACTGTTCTGCTCAATCAATATGCCGAAAAAATGCTCTTTTCGGCACGTGGATATCACAAAATACTCAAAATAGCTCGAACAATTGCAGATCTTGATTCATCAGAAAAATTAAAAAAATTCATATTGCTGAAGCAATTGCTTATCGAAAATCGAGCCAATTTTCGATATCAAATTAATAATCATCTATTTTTTTTACATAAAGATTGAGAATGGATAATAAAAATTAATAAAGTCCAGTCGAACCAAATCCTTTATTACCCCTTTCACTTTTTTCTATAGGAATTTCTGAAACAAGATTAGCGCGAACGCAGACAGAATTTGCTATGACCAATTGTGCAATACGCATACCCCTTGTGATCAAGAAATTTTCCTGACCAAGATTAATCAGCAATATCTTGATCTCACCACGATAATCACTATCAATAGTTCCTGGAGAATTAAGACAGGAAATACCATGATCAAGTGCAAGCCCAGAACGAGATCTTATCTGCCCTTCATAGCCTGGGGGTAATGCAACAACATATCCTCCAGGAATCAAGGAACGCATTCCTGGTAACAACTCAACAGGTTTATCCTCTGCTAAAGCAGCAAACAAATCCATACCTGAAGATCCCTCTGTCTTATATTCTGGAAGAGGAATTCCATGTGCATGTGGAAGACGTGAAAATGATATATGAACAAACTGCATAGAAAGAACTGTATTTTAAAAAAAATCAATTTGTCAATTATTTCTTGAAAAAAATAAAATAATTCACGCCATAAAATAGTCAGATGTAGCAATTTACATATCTAAATAATACGGACCATCACCACCTTGAGGAGGATTCCATTCAATGTTTTGATTAGGATCCTTCACAACACATGTCTTACAATGAATACAATTTTGTGCATGTATAATATAAGTATTTTTACCATCCTGCTGGTACCATTCGTATACACCAGCTGGACAATATCGCATTGAAGGTCCAGCATATACATCAAATTCTGATTTTTTTTGTAAATTTTTATCTTTTATAGAAAGGTGGGTTGGCTGCTCTTTTGCATAGTTTATTTTAGATAGAAAAAGAGAGGACATAATATCAAAAGTCAATTTTCCATCGGGTTTAGGATAATCGATTTTCTTATATTTAATAGCAGGTTTTAAAGAAGAATAATCTGTTTTATGATGTTTTAATGTACCTAAAAAAGAAAAACCTATAATTTTTTGAATCCAGATATCTATCAATCCCAGACATAATCCTATTAATAAACCAAAACGTGATAATAAAGGCTTGATATTTCTTACAATCCATAAATCCTTACCGATATCCGTTTGACGCCAACTATATTCAATATCTACAGGATCATCATGTTTGTATCCTTGAGATAACCGTTCGACGATCTTTTCTGCGGCAAGGATTCCAGAAAGAATCGCATTATGTGATCCTTTAATACGGACAAGATTAACAAAACCTGCTGAACACCCTATTAAACTCCCTCCTGGAAAAGAAAGTTTAGGAACCGACTGCCATCCTCCTTCACTGATAACACGCGCTCCATATTCAAGCCGTTCTCCTTCCTCAAATATTGTTCTAATAGCAGGATGTGTCTTAAAACGCTGAAACTCTTCATAAGCTGAAAGCCAAGGATTGCTATAATCAAGATGTAAAACAAAACCTATAGACACTAGATTTTTATCAAAGTGATAAATAAATCCTCCTCCAGAAGCACCCATATCCAGTGGCCAACCAAAACTATGAAGAACCAGACCTTTCGTATGATATTGAGGCTTAATTTTCCATAATTCCTTAATACCAAGACCAAACTTTTGGGGTTGACGTCCATCTGCCAAAGAATACCGTTCTATCAATTGCCGAGTGAGTGATCCACAGGCCCCTTCTCCTATTAACATGTATTTACTTAACAATAAGATGGGAGGAATATAGTTTTTTCCTAACGTCCCATCACTATTTCTACCCTTTTCACCTGTAAAAACACCAAGAGCCTCTCCATTTTTTCCATAATAAATTCCAGTAGCCACAAAACCACAATAAATTTCTATACCAAGTGCCTCTGCCTTATCCTTCAACCAACGACAAACCTGCCCTAAAGAAACAATATAATTTCCCTTGTTACTCATAAAATCTGGCATACAAAAATGTGGAATCTGAATTGATTTTTTCGAATTTAAAAACCAGTAAATATCTTTTTCTACAAGGGTGTGAAATGGAGATTCTTCACGCCAACCTGGTAATAAACGATCTATTCCGATGGGATCAATAATCGCACCCGAAATAATATGATCCCCAACCTCTGCAGACTTTTCCAGAACAACAACTGACAACCGAGGATTAATTTGTTTGCAACGTATAGCAGCTGCTAATCCTGCTGGTCCAGCACCAACAATAACGACTTCATATTCCAAGACATCTCTCTCATGAGACATATCACACTGATTCATTCAATAGCTCATTTCTTATTTAGAACGCAGAATTGAAAATAATCGAAAACATCATAATCATATTCTTTTATTGATTCGCACAACAAACAAGAAAATTATTGAAAATATCCTTTTCCTGCAATCCTCTGTGAAAGAAATTTAAACAATACTCTACACATGATCAAATAATTATGACCAATAATATTTTTTATATTATAGCAGATAATGAACGCTCTATATCCTATATTTATCCTTGTTATCATATAATTATTTTATTTTATACACGCGATAAGTCTAAATAGAATATGAATTTAAATAGGAAAAAATGCTGTTAATTAGTAAGGAATATTATAAAATATCTTGCTAAGATCATTAGTTATTATATAAAGCAATAAATCAGAATGTTATTTTTATTAGTTATCCTGAGATTCTAGAATAAATAATCTTACCTAATTTTGAGAAGAACAATGTTTAGAAAAAAACGTATAATGCAACAATATGATCCAAAGTACATAAAAGTTTGTCACGATAAAAAATGGAAAAGCTATTGTCACATAATGTCTTTTTATATTACAGTGGGAACTGTTTTTTTTCTTTGGAATCTCATTGAAGCAATGTTTTCATAGTGCCCTTATCAATCCAAATAGTTCCATCTATTCTAGCCGCAGACTTTTCTCGCCTCGGCGAAGAAGTTTCTGATATAACCAAAGCAGGTGCTAAACAGATTCATTTTGATGTCATGGATGGGCACTTCGTTCCTAATATTTCTTTTGGAGCAGATGTTATTAAATCACTGAGATCTTATAGTGATGCTATATTTGACTGTCATTTAATGATTTCATCTGTTGATTCTCATATAAAAGTTTTTGCAGATGCCGGATGTGATATCATAACCTTACATGCGGAATTTTCCCCTCATATACGTCAATCATTACGCACCATCCGTGCAATGGGAAAAAAATCTGGTATAGCGCTCAATCCTGAAACTCCCGTTTCTGTACTAGAAAATGTTATAGATGAAATTGATATGATTCTCATAATGACGGTTAATCCCGGATTTGGTGGACAACAACTCATTAATTTTACAGTACCTAAAATAAGACAAGCTAGAGAATTGATCGGTAAACGCCCTATTGCTCTTGAAGTTGATGGTGGAATAAAATCAGGAAACATCAGATCTTTAGCACAAGAAGGAGCCAATCTTTTTGTAGCTGGATCAGCTATTTTTAATAAAAAAGAAAAGGAGTCTTATAAACAACGTTTAAATGAGCTAAAAAAATCAGCATTAAAAATTGATAAATGAAGAAATTTGCGTTTTAATCCTATAAAAATAGATTTTTTTCTATTTGTTTATCATAATCATAAAAAAATAAACTTGATACTTCTAACATTTTATATGTTATTATGGTTTCTGGTATCGTTGGTATAATTGTTCGTCCATTCACCAAATTATTGTATTTTTGTACGTTTCGCAATTAAACTTTCTTTTTTTTACACTCTGCAAATGATTTGGTCCTAATTTAAAGTCGGTTAAGATATGATTCCTCGTTACTCTAGAACTAAAATGACCGCTATATGGTCTCCTGAAACAAAATATAGAATATGGTTTGAAATAGAAGCGCATGCCTGCGATGCATTAGCTGAGATTGGCATTATTCCAAAAGAAGCGGCCCAAAATATTTGGAAAAAAGGGAAAAATGCAGTTTTTAACGTTGAGCGTATTGATAAGCTTGAATCGATTATAAAACATGATGTTATCGCCTTTTTAACACATCTTGCAGAAATAATTGGACCTGACGCACGTTTTATTCATCAAGGAATGACTTCATCTGACGTACTGGATACATGCTTTAGTATCCAGCTTATGCGATCTACTGATATTCTATTGGAAGATATTGATCAATTGCTAGAAAGCTTAAAAAAACGTGCTTTTGAACATAAAGATACGATAACCATAGGACGATCGCATGGAATACATGCTGAGCCTACAACTTTTGGTCTCAAATTAGCCATGGCTTATGCAGAATTTTCACGTGCTCGACAACGATTGCTTAACGCCCGCGAAGAAATAGCCATCTGTGCTATTTCTGGCTCTATTGGAACTTTTTCAAATATAGACCCTTACGTCGAACAGCATGTTGCAAAAGCTATGAATCTGAAAGCAGATCCAATATCTTCACAGATTATCCCTCGTGATCGACATGCAATGTATTTTTCTGTGCTTGGGGTGATAGCCTCTTCTATTGAGAGATTAGCTATAGAAATAAGGCATCTTCAACGTACTGAGATTCTCGAGGTAGAGGAGTTTTTCCATCCTGGTCAAAAAGGATCCTCATCTATGCCCCATAAACGCAATCCTATTCTAACTGAAAATTTAACAGGATTATCTCGGTTAATACGATCACACGTCATCCCATCCATGGAAAATGTAGCGCTATGGCATGAAAGAGATATATCACATTCTTCCGTCGAACGCGCTATAGGTCCTGATGCAACAATACACCTTGATTTTGCACTCAATCGTTTAACAAATGTCATGGAAGAATTGATTGTTTATCCCGATAACATGATAAATAATCTAGAAAAGTTGAGAGGATTGATTCATTCTCAACGTATTCTTCTGGCATTAACACAAGCTGGAGTATCAAGAGAAGATGCTTATCAACTTGTCCAACGCAATGCAATGAAAGTTTGGAAAAATGGAACTGTTTTTCTTGATGAATTGCTTGCAGATATTGACATAAGAAAGATATTATCTGAAGAAGAAATACGTGATAAATTTGATTATAAGTATCATACTAAGCATGTAGATACCATCTTCAAACGTGTTTTTAAATATATTTAAGATAAAATATCTTACCGATAATTTTAGCTTTGAGTAACTGACAAAAACTTTTGATTTTAGTTTCGATAAAAACGGCTATGTTAATGGTAAAGAGAGGATTTATGAGACAACGAAATCCCATTTATGAAGAAAAAAATAAAATTGTATATGAAGGCCCTGAACCAGGGACTCTTATCCAATTTTTTAAAGATGATAATCTGTCAAAAGATGGAGAAGATTGTAGAACACTCAATGGAAAAGGCGTGTTAAATAATAGAATATCTGAGTACATGTTTGCTCAACTAAATAAAATGAACATTCCAAATTACTTTATTCGCAGATTGAACATGCGAGAACAATTAGTCAGAGATGTGGAAATAATTCCTCTTCGGATAGTGGTGCGGAATACTGCTGCGGGCTCTTTAGCCAAAAGACTTGGTATCGAAGAAGGGTTATCGCTTCCACGGTCTATTGTCGAATTTTATTATCAAACCGATTCTATTCAAAAGACATTAGTGTCTGAAGAGCATGTAACGGCTTTTAACTGGGTCAATCCATCTGAGATTGAGGAAATAACAGCTTTAAGCCTCCGAATAAACGATTTCATCACAGGTCTATTTCTTGGAATAAACATTCAGCTTGTAGATTTTAGCATTAAGTGTGGACGTCTTCTTGATGGAGATATCATCCGTATTGTTCTTTCAGATGAGATTTCCCCTGATTGCTGTCGATTATGGGATGTTGAAAAGCAAGAACAATGTGACAAAAAACGCTTTAGTCGTAGTAGTGATCAATTACTAGAGGGCTATTCTGAAGTAGCTCGTCGTTTAGGAATATTCAAAAAAAATGAACCAGCGCTCAAAATAACCTCTATTTTAAGTAGAAAATAAAAGGAGAATATATCTGTGATAAAAGCCAACGTCATCGTTAAGCTTAAAAAAGACGTTCTTGATCCTCAAGGAAAAGCATTAAAAACCGCCCTTTCTAATATTGGTTTTCATAATATCAGTCAAATTCGCCAAGGAAAAGTTTTTGATATAGAAATGGATGAAACTAACCCTGATATTGCAAAAAAAGAAATAGAATCTATCTGTCAAAATCTTCTTGCCAATCCAGTTATTGAAGACTACGACATTAGTGTCCAAAAATATTCTATCTAAAAATAACATGTTTTTTAAATTGCAAAAATATATTATCAAAACTATTTGGAAGTATCCATGAAAATTGCTATAGTGCAGATTCCAGGTCTGAATCGCGATAGAGATATGATTATGGCCGTTAAAAAAATAACTGGAAAATTTCCTATTTTAGTATGGCAATCTGATACCAACATACCAGATGTTGATCTCATTATTATTCCTGGTGGTTTTTCTTATGGAGATTATCTTCGTTGTGGTGCAATTGCAGCACGCACTCCTGTGATGCAAGTCGTCAAAAAAAGAGCACAACAAGGAGTGAAAATTCTCGGAATATGCAATGGATTTCAAATCCTTGTAGAACTCAACTTACTTCCAGGCATTCTCATGCGCAATACTTCATTAAAATTCATTTGCAAACAGGTTTTAATAGAAGTTGTCAATGCCAATACAGCTTTTACCCAATCTTATAAGATGAATCAAATTGTCAAATTTCCTATTGCTCATCACGATGGTAATTATTTTATCGATTCCCAAGGATTAGCTGAAATAGAAAGCAATAACCAAGTTGTATTTCGCTATGCATCTGGAAGAAATCCCAATGGATCACTGCATGATATCGCTGGCATTACTAATCGACAAGGCAATGTATTAGGCATGATGCCACATCCTGAAAACATGATAGAAGAAATCCATGGAGGAATAGATGGCCGTGCTCTCTTCACATCTCTTCTTAATTAAGTGAAAAAAAAATAATAAGTGTTTTCGTTGGAATAGATACTATTTTGTCAGAAAATTGAGAATAAATCAACTTTGACGACATATAGAAACATTCTCATAAAAATAAGAGGGAAATTTTTAATCCTTCTTGTTGTCATTTTACAATAAAATTTTTGTGTGTAAAATACATACTATAAATAAATTTTACGTCTATTATCTATGCATGGAATACTTTCTTATATAAATAAGAATTAATATATTATAATTTATGCATGTTTTATCAGTGTTTAAATTTTATAAAATATAAGTTATCGTCACCCCTTATCTCCGTAATTTAAATTCTTTGAATTTTCGATCTAGAGTACGCAATAATTTATGTCTAAATCACTTTCTACCATTGAAATTTGTGCTATGCATGGTCTTACACATAATGAGTATGATCAAATATTAAAAATTATTCAACGCCAACCAACCTTGACAGAAATCGGCATTATATCAGCAATGTGGAATGAACACTGTTCATATAAATCTTCGAAAAAATGGCTTAAAACTTTACCCACCACTGGAAAACATATTATTCAAGGGCCCGGAGAAAATGCTGGCGTTGTTGATATTGGAGATGGTGATTGCGTTGTATTCAAAATGGAAAGCCATAATCACCCGTCTTATATCGAACCATATCAAGGAGCTGCGACAGGTGTAGGCGGTATTTTGCGCGATATCTTTACAATGGGTGCACGACCTGTTGCTGTAATGAATTCATTGCGATTTGGTTCTGTAAATCATCCTAAAACCAAACACTTGCTTTCAGGAGTAGTAGCAGGTATTGCCGGCTATAGTAATTCTTTTGGCGTTCCGACAGTGGGAGGAGAAGTTGAATTTCTTCCCTGTTATAATGACAATATTATCGTCAATGCTTTTGCCGCTGGACTTGCTAAAACTGATGCTATTTTTTCTTCAAAAGCAAAAGGTGTCGGGCTTCCTATTGTTTATTTAGGAGCTAAAACTGGTCGAGATGGCATTGGTGGTGCCTCAATGGCTTCAGAAGAATTTGGAGAAAATACTTTAGAAAAACGCCCTACCGTTCAAGTAGGTGATCCATTTACAGGCAAATGTTTGCTAGAAGCATGTATGGAATTAATGCAAACTAATGCAGTCATTGCTATCCAAGATATGGGAGCAGCAGGATTAACGTGTTCAGCAGTAGAAATGGGGAATCAAGGAGATCTTGGCATTCAACTCAATCTTGATCAAGTGCCAAGCGAAGAAGGAATGACTGCTTATGAAATGATGCTTTCGGAAAGTCAAGAACGCATGCTCATGATTCTCAATCCAGAAAATCAAAAAAAAGCTCAAGATATTTTCAATAAATGGGGACTGCATTTTTCAATCATTGGCATAACAACAGATGATATGCGCTTTCGCGTTATACATCGTGGTGAAGAAGTCGCTAATCTTCCCATCAAAGATTTGAGCGATAAAGCACCAGAATATGATAGAGCATGGTGCAAACCTGTGATTCTTCCTTCTTCTAACCCCGAACTCCTTCGTTCCCATGAAGGCTACGCTTGTATACTTCTTAAGCTTTTATCTTCTCCCAATCTATCATCAAGAAGATGGGTATATGAACAATATGATACCATTATTCAAGGTAATTCTATACAACTGCCAGGCGGGGATGCAGGCGTTATTCGTGTAGAAGGGCATAAAACCAAAGCACTTGCTTTTTCTTCTGATGTAACACCACGCTATGTTAAAGCAGATCCCTTTGAAGGAGCAAAACAGGCGGTTGCTGAATGTTGGCGAAATATCATAGCAACTGGAGCGAAACCATTGGCTATAACCGATAATCTTAACTTTGGTAACCCTGAAAAAGAAGAAACAATGGGACAATTTGTGCATTCTATCAAAGGAATACGTGAAGCTTGTCAAATATTAGATTTTCCGATTGTATCAGGAAATGTATCTTTTTATAATGAAACAAATGGGCAGTCTATATTCCCCACCCCTACCATCGCTGGAGTTGGAATTATCCCTGACTGGTCAACCATGACACGCATTGGAAGCGCCTGTGAAGGTAATCTTATCTTGATGGTTGGAAATGATGGTTGTCATCTTGACTGTTCAATTTATAGTCTCGAATGTGCATCTGCTGATATAGGCCCCCCTCCAAAAGTTGATTGCCATCTTGAAAAATGTCATGGAGATTTTATTCTTTCTATGATAAATGACAAACACATTACGGCTTGTCATGATATTTCTACGGGAGGCCTCATCATTACCCTAGCAGAAATGGCATTATCTTCTGGAAAAGGAATGGATATTATTTTGCCCGAAGAAAAAGATCCAACGCCTTTTCTCTTTGGAGAAGATCAAGGGCGCTATGTAATTTGCATCCCTCCAGAGATTAGGGATTCAATAATATTGCAAGCATACAATAAAAATATTCCTATGCGTTGTTTAGGAGTCGTATCAGGACATACCTTGTGTATTCGCAATATACTAGATATTCCTCTCCCAATATTACAGGAAAAGTACGAATCATGGTTTCCTGAGTATATGAATTAATTGTAAGAAAAAATTAAACTTTAGAGGTAAAGAATGTCGATGAATATCCATGAAATAGAAGAAATGATTACAAAAGGAATACCTAATTCCGTTGTCAGAATCCAAGATTTAGCAGGAGATGGCAACCATTACGCTGCAGAAATTATTTCTGAAGAATTTCGCGGTAAGAACCGCATACAACAACATAAAATGGTTTATGCCGCCTTAGAAGGAAAAATGGGAGATACCCTCCATGCCCTATCTATTAAAACCGTAATTCCAAATTCTCATAATAAAGGTCAATAGATATTTTTAAGAAGAATTTATTGAATTCTACAACAACAGAATGGAGTATAAAATAGACGATGACTGATCTTGTAAAAAATATAATCCAAGATGTAATAAAACAAAATGATGTTGTTTTATTTATGAAAGGTACTCCTGAATATCCGCAATGTGGTTTTTCTGGAAAAGTAGCTCAAATTCTTGATAGTCTTAATGTATCTTATAAGGGCATAAACATTCTTGAAGATGATACGTTGCGCCAAGGAATCAAAGAATATTCACAGTGGCCAACCATCCCTCAACTATATGTAAAAGGTGATTTTATTGGTGGTTGTGATATAGTATGTGAAATGTTTCAGTCGAAAGAGCTTCATAAAATTTTAAGTGTCAAATAAATTTCATAAAATTTTAAGTCTCTATATAATATAGAAGTAAAGTACAGAATGTGACGTTTATAAATATAATATGATATCACAACACTCTTAGTACGGTTCTCAATTTTGAAAGAATTATGCCGTGATACAACAACCGCCTTCAAAATCACAAAATAACGATATTAACTGTATTCCCTCTAAATTACAAAGTCATAATATTAGCCATATAGAATTTGTTCTGGTCATAGCAATGTTAATGGGCATTAATTCTCTTGGTATAGATATCATACTTCCGTGCTTGCCCCAAATTAGCCAATTTTTGGGATTAAAAAATGTAAATCACAGTCAACATTTAATATCTTTTTATCTTATAGGTTACGGAATAGCCCAAATTTTTTACGGACCTTTAGCAGATCGTTTTGGTCGAAAAGCTGTAATGATCTCTGGATTAGTTATATACATTCTTTCTACGATAGCAATGGTAACAGTTACTTCATTTTCTGGCATGCTTTCTATGCGCTTGATTCAAGGAATAGGAGGTGCAGCACCTCGCATCATCACCATTTCAATTATTCGTGACATTTACGATGGGAAAGAGATGGCCAAAGTCTTGTCTATGACCATGATGATTTTTATGGTTATGCCTATTTTTGCTCCAGCTTTAGGACAAGCTACAATGTCATTATTAGGTGATTGGATCTGGGTTTTTATTTGGATGGGAGCGATCACCTTTATCATCATGATGTGGTATTATATACGTTTTCCTGAAACGCTTAATCCTCGCGATGTCCGTCCTTTGAACATATCTTTGATATTACATAGTTTTTCTCTTATATTCATTAATCGTCTTTCTATTTTTTATAACATTGCTAATAGTTTTATGATGGGAGCGATACTCGGATTTGTGAATTCTTCCCAACAGGTCTATACTCAAGTCTATAGTTTTGGAAATTTATTTCCCCTTGCATTTGCAATAGGTGGAATGGCTATAGCTCTTGCCTCTTTTATGAATTCTCATTTAGTCGACAAATTTGGTATACGCATTGTATCACATTATTCTCTTTTATTTCTTCTTTTGATTACAGGAATATGGCTTTTAATACAGGTTAGCTCTGATAGTCCTATGAATTTATGGATTTTTATTTTATTTGTCTTTTTGTCATCCTTTCAATTCGGGTTAATCAACTCTAATTTTAGCAGTATCTCTATGGAACCATTCTCACATCTAGCTGGAACGGCATCATCCGTGTTTGGATTTATCAATACACTCATCAGCACACTTGTTGGAATAATAATAGGACAGTCATTTAATGGAACAACTTATCCTATTACTATAGGATTCTTTGCATTAGCAGTGCTTAGCTATATTTGCATCTTCATTGCAGAAAAAGGTGTAATGTTCAACAAAAAAGGATAATAAAGAAATCTTCAATTATTCGTATTAAAAGGGATAATATTTCAATATTTTGTATTCATCAGATAATTTATCATTAGACTATTGGACAGAAAATATGGTTTCTAACAATAAATGTCGAACGGTACAGTAAAAATATATGAATATACTAGAGAACAATTTTTGGCATAAAAATATTTTTTTTTAGATTGCTATAGGATCAAATACTGACCAACCTGTACGAAGAGCTAAAAGCTCAAGAGCCTTTGCACCTAAAAAAGAATTACCAACACTATTCAAACCAGGGGACCAAACAGCAATAGATGCTTTTGAGGGGACAATAGCGAGAATACCTCCGCCAACACCACTTTTCCCTGGAAATCCAACACGATATGCAAAATCACCAGAATTATCATAATGACCACATGTAAGCATTATTGCATTGATACATCGAGATTGTTGAGGAGAAATTATCTGTTTTTTCGTTAATGGACTATATCCTCGACATGTAAGATACAAACCTGATCTCGCAAGTTGCACACAATTCATCATGAGAGCACACTGATTAAAATAAAATTTCAAAACGTCATCAATGTTATACCGTATATTACCAAAGGAACGAATAAAATTTGCAAGCGCAAAATTACGATAACCGGTTTGTATTTCTGAATTAGCAACAACGGGATCAATATAAATTGATGAATCATCGGAAAGAACATGTACAAAATTCAGAAAATTTTTTATTTCATGGTCCAAAGAACTATTTTCAAGAACTGCATCACTCATAACTATAGCCCCAGCATTAACAAATGGATTACGTGGGATTCCACGTTCATGTTCAAGCTGAATTATTGAGTCAAAGGAAAATCCAGAAGGTTCTCGACCAACACGTGTCCAAATATCTTCATTAAGTTTTTGTAGAGCTATCGTAAGAAGAAAAACTTTTGAAATACTTTGAACTGAAAACAAAATATCTGAATCACCAGCTGAATATATACTACCATCTTCCAAAGCAAGAGATATACCAAAATGATTAGAATCAACCTTAGCTAATTCAGGAATATAATCAGCTACATGACCCTGACCAAGATGAGGTTTTATATCTTCATAAATACTGTTTACAATTCCCTTGAAATCCAAATATATTTCCCCAAAATGTAGTATTACAAAAAATTCTTGTTAACGAGAATAAAACTCAACAACAAGATTAGGTTCCATTATAACGGGATACGGAACCTCACTTAGAGAAGTAGGAATCTTAACAAAAGTAGCAACCATATTTTCATGATCAGCACTGATATATTCAGGAACATCGCGTTCAGGTAATTGCACAGATCCCAAAACAGAAGTTAACTTTTTCGATTTGGATTTTACTTCAATGACATCACCCGCTTTACAACGATATGATCCAATATTGACAGAAAAACCGTTAACAAGAACATGCCGGTGATTGACAAACTGACGTGCAGCAAAAACCGTAGGCACAAATTTAGCACGATAGACTATAGTATCTAATCGAGATTCAAGAAAAGAAATCAAGTTTTGGGAGGTATCACCTTTACAGCGATCTGCCTCTTTAAAAATGGAACGAAATTGTTTTTCACCAACATCTCCATAATACTTTTTCATCTTCTGCTTAGCACGCAACTGCAATCCAAAATAGGAAGGCTTTGACTTACGACGCTGCCCATGTAAACCAGGCCCATAAGAACGCACATTAACAGGTGATTTCGGACGTCCCCATAAATTTTCACTTATACGACGATCTATCTTATGTTTCGATGACTCACGCTTACTCATAATATTCCTCTCAAATTACCGTTTCCACAGCCTCTAACTATTTTAAAGCACGACTAGGAAACGCACCCTCCTCTAACTTTGCTTGACAAAATTTGACAGGTCACAAAAAATTACATGTTATAAAACCATGACCATGGGATATGTTTAATCATTAAAAACAGCATGTAAATCCTACTATTTTTTTCACTTAACTGCTATCTCTAAGCATAATTTCTATTAAGGTCAATCCTAAAATATAACATTATTATTCATGAATGCATTTTTATGCTAAAATCGCTATATTAAACTTGATTTCTTTATTATTAATATTAAAAAATAACTGAATATATTGATCTGTCTTTGCTTAAAACTTTAGATCTTCAAACCAAATCCCTGCATTAAACGTTGCATCGCGATATCTGGTTTTCTTGATATAAAGACCACCTGATCATCGGATAATCCAACTTCATTCATTGCAATTACCGGTAACAGAGAGCGAGCACGACGCGCTATGGAATATGAAGTATCTAGCCAATCAACTGGCCAAGGAGATAAGCGTCGAAAAATATGTGTCATAAAAGGATAATGGGTACAAGCAAGGACCACAACATCTGTTCGTCTCCCTTCTTTTTCAAGGAAACACCCTTGTATTTCTCTTTGAATTCCATCTTCTTTCACTATTTTTCCACAAGTATAGTCTTCTGCTATAGAAGCAAGCGTTGTAGAAGAAACGAGATTTATTTGGCATTTTGATGCATAAGAACGAATCAAATCGTCCGTATATGCGCGTCTTAGTGTGGCGGGCGTCGATAAAACAGAAACAAGACCTGTTGATGTATACACTGTTGCTTGCTTTATAGCAGGAACTGCACCCAAAAATAGCATAGATGGAAAAGTTGAGCGTAGTTCATCTTTAACTAAAGTAAAAGCGGTGTTACAAGCTACTATTGATAATACGGGCTTATACTTTTCTAAAATATCTGCAAACAAAAATAAAAGACGTTCTTTTAATGCGTTATCTTCCCAATTTCCATAAGGGAAGCCAGAATCATCGGCGACATAGATAAAGTGATATTCGGGCATCAAAAAACGTACTTTCTGCAAGACGCTAAGTCCACCAATACCACTATCAAATATCATAATACAATTTTTAGGATTTTTTTTCACAAATATAACTATATTTTTCAATTATGATTATTTTGTTTTTTTTGCGGGACAACGAGACTTCCACGTGGAGATTCTCTAGAAAATCGATCTAATGTAGAAATAACTCCTCGCAACAAAAAAATCTCTTGTCGCATCAATTCAAGACGAATAAATACTGAACGCAAATCATCTAACATCTTTTTTTTTCTCTCCTCAGGACGGAAATATCCTCGTTCTGCCAAAGAATTTTCGGTATAATCTAAAAAACTCAGTAATTCACCTCTTGTAGCAGGAATATCACTTTCTTTTACATTTTTTTTTGGCACTACAACACTATTTTCCATCCATTCCCATGCCATCACCAACACTGCTTGTGCAATATTCAACGAAGAAAAATTCGGATTAACTGGAAAACTTATAATTGCATTAGACAAAGCAATTTCCTCATTTGTTAATCCCGAACGCTCACAACCAAAAATTAAACCAACATTTTGACCAGAATGAATTCTTTCGTTCAAGACGACAGCAGCTTCTTTCGGAGCAAAAACAGACTTAAAATTATCACGACTTCTAGCTGTAGTAGCATAAACAAAATTAAGATCAGAAATCGCTTCTTTCAAGCTAGAAAAAACACGTACCGAATCTATCACATGATCTGCATTAGCAGAAGAAGATCGCGCCTTGTCATTAGGCCATCCATCTCTAGGATTCACAAGGCGTAATTGCGTAATATTAAAATTCAACATTGCACGCGCCACCATACCGATGTTTTCGCCTAATTGTGGATCCACAAGAACAATAATCGGACTTTTTGTAGAATTTTGTAATTTTTGCATATGTACTGCCATAAAAATGCTTTCTCTCGTAAAAAGTCGGTACAATTCCTCAATACCATCCATTTTCTTATCTATTTTCCATGCAAAACATAAAACTACAACAACCAAATTCATAAAAATATATAAAATATCTTAAATTTTTTAAAAAAAATATCTTTTCCCCCTAGACAAGAAGAATCGGCTTTGATTCATTAACTATGATTCGGAAATAGAAAAATCCTCCAATCTTAATATTTACATACTAACTTACGAGGAAGTTCTAATGGAAAACGTGGGAAACCTCTCACAAAATTGTGGCTTGTACTGTTCAAAAAGCCGACAGAAATTTACTGTGTATTGGAAACAAGTGGTACAGAAAATACATACGTTCATACTATCTCGTCTGTCATTTTCTTTTTTTTCAATCAAGCACATAATGCCAATGGTCAGCATAGTGTTCCTTGTATTGGTTGCTGCGTCTAGTATCATCAAGGTTAATACAAAATACGCACAACAAGAACAAATGATACATCAAACAACGCTCCTACTCACAGAATCTATTGAGTCTCTTTTTAAAAACAGTAGTGTACAATTTAAACCAGAATCCAAAAAAAAAGCAGAGTCGATACTCAACGAGTTCCTTCTCAAAATACAGCCATTTTCTAAAGCTTTCATCCTCCTCGCCCAATCCAATGGGCTGGTATTTGCATCGTCTACAGATAATTCCCCTTATATAGGGGAAAAAATTAGTGAAATTATTCCGGAATTACATCCTTTGACAAGTATGAGTAAAACCGCTCAAACTTCAGAAGTTTTTCTTTCCCAAGAGCCATATCATGTGTCATCAATCCTCCTTCCAAACAATGATGGATTGGTTTTAGTCGCCAATTCTAAGTTACCACTCTTACATTTTTGGCGCACAGAAGTAACATTGGAAGTTATATTTTTTGCAAGCATTTCTGCTATTCTTTTGTTCCTCCTGTGTAGTTATTACAAACAGATAAAAAGTACTGAAGAGAATGATACCAATTTATTAGAAGCAAACACGTGTATTGAAACAGCTTTATCTCGTGGAAGATGTGGTATTTGGGATTTTAATCTCGCCAGTAAGAAATTTCATTTATCGCAATCTATGTGTGAAATTCTTGGTATTCCTGCTACGCATAAAACGCTATCATTTCGCACAATAGCACGTCTTGTCCACTTTGACGGCAAAGAAATATATGACATAGCTCGATCAATAACCAAGGGACACTCTACGCAGTTAGATAAAATATTTCGCGTGCACTATTCCACAGGAAGAGATGTCTGGATAAAAGTACGCGCTCAAGTGATGAATACACTATCAGGAGGCATGAATGTCATTGGTATAGCCATGGATGTTACCGAACAATATTATTTAGAAAAACGCTATGCTGAAGTAGATCAAAGATTATCAAAAGCAATAGAATGCACTTCTGAATCCTTTGTTCTATGGGATAAAAATGATCGACTAGTCATGTGTAATGCCAAATATCAACAAGTTTATGGATTGCCTGATCATGTTCTTATACCAGGAACAAAACGTTCAATTATTAACGAAGCTCAAATTAATCCTGTTGTTGAATACTATACTTCTGATCCAAAACGTTTGCAGAATATAAGTAAAGAAATCAAACTTGTTGATTCAAGATGGCTTCAAATTAATGAATGGCACACTCCCGATGCTGGAACCATTTCTGTGGGAACAGACATCACGCAGCTTAAACGCAATCAAAAGAAACTTAGAGAATCTGAACGCCGTCTCAAAGCCACCATTAATGATCTTTCAACTTCACGGCAAATACTTGAACGCCAAAAAACCGAACTTTCGATTGCTAATGCTAAATACCAAACTGAGAAAGAACGTGCTGAAATGGCGAATAGGGCTAAATCTGAATTTCTTGCCAAAATGTCTCATGAATTACGGACACCTCTTAATGCTATCCTCGGCTTTTCTGAAATTATCAAAGGAGAAACATTTGGGAAATTAGGATCTGTTAAATACTACGAATATGTCAAAGATATCCATGACAGTGGAAAACACCTTTTGAATCTTATCAATAATATTCTTGAAATGTCTAAAATAGAATCAGAGCATATCGCCATCAATAAAAAAAATACTAATTTAATACCCATAATTAACGAAAGTCTTCAATCGATTGCTTCCTCAGCCCAAAAAAAAAATATCATGATTGAGAAAAATATTTCTCCAGAACTATTCTGCAATGCTGATGAACGGATTATAAAAAAAATTTTGACCCCTATTTTCTCTAACTCAATCAAATTCACCAATAATGGTGGAAAAATGATAGTGCAAACCTCTAGAGTAAATGATTCCGTGATCATAACTGTTGCTGATACAGGCATTGGAATCCCGAAATCAGCTTTGAAAAAAGTTGGAAAACCTTTTGAACAGCTTCACAATCAATATGATCAAAACACAGGGGGATCCGGACTTGGACTCGCTATATCCGACGCCTTAACTAATCTCCATGGAGGGAAATTAGAGATTCTTTCTCAAGAAGGAGAAGGAACTGTTATCAAAATTGGCATGCCAAAATAGCAAAACTTATTATTACTATTATATGTATTAAGTGCTGTTTTTTTTTGAACAAAAAATTTTTTGTCGCCTGGGAAATTATGAATTTCTTTTCTTTGTCTGTATTAAATGCTATCCTACAGGCAATAACTATGAAAATAGTTGATATCTATCTTATAGGAAAAATTTCGTGAAAAAAATAAAAGTTATCAATCCTGTTGTAAGTTTAGATGGCGATGAAATGACAAGGATTATTTGGCAACTAATTCAAGAAAAGCTCATACATCCTTATCTTGATCTGAAAATAGAATATTTTGACCTCTCTATCCAAAATAGAGATTTAACAAATGATCAAGTTACAGTTGATGCTGCACGTGCAATTAAAAAATGTGGCGTTGGTGTTAAATGTGCAACGATCACTGCTGATAAAGAACGGGTCAAAGAATTCAATTTAAAAGAAATGTGGAAATCCCCTAACGGAACCATTCGCAATATTCTTGGCGGTACTATTTTTCGAGAGCCAATTATTTGCAAAAATGTTCCTCGACTTGTCCCTGGATGGAAGAAACCAATTATCATTGGACGCCATGCTTTTGGAGATCAGTATCGAGCAACAGATTTTACATTTCCTGGCAAAGGAAAATTGATTTTAAAATTTGTTGGTGAAAATGGTGAAACTATTGAAAAAGAGGTTTTTAACTCTCCTAGCAGTGGTGTTGCTATGGCAATGTACAATCTAGACAATTCTATACGAGACTTTGCACGTGCTGCAATGCAATACGCATTAACGCGCCAACTACCCTTATACCTTTCCACAAAAAATACCATTCTAAAAACTTATGACGGACAATTTAAAAATATTTTTGAAGAAATATATAACAATGAATTTAAGCATCAATTTGATGAACTTGGTCTTACATATACACATCGTCTCATTGATGATATGGTAGCTTCATCTATAAAATTATCTGGTGGTTATGTATGGGCTTGTAAAAATTATGATGGCGATGTGCAATCAGATATAGTAGCCCAAGGATTTGGATCTCTTGGATTAATGACTTCAGTTCTCATTACTGCCGATGGAAAAACCATAGAATCTGAAGCTGCTCATGGAACAGTAACAAGACATTATCGCCAACATCAAAAAGGAGAAGAAACCTCCACAAATTCAATTGCTTCAATTTTTTCTTGGACACGTGGCTTGCTTCATCGAGCTAAATTAGATGAAAATGCCGAATTGAAAAAATTTGCTGAGAAACTAGAGCATGTATGTATCAAAACAGTCGAAGATGGTTTCATGACCAAAGATTTAGCTTTACTTATAGGACCCGAACAAGATTGGTTGTCTACTAGCGGTTTTATTGAAAAAATAAGCCATAACCTACAAGATAATTTGCAGTAATCTTTAGCGCTATCTAATCCTAATGATCAATGACATTGTATCCAAAAATAGTAATACAATGTAATTGACATTTATCCAATCCAATAAAACAAATTAACATTTGTGTAGCTGGCTATATGACAAAGTAGCCTGAACAAAGCTTATAAAAAGAGGATGAGGATTTAAAGGACGGCTTTTCAATTCAGGATGATACTGAACACCTATAAACCAAGGATGATTGATATATTCGACAACTTCAGGCAAAGCATTGTCTATCGAAAAACCCGAGAATTTTAACCCGCACTCTTCTAATTTTTCCTTGTAATTCAAATTGACTTCATAACGATGCCGATGGCGTTCTGAAATTAAATCAAGATTATATATTTTAGAAATGAGACTTTTTTCTTTCAAAGAAATATCATAAGCCCCTAATCTCATAGTTGCTCCCAAATCATCTGATACTAAACGCTTTTCTTTCTGCCCCTCTTTCATCCATTCACTCATAAGGGCAATAACTGGCTCTCCTGGTTCTGAGAATTCAGTAGAACACGCATCATGTATACCTACAAGATTACGCGCAGCTTCTACAACTGCCATCTGCATTCCAAAACAAATACCCAAAAATGGTATTTTATTTTCACGCGCAAATTTTATAGCAACAATTTTTCCTTCAGAACCACGTTTATCAAATCCCCCAGGAACAAGAATACCATGAACCTCGCGAAGATGAATGGCCGGATCTTCTTTTTCTAAAGCTCCCGCATCAATCCATAATAACTGCACTTTGGTATGATTATTAATACCACCATGACGAAGGGCTTCTATCAAAGATCTATATGCATCCTTAAGATGGGTATATTTTCCAACGATAGCAATTTTTACCTCATTTTTCAGTGATAGAATATGATCACAAAAAACATGCCAATTCTGTAGTTGAGGAGCTTGGGCGTCCTTAATACCAAAAGTATCTAAAATGACACTATCCATGCCCTCGTGATGATATGTAATAGGGATTTTGTAAATATCATCAACATCAAGCGCCTGAATAACCGCTGACATAGGGACATTACAAAATAATGAAAGCTTGCGACGCTCCATTTCAGGAATTTCACGATCAACACGTATCAATAAAATATCCGGATGCACACCAAGAGCCTGCAATTCCTTAACTGAACGCTGTGTAGGCTTTGTTTTTAGCTCTCCAGATGATTTTATATAGGGCATAAGAGTTAAATGCATATATAAAGGTCGACTACCATGGTATAATAATTCGTTACCAAGTTGACGAATAGCCTCCACGAAAGGCATTGCTTCAATATCACCAACAGTCCCACCAATCTCACAAATAACAAAATCAACGTCTTCATTTCCTTTGGTGATAAATTCTTTTATCTCATTGGTAACATGTGGAATGACTTGTACAGTTGCACCGAGATAATCTCCTCGACGCTCTTTATCGATAACACTATTATAAATACGCCCAGTAGTAATATTATCTGTTTTGGCAGAAGAAATGTTCATAAAGCGTTCATAATGACCCAAATCCAAATCTGCTTCAGCGCCATCATCAGTTACAAAAACCTCACCATGTTGCATTGGACTCATTGTCCCAGGATCAGTATTAAGATAAGGATCAAGCTTACGTACCCGTACCTTATATTGACGCGCCTGCAACAATGCTCCTAAAGATGCTGCTGCCACCCCTTTCCCTAGAGAAGAAACTACTCCACCAGTGATAAAAATATACCTAACCACAGATACTCCTTAAAATATTCATCATTTCATCCTGTTACGATAAAGAAAACACATAATTAAATCGTAAAATTATTAAATTATGTCAGTTAATCTATCTTACATGAGAAGAAAGGGGGAGAGAATTCTTTTTAGAAGGATACTTTTTCTTTTCGGGAACAGAAGAATCGATATTAGGATTACTATTACCAGAATTATAATTTATTTTATTGTTAGTAGCACTAGCCAAAGATTGACGTAAATCCTCCTTTGTTTTTATAGAATGATATCGAGACGTAATCCCCAACGCGATAGAAGTACTAAAAAAAAGAAAAGCAAGAATCGAAGTAAAGCGCGCTAAAGAATATGCGATACTGCGAACCGACGTAAAACTAGAAGAAGTACCAAAAGCACTGCTATCAGAAGATTGAATTAAGATCGTACATACCAATCCAATGACAATTATAAGATGGGCAGTCATAAGAAATATCTGCATTAAAATGGTTCCATTCATAAGGATAAGAAACAAAACATTTACATTGTCATTGATAACAATGTATTTTTAAAGAAAAGAATCAACGTATGATTGCTCAAAAGTTTCAATAATTGTCAAGAATGATTCATATTGAAGACTAGCGCCTCCGACTAATAATCCATCTATATTTTCAATACACAGAAAATCTTTTACATTAGAAGCACTTACTGATCCTCCATATAGAATACGTATTTTTTCTCCCTTTGCAGGGAAACGATCCACTAAAACATGATGCATAAAAGAATGAATTTTTTCAAGCTCTATAACAGAAGGAACATCTCCTGTACCAATGGCCCATATGGGTTCATAAGCAACAATAGGAATCGAATCTCCACACTCATGAGGCAAGCTAAAATCTAATTGCTTTTGCAAAACTTCAAGAGTTCTTCCAGAACGATACTCCTCATCCGTTTCTCCGATACATATTATTGGAGAGATCCCTGCATTATAAGCATATTTCACTTTACATTGAACAACTTGACTGCTTTCTTGATGTCCGATACGTCGTTCAGAATGCCCTAAAATTACAAAACGAGCCCCACAATCAGCCAACATATTTGCCGAAATATCGCCAGTATAAGAGCCATATTCATCTATATGGCAATCTTGTGCACCAATCATTACTGAAGATTTTTCACAAAGACGCGATGCTAAATACGTAAGGGTTGCTGGAGGACATATAGCAACATCAATACGACAATGATTTTTCTCTACGCTTTCAACAATTTTCTCAATTTTGTCAAGAGATGCACGTAACCCATGCATTTTCCAGTTCCCGACTACAATTGGACGAATGCCTGATCTCATCATCATTCCTTTATACAAAAAACTATAGATGGATCTATTTCACCATATCTCCACTATTTCTACAATACAATATTTTGAAATTTTCCACTCGACTCTTCATTGCCTCATAGCATATAGCAGTGTTTAGGAAAATACGCATACCTGATCATAACAAGCAATTACTATCATAAATAGTCCAGAATAATAGAACGTGTAAACATTGTTTTAATTGATTGTTATAACAACTACGAAATACTCTGAATCAATCTAAAATAAAATATTTTTTTGATAAAAAAAAAATCTTGTCATTTGCTATTTAAAACTTTGTTCACAATTGCTATTTAAAACTTTTTTCACAATCCAAAACGTTGTTTATTGGAAATTAAGTACTTTTTTGACGTGATATTTTAATAAAATTATTGCATTATTATGAAGAAAGATTTAACTATCTTAGTACTACGATCGTTCCTAGGAGGGCCATTTAATAGAATGATTAAGAATTTTTGGATAGCTGTGGATGTGCTTGTCATAATATCCACAATAATAACCTGTTTTTTTATGAATAAACAATTTTCATGGTGGATCAGAGTACTTGTTCCTTCTCTACTCATTAGTGTTATGGTAGTGCATATTGCTTATATTAGCGGACAAATAAATTTTTTTTTATTTCCCGCCATTTTTCATAATATTTCTTAAATAACTTTTTACCAGAAAATTATATACTATTAAGTTATAACCGTATTTTTTTATATGTCTCTTATTTGTGTTAGCTCACCCAGATAAAGCTTGGTAATATGAAAAAGTATTTTATTTCATTTATAGCGATTTTTTTACCAAATATCGTAACTAACCTTAAAAGGTTTCCTTCCCAAAATGAAAAATTCTGGACTTTTATTTCTACTATCATTTTTTTCCCTCACCTTCATTGGTTCTTGCGGTGTCATACCAATGGTTGATAATCAGATATTGTTACCTTCTATAGTAGGATATTGGGAAGACGATAACGGCATTCTCTCTCAATTTCAAAAAGATGGTACATTTAAAACCATCTCTACAGATGGATCTAGTAGTATTCTAGCAACAGGTTTTTATAGTGAAAAAGCCAATCAAGGAATAGACATTAAACTTACCTCTTTAATTCGAAGTACTTCAGAAAAAATCCAATGTAAGTTTGTAGAATACTCTAAACTCACTTGCATTACACAAAACAAAAAACAATTCTATCTGAGACGCACGCATCTCACTGAAGTGCCCGTAACTAAGCCACAGAACGATAATGTTGTTGTGACATCCGCCGAAGATCCCAACAATCCCAATCCTTCTCCATCAATGATATATTATAAGTAAAACAAATAAATTATATCACGGATAACGTTTTATGTTTTAGTACGAACTCTCACGGAATTCTTTGCAAGAATTTTCCATGAAATATAGACAAGAAACATATAATTTAATATGCATTATAGAAATCCAATAACTTTTTCTACGATCTTGCTTTGCATGAAATAAGCAGAGTTAAAAAGATCTTTGCATTCGTTTAAAAAAACAAAATGATTCTTAGATTGATACTCATGAATATATCTTCTTCTGCCCCACACGATCATCCTGAAGTCAAATTTGGTAAAATTGGCGTTTTAATACTTAATCTTGGAACGCCAGATGGCTATGATTTTTTCTCTCTCCGCCGTTATTTAAAGGAATTCCTTCTTGATAAACGTGTCATTGAATTACCATCGTGGCAATGGTGGCCAATTCTCTTTGGAATAATCCTTAATATTCGCCCTCAAAAAATAAAACACGCCTATGCTCAAATATGGAATACCTCACAAAATGAAAGTATATTACGAACTCATACACGCAACCAAGCTATCAATTTAGCCAAAGGCTTAGAAAACATACCTTCCGTAATAGTTGATTGGTCCATGAGATATGGCAAACCATCTGTCGACGAAACCATCGATAGTCTCACGAAAAAAGGATGTAGCCGAATTATCTTATTTCCTTTATATCCACAATATTCAGCGGCCACAATTGCAACTGCACAAGATAAAGTATTCCAAAAACTAATGAAAATGCGCTGGACACCAAGTTTAAGAGTTGTCCCTCCTTATTATGACAATCCAGATTATATTAGCGCATTGACTCATTCGGTAAATACACACCTTGAATCTCTTCAATGGGAACCAGAAATACTACTAGCTTCATTCCACGGAATGCCTCTTTCTTATTGTTTAAAAGGAGATCCATATAGGTGCCACTGTCATAAAACTGCACGTCTTCTTAAAGAATCCCTATCTCGGACAGATGCTAATTTTAAAATAACCTTCCAATCACGCTTTGGAGTATCTGAATGGCTTCAACCTTATACAGATAAAACAATTCAACAACTAGCACATAGTGGCATTAAAAGAATTGCTATTATTACCCCTGGTTTTTCTTCGGATTGTCTTGAAACAAATTATGAAATTGCACATGAAGTAAAAGAAATGTTTATCCAGCATGGTGGACAAGAATTTACACATATCCCCTGCCTCAATAGTAGCAATTTAGGAATAGATCTATTGGAAAAAATAACACGCCGTGAGTTAATGGGTTGGATCTGATAATCATAAAAATTACTGGGGAAAATTAGTTTTTCACAAAAAAACTACTGAGATAGTTGATCATATTCCGCAACACAATCAACTGATTCTAGTGAAAATCCTGCACGCTGCACAGACAAAGGGAAAAATCGTTCAACCGCGTGTTCAAGTGCACCATCTTCAAGGTTACATTCTTCCTCAAACTCCCCTGTAAGATGGATGTTCCTGAGGGGTTCTAAACATTTTGGCCTCACCCAAAACATAGTTCCATTAAAAAAATCTAAATCAAGTTCTTCAACAGGAAAATCTATCCTCCGAGCAAGATCGACAACACGCTTATACACTTTGCTTCTTTTCTTGAAAAAAGAATATTTTTTATAGCGTCTAAATCTCCCCGAACCAATCATACCAATGCTAGGATTCTGTTCAAATTTATTAATAATACGAAGAGCTATATCGGAAAATCCTAAGAGATCAAAGAAAATCCACCGTCTCCATAGAATACCTTCAAAAGGATGATAGTTTCTTCTTGCAGATTTCTTCCCGTGAATCTTACAAAGATAGTCATAATCATAAAAAACCCCAAGCTCTAATAAACATAAGAAAGGAAGGACATCTCTACCTTTATTTTCCATGACATATAATCTTGCCGAAGGAAAATTCTTTAAAACATCTTGTTCAAAATCCTTGTTCTTTTTTACTGTAGTAATGAATAAATCAAAATCGAAATTGAGTCTTAATAAAAGATGAGAAATTTCATCCCATGTATCTTGATAATAGCAATGCACAACTATCGCTATTTTTGAATTTATTTTGATCTTGCCTTTATTGTCTAAAGATGAAAGATTTTTCCATCCCTCAAATAATTCCTTAATGTATAAGAATTTTTTTCCGTCGAAAGGCATGCGACTATTAGACATAAAACGATTGAGTCTAAAAAAAGCTTTTTTATCTTTTCTAGAACCATAAAAAAATATGCGACAACTCGGAAAAGACAATTGACTATACTTTGAAAAAGTCAAAAAAGACCTCAGCCAAAAAAGACATGCTTTAAACGTTGTTACCTCTTCAAAAAACACATCTTCACTTGTAATTTTTTGTTCTTTAGACAAAGACCACAACATATAATATCCAGAGATATTGGCTGGTATGTATAGTGTGTTTACACTACCTTTATTTTCTACATCAAGACGAAAAACAAGCTTTTCAAGCGTTTCGGATTTTATTTTTAATCGAAATATCTTTTGTCTTGTTAAAAATGACATCTCAGTAAATATTCCTCATGTTGTATATCTTTACTGAACAAATCAACGGATTCCAATAAATTTATGGGTCTGCAAACTAACACGCCATTTCGGATTTTTAAAACAATAAGAAATTGCTAAATTTGTATTCTCTTTTAAAAAAGAACCATCCATAGGCTGTAAAGAAAATATGTCGAAATCAAAATCAATATAATTTTCTGGAGGAGCATCTACTTGCGGAAATACTAATTTTAATTCTTGACCATTTTTAACTTTAAGATCACAACCCGCCTTAGGACTTACACATATCCAATCAATACCTTCCGGAGGTTTAATTGTACCATTAGTTTCAACAGAAATTGTAAAATTTCGCTTATTTAAAGCCTTAATCAAGGCAGAATCTACTTGTAACAAAGGCTCGCCACCTGTCAAAACACAATAACGCTCTTCTTTCTCTTCGGGAATCCATGCTGATGCAATGAGATCCGCTAGTTGCTCAGCACTATAACGACCACCCATAGTGCCTTTTGTTCCTACAAAATCTGTGTCACAAAAACGACATTGAGCAAACAAGCGGTCTTTTTCTCGCCCTGACCACAAATTACAACCAGAAAAACGACAAAAAACAGCGACACGCCCTACTTGAGCCCCCTCCCCTTGAAGAGTTAGGAAAATTTCTTTAACAGAATACAATTTCATTGTCCCATATCCTATCTCTAAATATATAGTAAAATCAATATTACTTTACTTATCCTTTATGATATTAAATAGGCTACTGTTTCCACTGTATTTGATGTAACAACACTCTTTTCTTTTGTTGCATTAATACTCAATCTATTGCCTTAATATTTAAAAATTTTATTTATTTATGCTGCTCCATTAACATATTCCAGAATAATATAAACGATTACTAATATCAAACTACAGATATATTTAAGAATATACATCTTAAGAAAAAAATAAACGATAAAGGGAAAGCCCTGATACTAGTCTTAAAATTGCATTCATATTCTACAATAAACCCAATCAATATTTATAATCATCAACGGTAAAGTCACCTTATCAAATGACTTTATTAATGTTCTGTATCGTATTTATTTTTTCCTTCATGCATTGCAAAGATATCTAAAAAGAAATATTTCAATTTATGAGAAAAAATGAAACATCAAAATTGATCTAAAAACAATGAGAAAAGTAAACTAGCAAAAATAAACATCCCCGTCATATCGGCAGTTTTAAAAAATAAAAAGCATTGATCTGAACTAGAAATGTCAAGAATAATAATACGCTTGATCGTAAAAAATAATGCTATTAACAATCCAATCCAAGCAAAAAAATTCGCTTGTACAAGGTAAAGGGCGATCATAAAACAAAGGGTAAAGAGACCATAGAGAATTGAAATCCATATTTTAGTGTGATCAGCAAACAATCTTGCTGTCGAATTTATACCTATCTGTTCATCGTCTTTCTTATCTTGATGCGCATATACAGTATCAAAATGAATAACCCAAAAAATCGTTCCTATGAAAAGCCAAAAAGCAGTCCATGAAAAGCTTTCATGTAGAGATCCCCATCCGATAAAAACTCCTCCTCCACAACAGATGCCTAAAACAACTTGAGGACAAGGAATAAAACGCTTTGAAAAAGGATAAATAAGGAGAATAACAAATACAGCAAAACCAATACAAATAACAAAATAATTCAATTGCATGAGCAATATAAGGCTAATTACAAACTGAAAAATTGCAAAAATATATGCTCGAGAACGGCTACATTGTCCTGCTGGCAAAGGTCGTGACCGTGTACGAGAAACCTGCGAATCAATGTTATGATCAACGAGATCATTCCATGTACATCCAGCACTACGCACAATTATAGAGCCAATAAGATAGAAACACAAATACCAAAAAATCGTAGACCAAGATAACAATCCAGCTCTTCTTAAAGGATATGCAGCAAAAATAATAGACCAAAGAGAAGGCAATAACATGAGACGCCAACCCGTTAACATGTGCAAACGTGCTAAATGCGCATAAGGAGAAAAAACCGAATTCATGATGCGATTGTACCAATAATGTAGGAATAATGTAGGAATAATCCAGGCATAAAAAAATCCCTTAGTATTTGCATAGTTTCGTCGTTTGCTTAAAACATATTTTATATCAAGATAAAATTTATAACAACTGCCAATCAAAAGATCTCGGCCGCCCTATGTTTCATAGTCAATTTTATTTATATAGTTCAGCAATGATTCACAGTATACTTATGACATAGACCTTTTTGGTTTTACTGTATAAATAGTATTAATACTTGATAATTGAGAGAAAAAATGAATAATCTGATCTCTCCAATCATATTTTTTAAGGGAATCGTAGAATTTGAAAGTATTGCTCATTGGTTCTGGCGGAAGAGAACATGCCCTTGCTTGGAAGATAGCACAATCACCATTACTATCAGAATTATGGTCTACTTCAGGGAATCCGGGCATCGCACAACATGCTAAATGTATTCCTCTTGATGTAGAAGACCATCTTGCTATCATTCAGTTCTGCCAAAAAAAGAAAATTGACCTCGTAATTATCGGACCAGAATTACCGTTAGTGAATGGCATCTCCGATGCATTAAACTCTGCTGGCTTTAAAGTATTTGGTCCTTCTAAAAGAGCTTCTCAACTTGAATCATCTAAATTTTTTACAAAGAAATTTTGTACAAAATATAGTATTCCTACCGCTCAATACCAACATTTTGCTGATCCGATAGTGGCAAAAAAATACGTAAAAACACAAAAAATGCCTATTGTCATTAAAGCCGATGGAATTTTTGCTGGGAAAGGAGTAGTCGTTGCCACCACTTTAGATGCAGCTATTGTCGCCATTGATCGATGCTTTCAACAAATAAATTCAACTGTGGTGATAGAAGAATACCTTGAAGGATTTGAGGTTAGTTTTTTTGCCATTTGTGATGGAAAAATCGCAGTTCCTTTTACAACAGCAAGAGATCATAAGCGTGTTGGCGACGGTGATATTGGACCTAATACCGGTGGGATGGGTGCTTGTTCTCCAGCATTAGGATTGTCAAAAGAATTGTATTCCACTATTATAAAAACTATTATTCAACCGACAGTCGAAGGAATGAAACAAGAAAAAATCCCTTTTCAAGGTGTGTTATTCGCTGGACTTATGATTACCAAACAAAAGCCTTACTTAATTGAATATAATGTGCGTTTTGGTGATCCTGAATGTCAAGCAATGATGATGCGTTTGGAAAGCGATATATTAGAAATTTTAAATTCTTGCGCTCAGGGAAATTTACACAATACTACTATAGATTGGAAAGCAGAATATGCACTAACAGTTGTTGTTGCAACAAACGGTTATCCCGAGACTTATCCTAAAGGAACCGTAATCCGAAAAATCCCTCTAGATACAGATAAAACAAAATTATTTCATGCAGGTACATCCATAATAGATGGCAGTCTTGTAGCTAATGGCGGGAGAGTATTAAACGCTACCGCGTTAGGCAAAACAATATCCGAATCTCGCGAGCGGGCCTATAACATGGTGGAAGATATCGATTGGGAACATGGATTCTGGCGTAAAGATATAGGCTTACAAAAGAAATAAAATCGTAAAATAGAATAATATAACCAATATTAAGAAATTATATTCCAATATAAAAAATATATATTTATATCATAAATATATCTATTTACAAAAAAAAATAAAAACGTAGAATAGATAAGTATTAAAAATAATAAATACTTTTATTATAATTTAAATTACAAAATACTTTTAATAAATTGTTTATATATTAATATATTTTAAAAAAGTTACTTAATATAGTTAGGGTTTTTATATGAATTTTTTAATGTTAGCAGTAATATTATTTGCGTTCAGCGCTCAAGTAGGAAAAGCACAGTCAGTTTATGAAATACACCATCCTATTAGGACACAGGATTTTTCTATATATGTCAAATGTCTAAGTTGCGAATTGCCAAAACAATCAAAATCGAACATTCAAAATCAACTTAATGATGTTATTTCTACCCAAAAAGAGGAAATCATCGATGGAAAAAATGCCATAGTCATGACCGATAATTTGATGGGGGATGAACCCGAGACTTTTATTAAGCATTTTAAGCATGAAGAACAAAAAGAAACAACCAACCAAGCAGCCAACATCATCAAGATGATTAAGGATTCTGCGCATCAGTAAGACAATGGAATTAATCAAAGCACCATACAAAAAATCCTAGGATAAAATTTAAAAAATAAATTTATCCGATGGATTTTTCATATTTTATCAAAAAGATACACCTCTCAAAAAATAAAATTTCTGAGATATACAATAGCTATGATCATTATAAACGATCATCGAACCTTTTCATCCTGAAAAAGATGTTTTTAGTATCCATTGGTCGTCAACAATTACTTACGACATATTGAAAAAAAACGGACAATAAATGATTTAAAGCCCAATACTGCAGAATTAAAATTTACTATTACTTTATTCTTAAATATTTTATACGATTTAACTTATTGATTTTACGATTTTTTTTATCACAATCTACCAGTAAATATATTAATTTTTTGCAGTTTCTATCGTATCAATACTCCCGCATTTAAATAAATTAAAAGCTGCGACAAGGTATTGACTCACGGAATATATAGTTGTTAGCTTATATTAATTTTGCATTAAATATATAGTTTTTATATTATATTAATTTGCATTATAATGGATATTAAGATACGTATATATGGAGAACAACATGAATATAAAAAAGCTAGGTTTAATTTCTACAGTTGCAATGCTATCAACAGCTGTTTCCTTAGGTGGTTGTAATAATACGAAACCTAAAGCAGCAGAATCGGCAGCTAAAGCAGCTGAAGTAGCTAAAAAAGTAGCTACCGCAGCTAAAGCAGCTGATACACCTAAACCAGCAACTGACACATAAACCAGCAGCTAACACAGCTGGAACACCTAACACACCTAAACCAGCAGATAACACAGCTGGAGGATCTAAAGATGCTGGAACAGCTGGAGGATCTACACCAGATAAAGGAGCTACATCAACTGGTAACTCAGTGACTTCTAACTAACCCCGTTTCTCCTGCACAATTTTATCTGTGTACCAGAAGGATACAAGCGATAATATCTTGTTCAAATGGGCTTAGGATCGAAAGAGGGCTTCTGTCAAAGATGCCCTCTTTCACACTCCACCAGACGAGTAGCGGATAAATAATAATCCAAAAAAAAGGTTGTGAGAGGACGGATAAGGGAGTTAAAGCCATCAATCCATTTGACACCACTGCTACTCTTGACCTTTTGAGCTTTTATTCTTGCTAATCTGATTGGCTGATCAACTTTAAGTTCTTCAATCCCCAATTTAATATCTGCAAGATCTAGCTGAGTAGTACTTTGAATCCTGGTTTGCTCAAGCTTCGTCTTATCATATTCAATAAACCTCTTCTGCATAAGATGCTCAGAGATAAATTTAGGCGGAGGCATCTCAATCGCACCCGTAGTTTTTGCTTTGTCCATGAGCATTTCAAACTCTTTTCGCAGAGTTTGTTTTCTACTCTCAGACCCTAAGAGAGTTTCACACAACTCCAAAGCCATATTAGTAGCCAAGATTTCGAGAAAAAGAGAATCACAATCCTCAAGATCCTGTAGCCTTGCTATGTATCTAATTTTCAACGGCGGGGTTTCCGCAGCTAAGATTTTCTTTCCTTCGAAAATCCAAGATGGTGGATGATCGATGATGCAAATACAATCATGAGGACTGATATACGTATGGTATCGATCTTCTACTAAAGGTTCATCAAGTTCCTGGAGTAGCTTTCTCTTAATTGCAAAATGCCAACGGGCTTTCCGAAGCAAAGCGGGATAGACTCCACTGAATGCCTACTTAAACTCCTGGGCAGACGTGGACTTCCCTTCCAAATCCGTAATGGAGGGAAGCCCTAGTGTTTGCAGTGAACGATTACAAAGATACAACATGCAAATCAACCAATCTTTAGCTGTCCGATACAAGTATCTTCGCTACGTGGTTCTCATTGGTACGCGTTGCACCCATCTTCATAGAGTAGAAAAGTTGTAAGATGTTGTGCAAGTCTGTACGAACACTCACAATTTTTTTAATTTCTTTCCATATTCCTAGAGTTACTGCATCTTTGGAAAACACAGGTATCATGCGAGAGACACCCGCTCCCATCTTAGCTGCAGTCCAATATGGTTTCCTATCCTTACGATCTTTTTTTAACTCTTTATCAGACTCATACTCTGCCATGAGACCACCTGGTATAGCTTCACTAACATAGATGTTGATGTTGATTTTCGCTATGCGCGTGATATTCCCACGTTCTACACGACCCGACTTCATGTAATCCACAGTTTTTATACGAGGATCAAGCAAGAGATTCTCATAGTCCATATGAGAAATGATAGCGTTGATATTATCCGATCCTCCAGATTCTCCAATCAAAGTTTTAGCTCTAAGGAGCTTTTCCCATGTTAGCCCCTTTGGATTAAATTTGTCCTGAAAAAGAACAGTCCCGCTATTAGCAGGTGCAGTTTCTACTCCATGGTTTAGAGCAACAACCATATTAGGATCGAACTCTTTTTCTTTTCTCTCAGTGCCATCGTCTACGATGTTAGGATCGAAAATACCCTTGATGATCATATGATCTTGTGCCCGGTTCATTCCCTTGATAGCAGACCTGGCGTAACCCTCAAGAATGTTAACGGATATAGTTGTCTGATCATATGATTTGTCAACCAAAGATGAAGTGACTTTCGGAAAACCTTGAACATACCGACGAGTTTTTTTAGACGGATTGTGTTCTGTTGCTATGCCCTCTCTGGCTTCCATTTTCCCGCACCACTGTTTGACGCATACTACGCCATCCTCAACAAGCCCTTCTTTGATTTTAACAGCCTCTGAACACGTCGCTTTGTTGTACGGGGACAATGATTCAATTAAATTTGTCCATTGAGTTTGGTATAGGATTTCTAATTCATTTTTCATTTTATTTTTTCCTTTTTGGTTTGGTTAAGAATGGATATTAATTTTAGTATTTGGCTATGAGTTGAGCTTCTTGCTCACACAAAGACTTGAATTCAGCTCTTGCTTTCTCATCCCCCTCTGCTAATTTCTTAGAAATTTTAGACATTCTGCTTCTAATCTTGCCCAGGCTTCCTACATCCTCTTTTTTACTGACAGCAAAAGATGCTCCTTCCATTAAAGCCGATGCCATATTGGCAACCTTTTTAACGGACTTAACGACATCATCGCCCGAATAAAGGAAGGCATGAAGCTGAGCATCACCGAGATCAAAATGTTTTGCCAACGCCGCAATGTTCTGAAACGTAGGCTCAAGATTTCTGCCCAATTCAGCCCTTAATCTTGAAAAGTCTTTCTCAGATTGGTTATTTTTGGCTTCTTCTGCTTTGGTGTTGATATCAACCAGAGTTTTAGCTACCGGTTCCGCTTGCCATGGAGAACATCCACCTGCTAGAAGTGCTTCTGCTATATTGGCTTCAAAGAAATGAGCATTCTTTGCTAAGGAGTGCCAACGGCGTATTTCAGCAAATGATGTTGTCTTACATTGATCATCGCTGTTTGCTGATATCACTACAGTACAGCCAATCCTTGTTGACAAAAACCAATACGTTATCCACGCTACCAGAGCTGTTTTTCCAATACCACGGGCAGAAGCAATCGCTAACTTGAAGACCTGTAAAGGTTTTCCAAGTCTTTTTGCTTCTTTGTTTTTCTCAATGAATTCGGCAAGTTCAAGAAATACTTCAGTCTGCCATGCACGAGGACCTTTGCAATTCGCAAGAGGTGTACCCTCTTCGCCCCAACGATACATGTATTTAGTAAATGCTAAAGGATTGCCTGCAATTGCAGGCGACAAAACGTTCTGCAAAAGGGCCGTATCATATTCAATATTTGGCTGAAACGTGGCATTCAAAACAAAAAAAATCCTAATTCCCTAGAATAGGAAGAGGATTGCCATACGTGGCTGTATAAGACAGTCCTCTTCCTATCCTAAGATACGAAAAAGCTACTAACCAGCCACTTTTAGTACGATGTTAACTATAGAATATTTTATAAAAAAAATCAATAAGTACTGTGTATGCAATAATATATTATGAATATTTCCCTTTTTGTGAAAAAACCTACCAGCCTTTATAATATTTGGAACGGGATAAAAGCTGATAGGTTCAGATGTTTATTTCTTATAACGGAAACATCGGCTGTTGCATAAAAATCTCGACTTTGGTAAAACGAACTACCAATTGAGCCATTATTTGCTATCGTAATACTTTTCTTATTAAACAAATTCTTCGTTGATAAACCCGTTGTAGCTAATGCTTTTCTCAATACTATGGCGGTAGTGTTCAAATGGGCGGTGTCAAGAGGATTAGTAAAATCAAATCCTACTAGTGGAGTTTCCCGCCAACCGTGGAAAACAAAAGGGTTTCATACATGGACAATAGAACAGATTGAACAATTCAGGAAATATCATCCTATAGGAAAAAAAGCGAGCCTCGCTCTTGAAATGATGTTGTTTTTAGGATTGCGAAGATCCGATGTTATGAGAGTGGGTATCCAACATATTAAAGACGAGGTTATGTCTATCGAAACTCAAAAGACTGGGGTATATGTCCATATCCCTATTGCCCCCCTGCTTTAAGAGAATGCATCAATGCTACACCCTGTTGTGGAGAAGTGTTTTTAACAACATCACACGGCACAGTTTTTTCTCACGCCCTTGCTTTCGGGCTTTGGTTTAAGACCCAATGCAAAAAAGCAGATTTGCCTAACCAGTGTACAAGCACACGGATTAAGAAAAGCAGGAGCGACGATACTAGCAAATTCTGGGGCTAGTTCGTACGAACTTATGGCTATGTATGGCTGGTCAAAATCAACTATGGCTGAAAAGATGCGGATAGGAAAAAACTAGCTTCCGCTACCGTTAATTTGCTTGCAAAAAACATCTAAAAGGTGTGAAAGTGCATAAAAAAAATCAGTAGAATCAATACCCTAGGGTTTGATCGGAATAATCTTAAGTAATTGATTTTACGGTACTATCTTCTTCTATTCTTAAATATTTTATTCATCATATAACGAAGCCTTAAGCTTAAGCCCATAGAAAAAAGTAACAAACTCCCTATTTGATTCCAAAAAAAGAGAATGATTCGAAACATCAAACCCCAAATACACATTGCTCTATCTCCTTACTCAACAAAGAAAACAATATATTATTTTTTTAAATATATGATTACCTATCTTTTCTCAGGCGAGCTTTATTGCACAAACAATCCTATGTATTGCTTTTCTTTTAAAAAAAGTAATGACAAATCTCTCCTTATACACATGCCCGTTGATATAATCACAATACTTTTATAGATTTTGATTGTAAAAACCTTCTTATTGATCGTTTGTATCCCTAAACGAACGATATCTATTCTCATTATTTTCATCTCGTTTTATATAGAACAGTATGCAGATCTGATGCTACTATATCTTGCAAATTTTGTTTAAAAACGCTCCACGATCTATCAATTTATCAAAATCACTATAAAAAAAGTCCAATACTTGTTTTAGTTGTATGAATGAGTTAAAAAGATCTGCTAGCATTGAGCATTAATCTTTTATAGTCGCAGAATACACTGCGTATTAATCGAAAAAAACATATCAAAATCAAAAAATATATGAAAAATAAAATGTACATTTTCACTATGCAAAAACACTATTTATAATCTGTATACACATAATATGAAGGAATGAAATTAATGACATCTATACTTTTATCTTCGGGAGACAAAGCTCCTGATTTCATACTTCCTAGCACTGCTGAAAAAGAAATAAGCTTATCCGCACTCAAAGGATCAAAATTAGTTATTTATTTTTATCCCAAAGACGATACCACTGGATGTACTGCCGAAGCTATAGATTTTAGTAATTTAAAATCTGATTTTGAAAAGGAATCTACCGTTGTTATAGGCATATCACCCGATTCTATCGTTAGTCATACAAAATTTCTTCAAAAATATAATCTCTCTATTACTCTTCTTTCTGATGAATCTAAAAAAATTTTGCAGGCCTATGATGTTTGGAAAGAAAAAAATATGTTTGGAAAAAAATATATGGGAGTAGTAAGAACAACCTTTCTCATTGACGAACAAGGAATAATTTCCAAAATATGGAGGCCTGTAAAGCTTAAAAATCATGCAAAAAGTGTTTTGAATGCTGTAAAGTCTTTAAAATAAAAGTAAAAAAATAATGAGCATTTCCATAGTTTACAATGAAAGCATCTCTTCCGTAAAACTATCATAATAAATCAAAATGAGAGAACTCTCTCCCTTATCTTTAGATAGAACTACAACTCATGCGTTCATGGCGGGATACGGGTGGAAGACTGTATCTCAAACAGAGATATATACATGCGACTGGGTATTAAATCTTCTAGACTGTTGCATCCTCTTTTAGCGTGCAAGGGATCTCTCCTGACCACTACAAAAAAGTGAGGAGGAAAGTGAAAAAATAACAGTATTATCATATAATTATCATATAATTATCACATAATAACAATGATTTTAAAATTATCAAAAATTCGTCGTAAAACTCCGTCTTGCAGAACAGGAATACAAGAGCTAGCAAGAAATATTTTAGAGGTTATAATTCTCCAATAAATGAGATAAAAGACTATTGAGATTTATTAAAAATAAGATTCTTATCGGTTATAAGCACTCAAAAATATTGTCAATATTTGCTCATCATCTCCTTTAATCCAGCTTAATTCAACAGAAAAAATGGTGATGAATGAAACTCTCTTCCTTCCCCTATTCAAATGAATAGAAACTTCAATCCTTGGTTTTTTAGATTAATTATTATATAATTACGCAAAAAGTAATGATTGGGAAAAAGAATCATATGAAAAACAATAATTTTATTACTATCATACTCTGCTCTATTATTAGTTGTGTAATGTGGATAATGCCATTAATGGGGAGTCAAAAATTAATGGAATATGCTAATCCGTATATGCTGATCTCTAGTGGTTTCACTATAATTCTCCCTGTAGCTATTCTAAGCTATTATTGTGCGTGCATCATTCTTACGAAATGCAAAATCATAAAAGCCACTGAAAACTATGATATGACAGTAAAAGAATCATTAAATATAATTTCTTTATTACTATCGATATATTTCATTCCTATCGTAGTAGAATCATTATATACATCAAGTTATATGATTGTTTATACCGATAAATATGAGTCAATTGAAGACGTTTCTATATGGTTTTATCATATATGCAAATCTATTATAGGTACCACATTAGTATTTACCCTAACCATACAATTATACATTTTTTTTCAAGAAAGAAAAAAAAGCCTATAAAAACATTATTAGGATAATAACCAGTATTCGCGATAAAACTCCCAATGTGAAAATATTAATAGAGAACATATCATCTGTACAACTTATATAAGTTAATATTCTCTATAGCCCTACCCTACGAATATTTTATAGTAAGAACACGTTCTGCTATCATAGACATGATATCTAAAACGTTTTTATACGTGCGAGAGAAATATCCAAAGATTGTTTTTTCTTTTCAATCTTAGAAAGTTTTTCTTTTTCCAACTGCAAAATATCAGGATGAGCTTTTTCTATAAAATTAGAATGAGCCAATCTCTTTTTGACAATAGATAATTCATCTAGAACTTTTGTGAGAGATTTTTCAAGTCGAGATTTTTCCTTAGAAAAATCAACGAAATCACCAATTTTCAAAAAGAATATCATCCCATCAAGAACAATTTGAATTGAACGCTCTGGAGATGAATCCGAAAAAACAATGTTTCCCGAAGACAAGCGATTAATAATATATTGATGAGATATCAATCGTTCTCGCATAGATAAATCTACATTTACAAAAACTAATGGTACCACTGCCTTTAAGGGGACATTCATTTCTATACGTACAGAACGTATTTCAGAAATCAAACGAATAATCCAATCAACCTCTTCCACAGCAGAAGATTCCTCAAAAACAAGTGAAGGCCACTGTGCATGACATAAAAATTCTTTTTTATCTATACCATCGGGAGAGATATAAGCATAAAGCTCTTCTGTCACAAAAGGTATAATAGGATGCAATAACTTGCAAACATTATACAATACATACGAAAAACAGGATAAAGTTTCCGAAATCAAATCACTATCGTCTTGATTAAGAATTGATTTAATGAATTCTACGTACCAATCACATAATTCATGCCACACAAAACGATACAAAATAGCAGAAATATCATTAAAACGATGATTTTCTATTCCTGTCGTTACCTCATTAATAACGGTAGAAAGGCGCACAACGATCCATTTGTTAATAACACACTTTACATTTTGTGGAACAAAAGAAACACTATGTTTAGCATTTTTAATCTCTGCAAAGCGCACTGCATTCCAAAATTTGGTTATAAAGTTGCGATAACCAACCACACGTGCCAAATCTAACTTAATATCACGTCCTTGCACCGCCATGATAGAAAAATAAAACCGTAAAGCATCTGCACCATATTGATTTATTAAATCAATCGGGTCTACAACATTGCCTTTAGATTTAGACATTTTTTGTCCGTATTTATCTCTAACCAACGCGTGCATATAAACGATCCGAAAAGGCTCAATGCCTTTATTTTCAGAATCCTTCATAAAATGCAGGCCCATCATCATCATTCGTGCAATCCAGAAAAACAAAATATCAAACCCAGTAACCACAACATTCGTAGGATAATAAGTTTTTAATTCAATAGTTTTTTCTGGCCATCCAAGCGATGCAAATGGCCAAAGGGCAGAAGAAAACCAAGTGTCTAGGACATCTTCATCACGCTTCAAAAGATCAGCTATATTCCCTTCTTTAATCATCTTTTGAACAATGAGAGTCATATCATTATTTTGCGAAAGATAATAATCAATAGCAGAATTTAAAGCAGCGCTTTCAGTGTGTTCAACAAACAATTTTCCTTCAGGTCCATACCAAACAGGAATTTGATGTCCCCACCAAATCTGTCGAGAAATACACCAAGGTTGAATATTTTCTAACCATTCATAATAACTTTTATCCCAAGATTGCGGAACAAATGATGTAAGAGAATTTTTTACTGAACGAATAGCAGGCTTTGCTAAAACCGCAGCATTAAGATACCACTGTTCTGTTATACGAGGCTCAATAGTAATACCACTACGTTCACAACAGGGTACCACATGCTTATAAGGTGTTATTTTATCAAGAAGACCTGTTTGTTCTAACAATGCAACTATTTTTGAACGAGCCGTAAGACAATCTAAACCTTCAAATTCACTAAAAATATTTTTTGTTTCGTCGGAAATAACAAGATCTTTTAAAAAAAATTCATTTTCTAAAAGACAAAGCTTTGCTTGAGAAGTTAAAATATTAATAAAACCTAATCCATAACGCTTTGCGATTTCAAAATCATTAAAATCATGTGCAGGAGTAACCTTTACAGCCCCAGCTCCAAAATTAGGATTAGGATAAGAATCAAAAATAATAGGGATACGACGACCTACTATAGGTAACGCAGTATATTTCCCAACAATCTCTTTGTAACGACAATCTTCTGGATGAACAACGATCGCAACATCTCCAAATATTGTTTCTGGACGAGTCGTAGCGACAACAATATAATCACGAACTTCCCACTCTACTGGCTTTGCATCATCGTCAAATTCAATCGGATGACGGTAAGAAATACCGTCCATTAATGGATAACGTATATACCACAGACTACCATCAACTTCATTCTGGACAACCTCAAGATCAGAAACAGAAGTTCCAAGATATGGATCCCAATTACTAATCCTCTTATCTTTGTATATTAGTCCTTCTTTATAAAGACTGACAAAAGCCTCAATAACTGACTTAGACATTCCCTGATCCATCGTGAATCTTTCACGAGACCAATCACACGATGCACCTATTTTTTTTAACTGGCTGAGAATAGAACTCCCTGATTTTTTTTTCCAATCCCAAACTTTTTCAATAAAAGCTTTACGCCCAATATCCTTTCGCGTGAGAGAAGATTCGGCAGATAGCTGACGCTCAACCATTATCTGCGTAGCAATACCAGCATGATCCATTCCTGGTTGCCAAAGGACATTCTTTCCTCTCATACGCTCAAAACGAATCATGATATCTTGTATAACGCTATTAAAAGCATGCCCCATATGTAATGAACCCGTTACATTAGGCGGAGGCATAACAATACAAAATGATTCTGAATCTGATTTCGCATTGGCGCCCATACGGAATGCATCAATGGAATCCCACTTTTCCGCACTTTTTTGTTCTACAGAAGCGAAATTATACGTTTTATCAATCATCTACTAAAGCCGACCAAAGAAAAGAATTCCCTCACTATTTTTCTAAACAGAGAACATGATACATATAAAAATTTAAAAACCAAAAATAGATTAACTACGAGAAGGACCTCTTGCAATTCTTTCTATTTCTTCCCGCACAAGTCTTTCTACTATTCCTGGCAAATTATCATCCAACCATTCACGCAACATAGGACGCAATACCTCAATAGAAATTTGATCAATAGAACGATTGTCAGATTCTTGCAACGCCTTCGCTAGCTGATCAAATGAAGAAGAAACTTGATTTCCAATATCAGAGGAAATCAATCCAGAATCTTTGTCCTCACGCTGATCAACAGCAACAGAAGAATGCATTGATTCTTTCATTTGTATATTAAGATTTGAATCAGAAGAAGAGAAGTCGTCTACAAATTTTTCTTCAACCGCATTATTAGAAAGACTCGAAATCGAATCTTTTTCAAGAGGAGCACTATCGGTAATAACACGAGAAGAATCAGCACGTGCCTCAGCACGAACACGCGCCGCAACATCAGAAAGCGACATAGTTTTTTTCTGCGGGTAAGCAGCGTTATACTCTCTCAAACGATTTTGTTCTGAAAAAATATGATTAGATGTTCTTTCTTCCCGTTGAAAATTATCTTCAGGGGGATTTTCTTGACATGTTTGAACTTGAGTTTCTACATTATTAGAAACACCAAATTCTTGATCATTGTTTTCAAGTATCCTCCGAATAGAATTCACAATTTCTTCCATAGAAGGTTCAGATACAGTATTAGATTGGGCCATTTTACCCCTCCCCTTTTAAAAATATTTATAGAAACCAGTTAATTAAATTCTTGGGCACCAAAATCCTTTTTGGGGAATCTCAGATAGTGCTATAATGACTAATGTCCAGATTATCTTTGGAACTTAACTACCAGCTACATTAACCTTAAAAAAAATAATTCATTTTCATCCGCCAACTCATTTGTGCGCAAATATCACAATATTATGCAATATTTACCCGCTCTGGAAACATTGAGAATCAAAAAACCACCCCAACTAACAACTTACTTATATAAAAAACATTTTTAAAAATAAACACAAATATTCAATTTTATTAATAAAAAATTAACACTTCACATTTTTTTGTATATGGTGACGCTATTGAAAAAATTTAATAATGATGCAAGGCTACTTGATAGTATCTTACTGATTGGAAGTTATTACCGAATGCTTACGTTATCCTCTTCTACATTATCACTCTATAACTTTCATTATAATCAAATTTGCTTTTTGGATTCTTAATATTGTACGTTAAATAAGTTTTTTTCTTGCGAGAGAAAATATTTACTGTTACTGTGAACAGAAGGATACCCATACCCAAAAAGATCAATTGTAGACTATCACTTTTTTATTGCTGTTTTATATCTTAGGCCTCGTGGCGGAATGGTTACGCAGAGGACTGCAAATCCTTCAACCCCAGTTCGATTCTGGGCGAGGCCTCCATTAGAAAAAAACGTTCATATACCCTCAAAGATCGGCTTTACTGTTTATAAATGCAAATATAGCCTACTAATAAACCAACAGTAATTAATCATAAGTATATGATTAAAAATTATTTTTTATTTATCATTCATTAAAAACTGATCGAAAAGTAGCGTAACATACCTTGTCTACGTCTTCCAATTTAATATTTTCTTTGGTAGTATGCGTAACATAAAAAAGATGAAAACATATTATTTGTTGGCTAACATAAAAATATTATTTTGGATTGCGATATAACAAATCTACGAAACTAAATATTATTTATTATAGCGTATATTTAATCACATTACGACAATATCTCTCTTCATATTTTTTTGTCCCAAAAGATCCTTTTATTTATGAATATTCTGAAAATAAATTTCTCTATCCTCGTCGTTCTTTTAGCAGGATGCGCTGTTGGTCCTGAATATACCAAACCTCAAATGCCACGATTACCCACACAATTTTCTATAGGAAAATCAAATAGCCCTATCAATGTAGATACGCTCAAATGGTGGGAATCCTTCAATGACACTTGTCTCAATAAGCTTGTGAACATTGCCTTACAACAAAATCTCACGATACTCAAAGCAACAGAACGCATCAATTCAGCCAAAGAAAATATCTTGGCTGTTAAAGCCGATCTTTTCCCCTCTTTGCAAACTTCAGTATCCTATCAAATTATGCCTAAATCGGATACTAATTCCACAGGAAGGGTACATTCGGATTGGAAAATTGACTTATTCGGACAAAAACGTCGTATGGAAAGTGCTCTAGCAAATTTTGACAGCGTGTACGCCCAATCGGAAATAGCAAAACTTACCATTATTGCCAAGTTAATATCTACATACATAGATGCACGTCACTTTCAAGAAAGAATATCTATCGCCCATAAAATATTAGATTTATACAAACGCAATTTAAAATTAACTCGTCTCAAACTATTTGAAGGAGCTATATCAAAATTACCCCTTATAAAACTAGAAGCAGAACTCAAATCAATCGAATCCGAAATACCGAATCTTGAAAAAGGATTTCGTGTTAATGTCCATAATATTTCAACGTTACTTGGTCATTCAGCTACTGACTTTTTAGCTTATATACAAAAGCAAAAAAAACCTTTTCAACCAAATTTATATATGAAAATCAATATTGGAATTCCAGCAGACCTGATTCGAAATAGACCAGATATTCGTTATAGAGAAAAAAATATTGCTGATTCTATCGCTAAAATAGGCATAGCAAAAGCCGATCTCTATCCTGCAATTTCACTAAATGGCTTCATCTCTCTTACACACGATAATATCTCACCTGGATACCATAGTGGTTGGTCTTTTGGTCCAAAACTATACGTACCAATTTTTGATGGACAAAAAATAAGATCTAATATCCGTAGAGCAGAATCCTTTGCTCATGAACAATATATAGCATGGCAAGAAACAGTTTTAAATGCCGTTAAAGAAGTGGAAGACGCACTAATATCTATTAATCAAGATAAAAAAGTTGTTACAGCACTACAAAATACAGTGGAATTATATAAACAAGCGATGTCACTATCAACGATCAGTTACCGTCAAGGAAAATATTCTTTAATTGATTTATTGGATATAGAAAAAACAACTGCTAAAGCAGAGGTTGATCTATCTATAGCCAAACGACAATTGGCAAAAAGCTATGTAGATCTTTATGTCGCAATTGGAAGCGGTTATAATCCGTAGTTGACTCATTAAATGAACAAAAGAAAATCAATTGTTTCCAAAAATATTTTATATTTTTATTTAATGAAAATACAATACCACTTTAAAAATATCTACTTTTTAAATATCAAATATATACATAAAAGATTAAATAACGTACAATATACTATACTGTCTAGATATAGATTTATAGACAATATCTCCTTTTTAAAGTTGTTTTAAAATACACATGCTCAGTACGTTATTTTTAGTGTATTGTCAAAAAAATATTTTAGGATGATTAGCCTGTAATGAAAAAATAGTTCTTGTCATACTATTTCGAGTATTATTGTTGTTCAAGTTCCACTTCCAATACCATAAAACAAAGAAATATATTTTTAAATAAATACGAGGGAAAAATGGGGAAAAAAACAAAAATAAGGGCAGAATTACCTCGTGGATTCGCTGATTGTCCAACAGAAGAAATTCGTATACGCAATAAAATTCTTGATGCCATTCGTGATATATATGAACGCTATGGCTTTGATCCGATAGAAACACCTTTATTAGAATATTCTGATGCCCTAGGAAAATTTCTTCCCGATGAAGACAGGCCCAATCAAGGTGTTTTTTCTCTTCAAGATGATGATTCTCAATGGATTAGCTTGCGCTATGATCTTACTGCCCCCTTAGCACGTCATGTCGCAGAACATTGCGATACAATAGTTTTCCCATATCGTACATATCGCATTGGTCCAGTTTTCCGTAATGAAAAACACGGGCCTGGAAGATTTAGACAATTCATACAATGTGATGTAGATAATGTCGGCTCTTCAAAAGAAACAGCCGATGCTGAAATGTGTATGATGATGGCAGATACCCTAGAATATGCAGGGATAAAACGCAATGACTATCAAGTGGGAATCAATAATCGTAAAATACTTGATGGAATATTGGAAAAAATTGGGCTAAATGGCGATGATAAACTCAACGAAAGATTAATTGTCCTACGCGCAATCGATAAACTCGATAAATTTGGAATGGAGGGAGTCAAATTATTACTTGGAGAAGGACGAACAGATGATTCAGGAGACTTTACAAAAGGAGCCAATCTTACGCCTGAAAAAATCGATACGGTAATGTCTTTTCTTTCCATTGATTGTGAAAAATCAATGAATGAATTGTACGAACTCGTTAAAGGCTCTACTTCTGGCGAAACAGGCTTTCGTGAACTCATTGCAATTAGTGAACTTGTTTCAAAATCCGGCTACGATTCGAATCGTATTAAGATATCTTCTACTATTGTTAGAGGTCTTGAATATTATACAGGATGTGTCTACGAAGCTATTTTACGTTTTCCCGTAAAAAACAAAAAGAAACAAACCGTAATCTTTGGATCTGTTGGAGGTGGAGGTCGCTACGATGGACTTGTATCACGTTTCAAAGGACAAAACATACCCGCAACTGGTTTTTCTATCGGAATATCACGCCTGATCGTAGCTTTAAAAAGCCTTGAAGATTCGGCAAAAAATATAGAAAAAGGTCCCGTACTCGTAACCGTCATGGATCATGACATAGATAGTCTTAACAGGTATCAAATGTATACCCAAATGTTACGTGCAGAGGGTATACGCACGGAAATGTTTCAAGGATCTTCTAAAAATTTTGGAAATCAATTAAAATATGCCGATCGACGCAATTGTCCTCTTGCTATCATTCAAGGAGAAGGAGAACGATCAAAAGGAATGCTACAAATCAAAGATTTATTCAAAGGAAAAAAACTTTCCCATGAAATAAAAAACAACGAAACTTGGCGTGAAGCACGCGTAGGACAG